>NZ_JAHSQD010001046.1 GCF_020103755.1 Streptomyces sp. LS1784
GGCGCCGGCGGCCGTGGTGGGACGGTGCGCCGCGCGGGGCCGCGCAGCCGGGCGTACGAGGCGGGGGAGAGCACCCGCAGCTGGCCGGTGCCGCGGCCGATCGGCAGGCCGTCCCGGGTGACGTCGACGCTCACCCGCAGCGAGACCAGCTCGCCGTGCCGGATCCGGACGTCCTCGCAGCCGACGGCCAGCATCAGCGAGGCGGGGCCGGTCGTGACGGCCAGACCCGGCAGCCCGGGCTCGTCGAGCGCGTAGGAGAGGTCCTCCATCACGAAGTGGTGTCCGCGAGGCACGCCGAACCCGGCGTGGCCGACCAGCAGCCCGGCCTGCCGGATCGTTTCGGCGAGCAGCACCGGGTCGTGGTAGCGGTCCCCGGGCAGCCGGTAGAAGCCGTGCAGCCGGGGCCACTGGGCGCCGAGCAGGAAGTCGTACGGGCCGGTGGCCTGCCAGCCGGTGAGGAACACCTCGGACACCGAGGCGCGGTGCACCAGGTGCCGGGAGACCGTCCGGTCGTGGAAGTCGTAACCGGTCGCGGGGCCGCCGTGGAGGTCGTAGCCGCTCGCGGGGCCGCCGTGGAAGTCGAAGCCGCCACCGCCGCCCGGGCCGGGGTGGGCGTACGGGCCGTGCGGGTCCGGCTCTACGATCGATGGCATGACTGGCCCCCGCTTCAGGGTGTCGGTCGGAGCGGCCGCCACGGCCGTCCAAACAAAACATACATACCACCCGGTTTGTCTTCGGCGACTGGGGGTGCCCGGGCCGCACTCTCCGGTCCGGGCAGCTACCTGCCCCGTGGGCTGGGGGAATGCCCGTTCGGGAGGCTTCGGACCATGGGCGGGGGGCCGTCCCCGCTGGACGGCGGGGGCGAAGCAGGCGCTAGATTAGATACCAACCATGCGGTTTCGGAAGGTGCCGTCCGCATGCGAGAGCCGCCCCGCAGGGGGCGCGCCGACAGCAGCCGGGTGGGGCGGGGATCGCGCCCGGCCGAGTCCGGAGGGGGCCAGTGGTCAAGCAGGAACGGGCTGGGCGGACCCGGCAGGCCGTACTGCTCGCCGCCGCGGAGACCTTCGCGCAGGTGGGCTTCGAGGCCGCCAGCCTGGTCGACATCAGCCGCCGGGCCGGGGTGAGCAAGGGGGCCCTGTACTTCCACTTCGTGTCCAAGCAGGCCCTCGCCGACGGGGTGCGCTGCGCCTCCGGGCGGGAGGTCGGCTCGGCCGCGCTGCGCGCGCTGCGGGCCGACGGCCCTGCGCTCCAGGGCCTGATCGACTTCTCGCACGAGCTGGCCCGGATGCTGCGTGAGGACGTGGTGGTGCGAGCCGGCGTCCGGCTCGGCCGCCAGGGCCCGCGCCGGGACGGCGCCCCGGAGGTGCCGGACGGCCGGCCCGCTCCGGTG
>NZ_JAHSQD010001047.1 GCF_020103755.1 Streptomyces sp. LS1784
TCGTGGTCTGCCTGGTCGCCGGCTTCATGACCCTGTTGGACGTCAGCATCGTCAACGTCGCCCTGCCGACCGTACGGGCCGGGCTGCACATGTCCGACAGCGGACTGCAATGGGTGCTCAGCGGCTACGCGCTGGCCTTCGGCCTGGTGCTGGTGCCCGCCGGGAGGCTCGGCGACGCGCGCAGCCGGCGGGCCGTCTTCCTCGTCGGGCTCGCCCTGTTCACCGCGGCCAGCGCGCTCGCCGGGGCGGCGCAGAGCCAGGAGTGGCTGGTGCTGGCCCGGCTGTTCCAGGGCGCGGCCGGCGGGGTGCTGGTGCCGCAGGTGTCCGGCTTCATCCAGGTGCTGTTCCGGGGCGCGGAGCGCGGCCGGGCCTTCGGCGTGCTGGGCACGACCATCGGGCTGTCCACCGCGGTCGGGCCGCTGCTCGGCGGGCTGCTGATCCACCTGTTCGGCCCGAAGGACGGCTGGCGCTGGGTGTTCCTGGTCAACCTGCCGATCGGCGTCGCCGCGCTGCCGATCGCCTACCGGCTGCTTCCGGCGCCCCCGCCCGCCGCCGAGCGGGCCGGACACCGGGACTTCGACCCGGTCGGCGTGCTGCTGCTCGGCGCCGGGACGGTCTCGCTGCTGCTGCCGTTCGTCCAGGCGCAGCAGTGGCACGACTCGGCCCGATGGCTGCTGCTGGCGCTGGCGGCGGTGCTGCTCGCCGTCTTCGTCGGCTGGGAGCTGTCCTACGGGCGGCGGCACGAACCGCTGGTGAGCATGGCGCTGTTCGCGGTGCGCCCGTACGCGGCGGGGACGCTGCTGTCGCTGGTGTACTTCGCCGGGTTCACCGCGATCTTCTTCATCTTCACCCTCTACCTCCAGGTGGGCCTGCACTACTCGGCGCTGATGGCGGGCCTGGCGATCACGCCGTTCGCGGTCGGCTCGGCGGTGTCCGCGGCGGTGGGCGGGAGCCTGGTGAGCCGGCTGGGGCGGCGGCTGGTGGTGGCCGGGCTGGTGCTGGTGCTGGCCGGGCTGCTGGCCTCGACGCTCGCGGTGCAGCTGTGGTCCGGGCCCGACGTGGGCTGGACGATGGCGCTGCCACTGCTGATCGCCGGGGTGGGCAGCGGACTGGTGGTCGCCCCGAACCAGACGCTGACCCTCCAGCAGGTGCCGGTGGCCCGGGCGGGCAGCGCGGGCGGAGTGCTGCAGACCGCGCAGCGGGTCGGCTCGGCGGTGGGCATCGCCGTCGTCGGCTCGGTGTTCTTCGCCCATGCCGCCGGCCCCCGCCCGGACTGGGCGCTGGCCTTCCAGCTGGGGGTGACGGTCGCGGCCGGCCTGGTGCTGGCGGCGCTGCTGGTGGCGGCCGCCGACATGGCCTCGGGCCGGGGCGGTCTCCGGGCCGCCG
>NZ_JAHSQD010001048.1 GCF_020103755.1 Streptomyces sp. LS1784
GGTCCGGGGCCGGGCACCGACCGGGACGGCGGCCGGGCACCGACCGGGACGGCGGCCGGGCACCGACCGGGACGGCGGCCGGGTGCCGCCGTCCCGCAGTGCGGGCAGCGGGACGGCGGCCGTCCGGAATGTGACACGCTGGACCATCCACGCACGTCACGACCTCAGAACGGGATACCCCCAGTGGAACAGCAGCCGGCCAGCGCCCAGTACGTCCTCACGCTGTCCTGCCCCGACAAGCAGGGCATCGTCCACGCTGTCTCCAGTTACCTCTTCATGACCGGCTGCAACATCATCGACAGCCAGCAGTTCGGGGACGGCGACAGCGGGCTCTTCTTCATGCGGGTGCACTTCTCCGCCCCCGAGCCGGTCACCGCCGACAAGCTGCGGGCCAGCTTCGCCGCGATCGGCGCCTCCTTCGGGATGGACTGGCAGATCCACCCGTCCGAGGAGCGGATGCGGATCGTGCTTATGGTCAGCAAGTTCGGGCACTGCCTGAACGACCTGCTCTACCGCACCCGGATCGGCGCCCTGCCGGTGGAGATCGCCGCGGTGGTCTCCAACCACACCGACCTGCAGGACCTGACCGAGAGCTACGGCATCCCCTTCCACCACATCCCGGTCACCAGGGACACCAAGGCCCAGGCCGAGCAGCAGCTGCTCGACCTGATCGCCAAGGAGAACGTCGAACTGGTCGTGCTGGCCCGCTACATGCAGGTGCTCTCCGACCAGCTGTGCACCGAGCTGTCCGGCCGCGTGATCAACATCCACCACTCCTTCCTGCCGAGCTTCAAGGGCGCCAAGCCGTACCACCAGGCGCACGCGCGCGGCGTGAAGCTGATCGGCGCCACCGCGCACTACGTCACCGCCGACCTGGACGAGGGCCCGATCATCGAGCAGGAGGTCGCCCGGGTCACCCACGACGTCAGCCCCGACCAACTGGTCGCGCTCGGCCGGGACGTCGAGTGCCAGGCGCTCGCCCGCGCGGTGAAGTGGCACAGCGAGCACCGGGTGCTGCTGGACGGGACCCGTACGGTCGTCTTCGCGTAGGCCCCGGGGCGCTACGGCCGGGAGAGCAGCAGGAGCGCGTGCAGCACCTCGCGGACCGCGGCCCGGTCGCCGTGCTCGCCGACCGGCAGCCGGTCCGGGTCGCGGTGCCCGGCGGCCAGCTGGCACAGCTCCAGGCCGTCCAGGACCATCGAGGCCACCGGCTCCTCGCCGGTCGGCCCGCCGGTGCGGTCGGTGCGGTCGTCGTCGCCGTCCAGGGTGATCAGCCACTCGCCGCCCGCCGGGCCGTCGACCATCAGCCGCACCCGCCGGGCGGTCCGCACCCCGCCCTCCGGCGCATCCGGCGCCCCGGCGTGCTCGGGGCGGGC
>NZ_JAHSQD010001049.1 GCF_020103755.1 Streptomyces sp. LS1784
GCGGGGGCCTGGGCGGCGGGCGCGGAGACGGCGCCGGGGACGGTGGGGGTGGTGGTCGCGGTGGCGGCGGTCGCGAACGCGGTGGGGGTGGCGAGCGCCATGGCCGAGAGCACGGCGAGGGCTGCGGCCGGGCGGCCGAGCCGCCGGGATATCAGGGGTGACACGTGTCCTCCGATTCGGCCCGCGCGTGAGGGGGATCGCACGGGAATTGAAGGAAACATGCCAGATTGGGCAGGAGTTGGGGAAGACTTTACGCCTGACGGCTTTTCGAGGAGACGTTACGTTTTGATGTCATGGGGTCCACGGCGCCCCGGGTGGAGCGCATGCGGCGGCCGGCGGGGGCGCTGCGCGCGGCCGGCAATTCAGCGGTGCTCTGGGTTCTCGAAGTCGAAGCGACAGCCTGCTTCCCACTCGGAGCGCTGGTTGCCGTAGGCCGGGATGCCGCCGGCGTCCTTGAGCATGCGGGCCAGGTGGAGCTGGTTCCAGGTCATGAAGGTGGTGTTGCGGTTGGTGAAGTCGTTCTCCGGACCGCCCGAGCCCTCGTCGAGGTAGGAGGGCCCGGGGCCGGCCTCGCCGACCCAGCCGGCGTCGGCCTGCGGCGGAATGACGTACCCGAGGTGCTGGAGGCTGTAGAGGACGTTCATCGCGCAGTGCTTGGCGCCGTCCTCGTTGCCGGTGATCAGGCAGCCGCCGACCCGGCCGTAATAGGCGTACTGACCCTCGGAGTTGAGGATCGACGAACAGGCGTACAGTCGCTCGACCACCTTCTTCATCACGGACGAGTTGTCTCCCAGCCACACAGGTCCGGCCAACGTGAGGATGTCAGCCGCCATCACCTGCGAGTAGATGACCGGCCACTCGTCGGTCTCCCAGCCGTGCTCGGTCATGTCCGGCCAGACGCCCGTCGCGATGTCGAGGTCCACCGCGCGCAGGACGTCGACAGCGACCCCCTGGCGCTCCAGGATGCCGGTACTGACGTCGATCAGACCCTGGGTGTTGCTGCGCTCCGGGGAGCGTTTCAGGGTGCAATTGATCACCAGGGCGCGCAGGTCGGCGTACGACGTCGGCGTGTCCGGCACGGATTCCTCCCTCAGGCTGTCCTGGAGGCCGACCGGCTCGTGGGCTCCCGGCACAGCTCACCAGGCCGGCTTCGCGACCGCGCGCGGAGCTGGGCCAGTTGCCTGACGGCACGCCGCCCGCCCTACCGGACGGGCCTGTCTGCTCGGCCTCGATCCCAGGACGACCGGGAGCGCCACGTCGCTCAGCAGTGGTGAGGGGATCGACCCTTGCGGGGTTCCGGCGCTGGTCTGGCCTCGCCGTCTGCCGACGGGCGCTCGGGGGGGCGCCCGTCGGCAGG
>NZ_JAHSQD010000105.1 GCF_020103755.1 Streptomyces sp. LS1784
GATCCGCCCGGGCGACGCGGTGCTCGCCGTCAACGGCCGCCCGGTGGACCCGGTCGCCGGCCCGGCCCCGCTGCTGGCCGGCACCGCCGGGCAGCCGGTCGAGCTGACCGTGGCCGGGAAGGACGGCACCGACCGGCGCCACCCGGTGGTCGTCCCGCTCGCCGACGAGGAGGCGCTGCGCTACCACGACTGGGTGGCCGGGCGGCGGGCCGCGGTGCGCGAGCTGTCCGACGGGCGGCTGGGCTACCTGCACCTGCCCGACATGCAGACGGCCGGCTGGGCCCAGCTGCACCGCGACCTGAGCAGCGAGATGGCCAGGGAGGGCCTGGTCGTCGACGTCCGCGGGAACCGGGGCGGCCACACCTCGCAGCTGGTGATCGAGAAGCTGGCCCGCCGGATCATCGGCTGGGACGTCATCCGGGACACCGACCACCCGGTGCCCTACCCGGCGGACGCCCCGCGCGGCCCGGTGGTCGCGCTCGCCGACGAGTTCACCGGCTCGGACGGCGACGTGGTCAACGCCGCCGTCCAGGCGCTCGGGATCGGCCCGGTGGTCGGCACCCGCACCTGGGGCGGGGTGATCGGCATCGACAGCCGCTACCGGCTGGTCGACGGCACCCTGGTCACCCAGCCCAAGTACGCGTTCTGGATGGAGAACTACGGCTGGGGCCTGGAGAACCACGGCGTCGACCCGGACGTCGAGGTGCCGTTCGCCCCGCACCACTGGGTGGCCGGGGAGGACCCGCAGCTGGCCGAGGGCGTGCGGCTCGCCCTGGCGAAGCTCGCCGAGACCCCGGCCCGTACGGCGCCGCCGCTGCCCTGGGCGTAGCGGGGCCTGACCTCCGGAGCGGGAAGTCCGGAGCAGGACGTCGGCCCGTCCGACCTCCTGCTCCGGAGCACGGGGGCGTGGGTAGGATGCGGGGCTGTTTCTTGATCTACAGCTCACGGGGGAACCAGATGGCGCAGGGCTACCCGCCGCCGCAGTACGGCCAGAATCCTTACGCGCAGCAGCCGCAGCCGTACCCGCCGGCACAGCCGTACCCGCCGCAGGGGTACGCACCGCAGGGGTACGCGCAGCCGCAGGCACCCGCACCGCAGGGGTACGCGCGGCCCTACCCGAACCCCTACCCGCAGCCGGAGCAGCCGCGGCGGGCGCTGCCGCCCTGCCCCAAGGAGGCGGGCGGCGGGCGGCGGTTCCTGGCGATCGTGCTGGACTGGCTGTTCGCGATCGGCCTCGGCTTCGTCGCCGCCAACGCCGCGAGCCGCCCGAAGACCAGGCACGTGGCCGGCCACGCCGTGCAGAGCGGCGGGCCGGTGGTGCCCTACTTCGTGGCGCTGCTGGTGGTCGGCCTCGCCGCGTCCTTCCTCAACCAGGTGGTGCTCGCCCGGCTGACCGGCTTCAGCGTGGGCAAGGGGATCATGGCGATGCGGGTGGTGCGCCGCAAGGGCGTGATGCGGCCGAACACGTGGCGGCTCACCAGGCGCTGGCTGATCGGTTTCGTCATCCTCGCGGTCGCCTTCCTCACCGAGGACTTCGACACGGACGAAGGAGACGTCGTCGGCATGCGCGCGGTGCGCTGGAAGCACCTCCAGGAGTACCAGCAGGCCGTAGCCTCGCTCGGCTAGGCTGCGCCCGTACGGCCCCACCACCCACGTACCGATCCCGAGGAGAGAAGCATGGCCGGCGAGCCGCAGCCCGACTGCCTGTTCTGCAAGATCGTGGCGGGCGAGATCCCGGCGACCGTGGTGCGCAAGACCGAGCGCACCCTCGCCTTCCGCGACATCGCCCCCAAGGCGCCCGTGCACGTCCTGGTGATCCCGCACGTGCACTACCCGAACGCGGCCGCGCTGGCCGCCGCCGAGCCGGAGATCGCCGGCGAGCTGCTCGCCGAGGCGGGCGCGGTGGCCAGGGACGAGGGCATCGAGGACTACCGGCTGATCTTCAACACCGGTGCGGGCGCCGGGCAGACCGTCTTCCACGCGCACGTCCACGTGCTCGGCGGCATGTCGATGACCGAGCGCATGGTCTGACCGCACGTGTCCCAGCGCGAACTCGTCGTCCTCGGCACCGCCAGCCAGGTGCCCACCCGGCACCGCAACCACAACGGCTACCTGCTGCGCTGGGACGGCGAGGGCCTGCTGTTCGACCCCGGCGAGGGCACCCAGCGCCAGATGCTGCACGCCGGGGTCACGGCCACCCAGATCACCCGGATCGCGGTCACCCACTTCCACGGTGACCACTGCCTGGGCCTCGCCGGGGTGATTCAGCGGATCAACCTCGACCGCGTCCCGCACCCGGTCGACGTCTACTTCCCGGCCTCCGGCGAGGTCTACTTCGAGCGGCTGCGGCACTCCACCGCCTACCACGAGACCGCCGTGCTGCGGCCCCGGCCGATCGACGAACCCGGGCCGCTGCCCGCGCCCGGCGCCCGCTTCGCGCTGGACGCCGTCCGGCTGGACCACCCGGTGGAGTCCTTCGGCTACCGGCTGTCCGAGCCCGACGGCCGCCGGCTGGTGCCGGAGAGGCTCGCCGCGCTCGGCGTGCACGGGCCGGCGGTGGGCCGGCTCCAGCACGAGGGCGCGATCGAGGTGGACGGCCGCACCGTCACCCTGGGCGAGGTCAGCGAGCCGCGGCCGGGCCAGAAGTTCGCCTTCGTGATGGACACCCGGCTGTGCGAGGGCGTGCACCGGCTCGCCGAGGGCACCGACCTGCTGGTGGTCGAGGCGACCTTCACCGACGCCGACGCCCGCCTCGCCGAGGAGCACGGCCACCTCACCGCCGGACAGGCCGCCAAGGTCGCCGCCGAGGCCGGGGTGCGCACCCTGGTGCTGACCCACTTCTCCCAGCGCTACCCGGACCTCGGCCAGCACCTGGCCGACGCCCGCAAGCACTTCGACGGGGAGCTGGTGCTGGCCGCCGACCTCGACCGGGTGCCCGTCCCGGCCCGCCGCCCGTCGTGAACATCGTGAACGCCGTGAACGCCGTGAGCGTCGGGAAGAGCAGGCGCGCCGCGAGCGCTGTGAACGTCGTGAACGTCGTGAACGTCGTGAACGGCGGGAAAAGGGCTCGCGTCGGCCCCCGAACTGCCGCAGCATCATCGGGTGCGGCCCCGCCGCCCGCCACGGCGATCACGCTCGCGGCGTACCCTGGTGCCCCGGAGACACCGAGCGGCACCCGACACCACGGATGGGATGAGGCAGGCCCCAGCGCCGACCTATGAGTGACACATCGCAGACCCGTACCAACGGACAGTCGCGCCCCGACCCGGCCGACGACGGCCGCGTCAGCGCCCGGATCGTCATCCCCGAGAAGCACCCGATGGTCACCCTGCTCGGCACCGCGGACTCGCTGCTGCGCGTGATCGAGCAGGGCTTCCCCGCCGCCGACATCCATGTGCGCGGCAACGAGGTGACCGCCACCGGAGTCCGGGCCGAGGTCGCCCTCGTGCAGCGGCTCTTCGACGAGATGATGCTGGTGCTGCGCACCGGCCAGCCCCTGACGGAGGACTCCGTGGAGCGCTCCATCGCCATGCTCCGCAGCCAGGACCCGGACAGCCCGGCGCCCTCCCAGGTGTTCACCGCGAACATCCTGTCCAACCGGGGCCGCACGATCCGCCCGAAGACCCTCAACCAGCAGCGCTACGTCGAGGCGATCGACCGGCACACGATCGTCTTCGGCCTCGGCCCGGCCGGCACCGGCAAGACCTACCTGGCGATGGCCAAGGCCGTCCAGGCCCTCCAGGCCAAGGAGGTCAACCGGATCATCCTGACCCGTCCGGCGGTCGAGGCGGGGGAGCGGCTGGGCTTCCTGCCCGGCACCCTCTACGAGAAGATCGACCCGTACCTGCGCCCGCTGTACGACGCGCTGCACGACATGATGGACCCGGACTCCATCCCGCGCCTGATGGCGGCCGGCACCATCGAGGTCGCCCCGCTCGCGTACATGCGCGGCCGCACCCTCAACGACGCCTTCATCATCCTCGACGAGGCCCAGAACACCTCGCCCGAGCAGATGAAGATGTTCCTCACCCGCCTCGGGTTCAACTCCCGGGTGGTGGTCACCGGCGACACCAGCCAGATCGACCTCCCGGGCGGCACCCGCAGCGGCCTCAAGGTCGTCCAGGAGATCCTGGCCGACGTGCCCGACATCCACTTCTCCGTCCTCACCAGCACCGACGTGGTCCGCCACAAGCTGGTCGGCCGGATCGTGGACGCCTACGAGCGCTGGGACGCCCGCCAGGAGGCCGAGGAGGTCGCCCCGGCGGCCCGCAAGCCCGCCCAGCGGCGCCCCGGCAAGGCCACCGCGCTCCGCGCACCCCGACAGTCCCATCGCACCGAAAGCTGAGCACACAGCCCGTCATGTCGATCGACATCGCCAACGAGTCCGGTTGGGACGCCGACGAGGAAGCCATCCTCGACGTCGCCCGCTTCGCACTGGACAAGATGCGGATCCACCCGCAGTCCGAACTGTCCGTGATCCTGGTGGACGGTGCGGCGATGGAGGAGCTGCACATTCAGTGGATGGACCTCCCCGGGCCCACCGACGTGATGTCCTTCCCGATGGACGAGCTGCGTCCCGGCAAGGAGGGCGAGGAGCTGCCGCAGGGCCTGCTCGGCGACATCGTGCTCTGCCCCGAGGTCGCCGAGCAGCAGGGCAAGGCGGCCCCCTCCAAGCACTCGATGGACGAGGAGCTGCAACTGCTCACCGTGCACGGCGTGCTGCACGTCCTCGGCTACGACCACGAGGAGCCGGAGGAAGAGGAGGAGATGTTCGCCCTCCAGAAGCGCATCCTGGACGACTGGCGGGCGGGCCGCGGCCTCGGCGGCATCTCCCCGGCCCCCACCACCCACTGAGCGCGGAGCCCGAACCCCTGTGAGTGGTGAGAGTACGAGCTTCATCCTCGGTGCCGTGCTGCTCGTCGTGCTCGGCTGGCTGGCCGCGTGCGCCGAGGCGGGCATCTCCCGGGTCTCCCGGTTCCGGGCGGAGGAGGCGGTGCGCAGCGGACGGCGCGGCTCCGCGCGGCTGCTGACCGTCGCCTCCGACCCGATCCGCTACCTCAACCTGGCCACCCTGATCCGGGTGGCCAGCGAGATGGCGGCGGCCGTCCTGGTCACCGTGGTGTGCGTGCGCAACGTCAGCCCGACCTGGCAGGCCGTGCTGCTGGCGTTCGGCGTGATGGTGCTGGTGTCCTTCGTCGCGATGGGGGTCTCACCGCGCACGATCGGGCGCCAGCACCCGCTCACCACCGCGACCGCGGCGTCCTTCGTGCTGCTGCCGCTGGCCGCGGTGCTGGGTCCGATCCCGCGGCTGCTGATCCTGCTCGGCAACGCGCTGACCCCGGGCAAGGGCTACCGGGAGGGTCCGTTCGCCTCCGAGGCGGAGCTGCGGGCCCTGGTGGACCTCGCCGAGAAGGACGACCTGATCGAGGACGAGGAGCGCCGGATGGTGCACTCGGTCTTCGAGCTGGGCGACACCATCGTGCGCGAGGTGATGGTGCCGCGTACCGACCTGGTGATGATCGAGCGGCACAAGACCGTCCGGCAGGCGCTCACCCTGGCGCTGCGCTCGGGCTTCTCGCGCATCCCGGTGGTCGGTGACAACGAGGACGACGTGGTCGGCATCGTCTACCTCAAGGACCTGGTGCGGCGCACCCACATCAACCGGGAGGCGGAGTCCGAGGAGGTCGGCGCGGTGATGCGCCCGGCCGTCTTCGTCCCGGACTCCAAGCCGGCCGGCGACCTGCTGCGCGAGATGCAGCAGCGCCGTTCGCACGTGGCGATCGTGATCGACGAGTACGGCGGCACGGCCGGCCTGGTCACCATCGAGGACATCCTGGAGGAGATCGTCGGCGAGATCACCGACGAGTACGACCGGGAGATCGCCCCGGTGGAGGACCTCGGCGACGGCTCGTACCGGATCACCGCCCGGCTGCTGGTGGAGGACCTGGGCGAGCTGTTCGGCATCGAGCTGGAGGACGAGGACGTCGAGACCGTCGGCGGCCTGCTGGCCAAGCACCTGGGCCGGGTGCCGATCCCCGGCTCCTCCTGCGAGATCCCGCTGCCGGAGCCGGAGGACACCGGGCTGACCGGGATCCTGCTGACCGCCGAGTCCTCGGCGGGGCGGCGCAACCGGATCGGCTCGATGGTCGCCTCGCCCGTGCGCGGGACGGCCGGGGCCGAGGAGGCGGCGGGCGAGTAGCGGGTCGGGGGCCGCCGCGCGACCATGGAGGGCATGACGCACAAACTCCGGGCGGAGTACGGCCCGCAGGGGGCGGCCGGCGGGGTCAAGTCCTGGCACGTGGTGCGGGACGAGGACCTGTCGACGGCGCTCTGCGGCCGCACCATGCCCGACGACGCCGAGACGCGGCCGGAGCAGGACTGGGGCACCGGGCTGCGCTGCTGCCAGCAGTGCGGTTCGCTCTACATGCACGAGACACCGCACATGCAGGGGAGCCATCCCTACAGCTAGGCCGAGCCGTTCGGCCCTCGGCGAGCTCTGGAGGTCGCCATGAAGCTGCAAGACGAACTGCCGACCGTCGATCGCCGGCTCGCCCTGGTGTGGCGGGTCGGGGCGGGATTCGGGGGGATCTTCCTGATCGTGTTCGGGATCCTGGGGCTGACCAACCATCTGGGCTTCCTGGACACCCACGGCGACCGGATCGCCGGGCTGTCGACCAACGGGGCGCTGAGCATCCTGTCCATCGTGGTGGGCGCGATCCTCGTGGCCGGGGCGGTCATCGGCGGGAACGTCGCGTCCAACGTCAACATGGTGGTCGGTGTGCTGTTCGTCCTGTCCGGCTTCTACGGACTGACGGTGCTCGGACGGCCGGAGGCGAACATCCTCAACTTCCGGATGTCGAACGTGCTGTTCGCGTTCATCTTCGGGATCATCGTGACCACCTTCGGGATGTACGGCCGGGTGAGCAGTCACCTGCCGCACGACAACCCGTTCTGGCGCAAGCGGATCGAGCACGAGGAGCCGCGGCCGGCCGGTGCCGCGAAGACCTTCGTCAAGATCCTCAACCCCAACCCGGGGCCGACCCGTCCGGTCGGCCACTGAGCCGTGATCGACGAGGCCTATGCTCGGCGGCATGAGTGACATCGTCGAGCTCGACCCCGAAGACAAGAAGATCATCACCCTGGCCCGCTCGGCCCGCGCCCGCAACGGCGTCGCCGAGGGGGCCGCGGTGCGTGACGAGACCGGGCGCACCTACGTGGCCGGGACGGTCGCGCTGGAGTCGCTGCGGCTGAGCGCCCTCCAGACGGCGGTGGCGATGGCGGTGGCCAGCGGCGCGAGGTCGCTGGAGGCGGCCGCCGTGGTGAGCGAGGCGGAGCAGCCGGCCGATGCGGACCTGGCGGCCGTGCGGGACCTGGGCGGAGCCGGGACGCCGGTGCTGCTGGCCGGGCCGGACGGGGCGCTGCGGGTGGCCGCCGAGGCGCGCTGAGGCCCGTCGAGGGTCCTGTGCGGGGCAGCCGGGGGCCCGGGGCGGGCCTTCGGCGACCGTACCGGCCGGCATGGTCCCCACCCATGCCAGGCAGATAATCTCACCGGGGGAGTGGACTCGGTGAGGGGGCTGGGGCATGGGGGCGGTGGCGTTCTTCGCCGGGCTGCTGCTGTTCGTGATGGGGCTGGGCAAGTGGCAGGAGACCGGGTCGGAGCTCTGGCTGTTCGGCTCGCTCGGCTTCCTGCTGGTGCTGGTGGTGGTCTCGCTCGTCCCCACCGGCGGCAAGGGCGGGAAGAAGGGCTGAGCGCGCCGTGAGCACCCCGGGGCCGGGGCCCGGACGGCGGGGCTCCGGTGATCAGGGAGAATGGGGTCCATGAATGCCCCTTCCTCCTCGTACCGCTCCGGGTTCGCGTGCTTCGTCGGCCGGCCCAACGCGGGCAAGTCGACCCTGACCAACGCCCTGGTGGGGACGAAGGTCGCGATCACCTCCGACCGCCCGCAGACCACCCGGCACACCGTGCGCGGCATCGTGCACCGCCCGGACGCCCAGCTCGTGCTGGTCGACACCCCCGGTCTGCACAAGCCGCGCACCCTGCTCGGCGAACGCCTCAACGACCTGGTCCGCACCACCTGGGCCGAGGTCGACGTGATCGGCTTCTGCCTGCCCGCCGACCAGAAGATCGGCCCCGGCGACAAGTTCATCGCCAAGGAGATCGCCGGGATCAAGAAGACCCCGAAGGTCGCCATCGTCACCAAGACCGACCTGGTCGACTCCAAGCGGCTGGCCGAGCAGCTGATCGCCATCCAGCAGCTCGGTGCCGAGCTGGGCTTCGAGTGGGCCGAGATCATCCCGGTCTCCGCCGTGGGCGACAAGCAGGTGGAACTGGTCGCCGACCTGCTCACCAAGCTGCTGCCGGAGGGCGACCAGCTCTACCCGGACGGCGACCTCACCGACGAGCCCGAGCAGATCATGGTCGCCGAGCTGATCCGCGAGGCCGCGCTGGAGGGCGTGCGCGACGAACTGCCGCACTCGCTGGCCGTGGTGGTCGAGGAGATGCTGCCGCGCGAGGGCCGCCCGGCGGACCGCCCGCTGCTGGACATCCACGCCAACGTCTACATCGAGCGACAGAGCCAGAAGGCGATCGTGATCGGCGCCAAGGGCGCGCGGCTCAAGCACGTCGGCACCACCGCCCGCAAGCACATCGAGGCTCTGCTCGGCACGCCGGTCTACCTGGACCTGCACGTCAAGGTCGCCAAGGACTGGCAGCGCGACCCCAAGCAGCTGCGCAAGCTGGGCTTCTGAACCACGCTCCCCGGCCGGGGAGTCCACCACAGCGGGACTGCCGAGGGCCCGCCCGGAACGATTCCGGGCGGGCCCTCGGCCGTCGGGAGGCGCGGCTCAGCCGGCCTTGACGGCGGCCCGGTTCGGCAGGGTCTGCTTCAGCACCGCCTTGTCGGTGAGCACGGTCTGGAAGTCGGGCCACTGCGCCCGCCCGACGCCGGCGGCCAGCGAGCCGGTGGCCGAGCCCGAGCCGCAGGCGGTCAGCAGGCCTCCCAGCACGATCGTCGCGGCGCCGATGCCCAGCCGTCTCGCGGTGGTCCCCGTGTGTGCGGCCATGCCGAACTCCCCGTTCGTGGTGATCGGTCCGCCCGGCCGCGACCCGAGGGGGCCGCAGCCGGCGGACTGCCTTTCAAGATCACCAGATGGTATGTCAGCCGGCAGGCGTGCGGGGGGCGTTACGCGCCCTCGCGCAGCACCAGGGAGACCAGCTCGCGCTGGGAGTCGGTGAGCTTCGGATCGGCGCAGTACACCGACCGGCCGTCGACGGTGATCTCGTAGTGGAAGCCGTCCGGCACCCCGTACGAGGGCGCGCGCAGCCCGCCCGCGACGGCCTCGCGGGCGAGCGCGTGCACGTGCGGGGCGTCCGTGCGGTCGGCGGTGTCGATCTCCGCCTGGCGGACGATCCCCGCGAAGCCGCCGGTCCGGGTCACCTGGATGCGCATGGTGTCCATGGTGCTACGCAGGGCGGGGTTTTGCCGGGCTTTTCCCGGACCGTGACCTTAAGCCCGCCTCAACCCGGTCTCAACCACCCTTCAGGCGCGCTCCGTCACCCCGGGCTGATCCCGACCTGCGCCCAGGAGGCGGTGACGGTGTCCGCGACCGACCCGTCGTCGGGGTAGCGGGCCTTGGCGGCGGCCACGGTGGCCCGGGCGAAGGCGGTGAAGTCGGCGTCGGCGGGCAGCGTGCGCCCGGTCAGCGCGTCGTACCAGATCCGCCCCGCGCGCTCCCAGGCCGAGCCGCCGAGTGCGGTGGCCAGCAGGTAGAACGCGTGGTTGGGGATGCCGGAGTTGATGTGCACCCCGCCGTTGTCCTGGGAGGTGTTCACGTAGTCCCGCATGTGCGCGGGCTGCGGGTCCTTGCCGAGCTGCGGGTCGTCGTAGGCGGTGCCGGGCGCCTTCATCGAGCGCAGCGCCACGCCCTGGACGCCCGGGGCGAGCAGCCCGGCGCCGATCAGCCAGTCGGCGTCGGCGGCGCTCTGGTGCAGCGAGTACTGCTTGACCAGCGAGCCGAAGACGTCGGAGACCGACTCGTTGAGCGCGCCGGGCTGGTCCTGGTACTCCAGTCCGGCGGTGAACTGGGTGACGCCGTGGGTGAGTTCGTGGCCGATGACGTCGATGCAGGCGGTGAAGTCGCCGAACACCACGTTGTCGCCGTCGCCGAACACCATCTGGTGGCCGTTCCAGAAGGCGTTGTCGTAGTTGCGGCCGTAGTGGACGCTGGCGTCCAGCCGCAGGTTCCGGTCGTCGATCGAGTGTCGGCCGAAGACGTCGGCGTAGAGCGCGAAGGTGGCGCCGAGGCCGTCGTAGGCGTGGTTGACGGAGCTGTCGGAGGACGCGCCCAGGCCCTCGGTGCGCACGGTGCGGCCGGGCAGTCGCTGGGCGTGGCCGGCGTCGTAGATGACCCGGTTGAGCCCCGGGACGCCGGCGACGGGCGGGGGCGGGGAGAGACGGGCCGCGCGGTGCGCGGCGTCGAGGGCCAGGGAGTGGATGGCGGGCTCGTGACCGGCCTCGGCGAGGCGGTCCAGGACGTACGGCGGGACGATCGTGCAGATCGGCACTACTGCAGTCATGTGGCCCAGGGTGAGGCCTCGATGACCGGTTGTCACCACCTTTGACATGGCCGGCCGGTGTCTCAAGGGGTGGAACGGAAGCCCGGATCACTTCGGGGGCGCGCGGTGCTGGGTTACGCTGGGGCCCATCATGCGCAACGGGCTGCTTCTTCTTAGCTGCCGCGTCGAGGGCCTGTAGTCCACTGGGGCCGGCTCCCTCGCCGCGGGGAACGAGCTGTGCGCGATCGGCGATCCGACGGTGTGTCGCCAGCGGCAGCAGAGGCCGGCCAGTCGGTGTTGACCACCCCCGACCCGCCCGCACCACGCATCACAGGAAGCCGAGTCACCTCCATGACCGAGCAGAACTCCGCCGCGCCCGTCCCCGCCGGCCGCCCCTTCGTCGACCGCCCGACCCCGATCACCGCCGCCTCGGTGCGCCAGCGGCCCTCGGGCATGCGGTACGGGCGCTACCTGCCGTTCGGCACCGTCGACCTGCCGGACCGCACCTGGCCGGACACGGTGATCACCAGGGCGCCGCGCTGGCTCTCCACCGACCTGCGGGACGGCAACCAGGCGCTGATCGACCCGATGTCGCCCGCCCGCAAGCGCATGATGTTCGACCTGCTGGTGAAGATGGGCTACAAGGAGATCGAGGTCGGCTTCCCCTCCTCCGGGGCCACCGACCACGCCTTCGTGCGGTCGCTGATCGAGGAGGGGGCGATCCCCGAGGACGTCACCATCTCGGTGCTGACGCAGGCCCGCGAGGAGCTGATCGAGAAGACCGTCGAGTCGCTGGTCGGCGCTCCGCGGGCGACCGTCCACCTGTACAACGCGACCGCGCCGCTGTTCCGCCGGGTGGTGTTCCGCAACGACAAGGCGGCCACCAAGGCGATCGCCACCGAGGGCACCCGGCTGGTGATGGAGTACGCGGAGAAGCTGCTGGGCGAGGACACCGTCTTCGGCTACCAGTACTCGCCGGAGATCTTCGTCGACACCGAGCTGGACTTCGCACTGGAGGTCTGCGAGGCGGTCATGGACGTCTGGCAGCCGGGCGAGGGCCGCGAGATCATCCTGAACCTGCCCGCCACCGTCGAGCGGGCCACCCCGAACGTGCAGGCCGACCAGTTCGAGTGGATGTCGCGCCACCTGTCCCGGCGCGAGTTCGTCTGCCTGTCGGTGCACCCGCACAACGACCGCGGCACCGCCGTCGCCTCCGCCGAGCTGTCCTACATGGCGGGTGCCGACCGCATCGAGGGCTGCCTGTTCGGTCAGGGCGAGCGGACCGGCAACGTCGACCTGGTGACGCTGGGGATGAACCTGTTCTCGCAGGGCATCGACCCGCAGATCGACTTCTCCGACATCGACGAGGTACGCCGCACCGCCGAGTACTGCAACCAGATGGAGGTGCACCCGCGCCACCCGTACGCCGGCGACCTGGTGTACACCTCCTTCTCGGGCTCGCACCAGGACGCCATCAAGAAGGGCTTCGACGTCCTGGAGGCGGACGCCGCGGCCGCGGGCGTGCCGGTGGACGAGCACACCTGGGGCGTGCCGTACCTGCCGATCGACCCGAAGGACGTCGGCCGCACCTACGAGGCGGTCATCCGGGTCAACAGCCAGTCCGGCAAGGGCGGCGTGGCGTACGTGCTGAAGAACGACCACAAGCTGGACCTGCCGCGCCGGATGCAGATCGAGTTCTCCCGGATCATCCAGGCCAAGACCGACGCCGAGGGCGGCGAGGTCAGCCCGGCCGAGATCTGGCGGGTCTTCGAGGACGAGTACCTGCCGACCACCGGCAACCCGTGGGGCCGGATCTCGCTGAGCGGCTCGCGCACCCTGACCACCGAGGACGGCCGGGACGCGCTGACCGCCGAGGCCCTGGTGGACGGCGCCCCGGTGACCCTGACCGGTACCGGCAACGGCCCGGTCTCGGCCTTCGCCGACGCGCTGGCCCGGATCGGCGTGGACGTGCGCGTCCTGGACTACGCCGAGCACGCGCTGAGCGAGGGCGGCGACGCCCAGGCCGCCGCGTACGTGGAGTGCGCGGTGGACGGCAAGGTGCTGTGGGGCGTGGGCATCGACGGCAACACCGTGCTGGCCTCGCTGAAGGCCATGATCAGCGCCGTCAACCGCTCGCAGCGCGGTTAATTCGAACGGGTGGTGCACGAAGGGCCGTCCCGCGGGGCGGCCCTTCGCCGTCTCCGCCGAGCGTTGTGGCCTGCGCCACATTTTTTCGAATCGGAAGCCGTTCGAGGTACTGACACGTGCCGGTAACCGTGGCAACATCGATCCACCGGAAAGCCGGGTCGGTGGGACGGCCTCGGTGTCCGGTCGCGTGACCTGCCCATTGTCGAGCAGGCCGCCTGCCATGTCTGGGGAGTGGCGCCGTGACCAGGTTGTGGGGTGTTCGCCCGCGATGGCGGACTGACGTTCTCGGTGACTTCTTCTGCCCGGGCTGTGGCGGGGACCGCAACTACCGCCGGCAGCACGGCCGGCGGTGGCTGCGGTTGCTGGGGACGCCGGTGGTCCCGCTCGGCCCGGTGATCGACAGCGTGCAGTGCACCGGCTGCCACGGCCGGTACGGCGTCGAGAGCCTGGAGCAGCCCACCTGCGTGCGCCTCGGCGCGATGCTGCGGGACGCCCAGTACACCATCGCGCTGGCCCTGCTCGCGGCCGGCGGCACCGCCCACCCGGCGGCCCGCGACGCGGCCTGCGCGGCGGTGCGCGAGGCCGGGTTCGAGGACTGTGGCGAGGCCCAGGTGCTGGCGGCGCTCGCCGCGCTCTCCGGGCTCGGCGGCGAGCTCTACGACGCCCGCGAACCGGGGACACCTCCCAGCCGGAGGCTGGGGGAGTTCGGCGGCCTGGCCGTCGAGCTGCACGCGGTGCTCGAACCGCTCACCCCGCACCTGGCCCACCACGGCCGCGAGCGGCTGCTGCTGCAGGGTGCGGCGATCGCGCTCGCGGACGGGCGCTACCTGCCGCAGGAGCGCGAGGCACTGGCCGCGGTCGGGCGCTGCCTGGACCTGCCGCAGTCCCGGGTCGGAGCGCTGCTGGAGGCGGCGACCAGGGCGCCGTACAAGTAGCGCCGCTCGCCGCTCGCCCAGCGGTGCCGTCCGTACCTCCGAAGATCAGAAGACCACCTCCGAATCCCCCACAACGGGCCCGGACTCCCCACCCCGGGCCCGCCGTGACCCGCACCGCAGTGGTCCCCCCCACGGCCGCCGGTGCGGGCAACACGGCTGTCCGGCGCCCGGCGCGGGCGAGGACGGCCGTCCGGCGCCGGGGCGGGTGGGGGAGAATGGTCCCCATGAGTCTTTTCCGGGACGACGGCGTCGTGCTGCGGGCGCAGAAGCTCGGCGAGGCCGATCGGATCATCACCCTGCTGACCCGCCAGCACGGCAAGGTGCGGGCGGTCGCGCGCGGGGTGCGGAAGACCAAGTCCAAGTTCGGCGCCCGACTGGAGCCGTTCTCGCACGTGGACGTGCAGTTCTTCAGTCGGGGGAGTGAGCTGGTCGGCCGCGGGTTGCCGCTCTGCACCCAGGTGGAGACCATCGCGCCGTACGGCGGTTCGATCGTCACTGACTACGGCCGCTACACGGCCGGCACCGCGATGCTGGAGACCGCCGAGCGGTTCGCCGAGAACGAGGGCGAGCCGGCCGTCCAGCAGTACCTGCTGCTGGTGGGCGGGCTGCGGACGCTGGCGGCCGGGCTGCACGAATCGCACCTGGTGCTGGACGCCTTCCTGCTGCGCTCGCTCGCGGTGAACGGGTACGGCGCGAGCTTCACCGACTGCGCCAAATGCGGCCTGGAGGGGCCGAACCGATTCTTCTCCCTCCCCGCGGGCGGGGTGCTCTGCGGGGACTGCCGAGTGCCCGGATGTGCCGTACCCTCCCCTGAGACACTGGTACTGCTCGGGGCGCTGCTGTCAGGGGACTGGCAGACGGCCGACGCCTGCGAGCCGCGGTACTGGCGGGAGGGCAGCGGCCTGGTCGCGGCCTATCTGCAGTGGCACCTGGAGCGGGGCATCCGCTCGATGAGATACGTGGAGAAGTGAGCACATGGCAGCGCGACGGCTCTTCGGCGGCGGCAAGCAGAGGACGTACGTCCCCCCGACCCCGCACCCCAGCGGCGCACAGCCCCCGAAGATCCCCGGCGAGCTGGTGCCCGACCACGTCGCCATCGTGATGGACGGCAACGGCCGTTGGGCCAAGGAGCGCGGGCTGCCCCGCACCGAGGGCCACAAGGTCGGCGAGTCCGTGGTGCTGGACGTCCTCAAGGGCGCCATCGAGCTCGGGGTCAAGAACATCTCGCTGTACGCGTTCTCCACCGAGAACTGGAAGCGCTCGCCCGACGAGGTGAAGTTCCTGATGAACTTCAACCGGGACGTCATCGCCCGCCGCCGCGACGAGATGGACGCGATGGGCGTGCGGATCCGCTGGGCGGGCCGGATGCCCAAGCTGTGGAAGAGCGTCGTCCAGGAGCTCCAGGTCGCCGAGCAGCAGACCAAGGACAACGACGCCGTCACGCTCTACATGTGCGTCAACTACGGCGGCCGGGCCGAACTCGCCGACGCGGCGCAGGCGATCGCCCGGGACGTCGCGGCCGGGAAGCTCGACCCGAAGAAGGTCAACGAGAAGACCCTCGCCAGGTACATGTACCACCCGGACATGCCGGACGTGGACCTGTTCCTGCGCCCCAGCGGCGAGCAGCGCACGTCCAACTTCCTGCTCTGGCAGTCGGCTTACGCCGAGTTCGTGTTCCAGGACGTGCTCTGGCCGGACTTCGACCGCCGCGACCTGTGGCGGGCCTGCGAGCAGTTCGCGATGCGCGACCGGCGCTTCGGCGGGGCGATCCCGAACGAGGTCGGCGCGCCGGTGCCGTCCCAGCGCTGAGACCGTCCGCGCCGGACTCAGGCCTTCTTGGCGCACTCCGCGCAGGTCCCGAAGATCTCCAGGGTGTGCGCGATGTCGCTGAAGCCGTGCTCGGCGGCGACCGAGTTGGCCCAGCGCTCCACCGCGGGGCCCTCCACCTCGACGGTCGCGCCGCAGTGCCGGCAGACCAGGTGGTGGTGGTGCCCGCTGCTGCACCGGCGGTAGACCGCCTCGCCGTCGGCCGTGCGCAGCACGTCCACCTCACCGGCGTCCGCGAGCGACTGGAGCGTGCGGTAGACCGTGGTCAGACCGACGGAGTCCCCGCGGTGCTTGAGCAGGTCGTGGAGCTCCTGTGCGCTGCGGAAGTCCGCGATCTCGTCCAGGGCCGCCGAGACGGCGGCACGCTGCCGGGTCGATCGGGCGCGCGGCGACGGGCCTGCGGTGGTCACCGTGGGTCCTCCTGGGGTCGTGGGCGTCTCGCACATCATTGTGCCAGCCCCGCACGTCGCTCAGGGGTGGTCGTGCCGGACGGCTCGGAGGAGGCCTGTTCCGGCAGTTCGACGTCGCACACCTTCGGGCCGTGTTCGCCCGCGCCGCGGTGGCGCCGCCGGGCGAGCGGCGCGGCGAGCAGGCTGAACACCGCGAAGACCGCGATGGCGAGCAGCACGATGGCCGGGCCGGAGGGCACGTCGAGGTGGTAGGAGCCGGTGACGCCGGCCAGCGAGACGACCACGCCGAGCGCGATCGAGGCGGCCTGGGTGGCGGCGAAGGACCGGGTGAGCTGCTGGGCGGCGACCACCGGGACCACCATCAGCGCGCTGACCAGCAGCAGCCCGACCACCCGCATGGCGACCGTGACGGTGACCGCGGCCATCACCGCGAGCAGCAGGTTGAGGGTGCGCACCGGCACACCGGTGACCCGGGCGAAGTCCTCGTCCTGGCAGATCGCGAAGAGCTGGCGGCGCAGGCCGACGGTGACCGCGATGACCACCGCGCCGAGCACCGCGATGGCGGCCAGGTCGGCGGGGGCGACGGTGAGGATCGAGCCCCACAGGTAGCTCTCCAGCGAGCCGGCCCCGGCCTGGGCGGAGAGCGAGACCAGCAGCTTGCCGCAGGCCATGCCGCCGTAGAAGAGCATCGCGAGGGCGATGTCGCCGCGCTGGTTGCCGCGCGAGCGGACCAGTTCCATGGTGACGGCGCCGAGCATGCAGACCAGCACGGCCATCCAGACCGGGCTGGTCTGGAAGATGAAGCCGAGGCCGACGCCGGTCATCGCGACGTGGCCCATGCCGTCGCCCATCAGCGCCTGGCGGCGCTGCACCAGGTAGATGCCGACGGCCGGGGCGGTGATCCCGACCAGGACGGCGGCGAGCAGGGCCCGCTGCATGAAGTCGTAGGAGAGCATCTCGGTCATGCGAGCAGCCTCGGTGGGGTCAGGTCGGCGTGCGGGTGGACGTGGTCGTGGCCGGGCAGCGCGTGCAGGCCGGTGTTGGGCACGGGTGGGCCGTCGTGGGCGACGCAGCCGTCCCGCAGCACCACGGCGCGGTCGATCAGCGGCTCCAGCGGCCCGAGTTCGTGCAGCACGAGGAGGACGGAGGCGCCGCGGCCGACCTCGGCGCGCAGGGTGTCGGCGAGCACCTGCTGACTGGCGGCGTCCACGCCGGCCATCGGCTCGTCCATGATCAGCAGGTCGGGGGAGCCGACCAGGGCGCGGGCGATCAGCACCCGCTGCTGCTGGCCGCCCGACAGGTCGGCCACGCCGTCCCCGGCCCGCTCCAGCATGCCGACGGCGGCCAGCGCGCGGTCCACCGCCTCGCGGTCCTTGCGGCGGAAGGGCAGCAGCCGGTGCTGCGGCAGCCGTCCGGTGGAGACCACCTCGCGGACGGTGGCGGGGACGCCGGAGGCGGCGGTGGTGCGCTGCGGGACGTACCCGATCCGGTGCCAGGCACGGAAGGAGCCGTACGGGGTGCCGAACAGCTCCAGGGTGCCCTGCTCCAGCGGGACGGAGCCGATCACGGCCTTGACGGTGGTCGACTTGCCGGAGCCGTTGGCGCCCAGCAGGGCGACGACCTCGCCGGGCCGGACGGTGAGGTCGACGCCGCGCAGCACCGGCCGGCCGCCGCGCGAGGCGACGGCGTCACGGAGGCGGACGGCCGGAGGTATCGGGTCGGTCATGGTGCTCGGTCCCGTCAGCTGGTGGCGGCAGGGGTGGTGGCGTCGGTTCCGGCGGGGGTGGCCGGGGCGCCGAGGGCGGCCTGGAGGTTGGCCAGGTTCTGCTTCATGACGGTCAGGTAGTCGTCCTTGGACGGGTCCTTGACTCCCTCCAGCGGGTCCAGGACGGCGGTCTTGAGGCCGAGGTCCTTGGCGACGGTGTCGGCGAGCTTGGGGCTGACCAGGGTCTCGAAGAAGATCGTGGTGACGCCGTTGTCCTTGGCGGCCTTCTGCACCGCGGAGAGGCGGGCCGGGGTGGGCTCGGACTCCGGGTCGACGCCGTTGATGGCGACCTGGGTGAGGCCGTAGTGGTCGGCGAGGTAGCCGAAGGCGGCGTGGCTGGTGACGAAGGTCCTGGTCTTGGCGTCCTTCAGCCCGGTCCGGAACTCCTGGTCGAGCGCGGTGAGCTTGGTGACCAGCTCGTCGGTGTTCTTCCGGTAGTCCTCGGCGTGGGCCGGGTCGGCCTTGGCGAACTCGTCGCCGACGCTCTTGGCGATCGCCGCGTAGCGGGTCGGGTCGAGCCAGATGTGCGGGTCGCCGGCCGGGTCCTCGTGCTTGTGGCCCTCGGCCTGGTGGCTCTCGGCCCCGTGGCCGTCGCCCTCGGTGCCCTCGTCGAGATGGTGGTCGACCAGCGGGCCGGCGGCGGTGGCGTCGATCTTGTGCTTGCTGGACGACTGCGCGACGGCCTGGTCGACGGTGGGCTGGAGGCCCTTGAGGTAGATGATCGCGTCGGCCTTCTGGACGGTGCCGACCTGCTTGGCGGTGAGCTCCAGGTCGTGCGGCTCCACCCCGGCCGCGGTGAGGTCGGTGACCGCGACGTGCTCCTTGCCGATCTGCTGGGCCAGGAACTCCATCGGGTAGAAGGACGCGACGACCTTCAGCCTGCCGTTGCCGCTGTCGGCGCTGCTGCTGCCTCCGCAGGCGGTGAGGGCGAGGGAGGCGGCGAGGGCGGTGGTGCCGAGGGCCAGGGAGGTGCGGGTCCGTCGGGACAGTCCGAGTCGAGGCAGTCCGATCATCATGACAATCATTCTCATCTCAGATGGAAATGATTGTCAACTCACTCGGATGGGTGAACGGCGGGTGGCGCCGGCCCGGGCAGCCGGACGATACCGATTTGAATCACGTACCCGTATGGCCGGTAACCTGAGGTATTCGGGTACGCGCAACCAGCCGTGCCCTGACCGTGCCGTACGTACTGAAGAGAGCACTGTGGCCGCCGACAAGATCGACACGATCGTCAGCCTGAGCAAGCGCCGTGGCTTCGTCTACCCCTGCAGCGAGATCTACGGTGGCACGCGTGCCGCCTGGGACTACGGGCCGCTGGGTGTCGAGCTCAAGGAGAACATCAAGCGCCAGTGGTGGCGCGCGATGGTCCAGGCCCGTGAGGACGTCGTCGGACTCGACTCGTCGGTGATCCTCGCCCGCGAGGTGTGGGAGGCCTCCGGCCACGTCGCCACCTTCAACGACCCGCTGACCGAGTGCCTCTCCTGCCACAAGCGCCACCGGGCCGACCACCTGGAGGAGAAGTACGAGGCCAAGCACGGCTTCCCGCCGCCGAACGGCCTCAAGGACGTCAACTGCCCCGACTGCGGCACCAAGGGCCAGTTCACCGAGCCCAAGGACTTCTCGGGCATGCTGAAGACCCACCTCGGCGTCACCGAGGAGGCGAGCGGCCTGGCGTTCCTGCGCCCGGAGACCGCCCAGGGCATCTTCACCAACTTCAAGGCCGTCCAGACCACTTCGCGCAAGAAGCCGCCGTTCGGCATCGCCCAGACCGGCAAGAGCTTCCGCAACGAGATCACCCCCGGCAACTTCATCTTCCGCACCCGCGAGTTCGAGCAGATGGAGATGGAGTTCTTCGTCAAGCCGGGCGAGGACGAGCAGTGGCACGAGTACTGGCTCCAGCAGCGCTGGGACTGGTACGTCGGCCTCGGCCTGCGCACCGAGAACATGCGCTTCTTCGAGCACCCGAAGGAGAAGCTGTCCCACTACGCCAAGCGCACCGTGGACATCGAGTACCGCTTCAACTTCGGTGGCAGCGAGTTCTCCGAGCTGGAGGGCGTCGCCAACCGCACCGACTACGACCTGCGGGTGCACAGCGAGGCGTCCGGCCAGGACCTGAAGTACTTCGACCAGGAGTCCGGCGAGCGGTACTTCCCGTACGTCATCGAGCCGGCGGCGGGCCTCAACCGCGCCATGCTGGCCTTCCTGATCGACGCCTACTTCGAGGACGAGGCTCCGAACGCCAAGGGCGTCATGGAGAAGCGCGTCGGCATGCGGCTCGACCCGCGCCTGGCCCCGGTCAAGGTCGCCGTCCTGCCGCTGTCGCGCAACGCCGAGCTGTCCCCGAAGGCCCGCGGCCTGGCCGCCGACCTGCGCACCGCGTGGAACGTCGAGTTCGACGACGCCGGCGCGATCGGCAAGCGCTACCGCCGCCAGGACGAGATCGGCACGCCGTTCTGCGTCACGGTCGACTTCGACACCCTTGAGGACAACGCGGTGACCGTCCGCGACCGCGACACCATGTCGCAGGAGCGTGTCTCGCTGGACCAGGTCAAGGCGTACCTGGGCGCGCGGCTGATCGGCTGCTAGCAGGTTCCCGCCCGGGAGCCCTCGTCCGCCCTGGTGGGGCGGGCGGGGGCTCCCTGCCGTCGGGGGCCTCGGGCGGCCTCCCGGTGCTTCCCGGCGGGAGGCCGCTACCGCCGTCCCCAGCGCGATCGCGGGGCCGCGGGCGGGCGGGTCGGGAGGCCGGCGGTGCGCAGGGCGGCG
>NZ_JAHSQD010001050.1 GCF_020103755.1 Streptomyces sp. LS1784
GGCCCCGGCACCACGCCCGGCACCACGCTGCCCGCCGTCCCGGTCACCCTCGACCTCCAGACCGCCGGCAGCCTCGGCCTCAGCGGACCGCGCGAGCGCCTGGACGCGCTCACCCGCGCCGTCGTCGCCCAGCTCGCCGCGCTGCACCCGCCGACCGGGCTCAGCCTGGTCGTGGTCGACGCCGACCCGACCCGCACCGCCGAGGAGCGCGCCGACACGTGGGCCTGGGCCCTGTGGCTGCCCCACCTGCGCCCGGTCGACGGCCAGGACTGCCGACTGCTGATCGGCCTCGACGACGAACAGGCCACCGCCCGGCTGACCGAGCTCACCGCCCGGCTCAGTGGCCCCAGCGGCCTCGGCGGCCACTCCGCCACCGTGGTCGTGGTGGACGGCCGCCCGGCCACCGAGGCCGCCCGGCGGGCCCTCGACCTGCTGCTGCGCCAGGGCCCGGCGGTCGGCATCTTCCCGATCTGCCTCGCCGAGCAGCCCGAGCTGCTCCCCCGGGGCCTCGGCGCCACCGCCCTGATCACCGGCGAGGTCGGCACCCAGCTCTCGCTGGACCGCCCGGTCGCCCGCGGCCGGGAGACCCTGCACGAGGTCTCGCTGGACGCCGTCTCGGACGCCTGGGCCGAACGGCTGGCCCGGGTCCTCGCCCCGCTGTGCGAGGCCGCCCCGGCCGCCCGCGGCCCGCTGCCCGACGTGCTGCGGCTGCTCGACCTGCTCCAGCTCGACACCGTCACCCCGGCCAAGCTGTCCGCCCGCTGGGAGGCCCACGCGGGCGGCATCGGCGCCGCCACCGCGCTGCTCGGCACCACCCGGGACGAGCTCTGCACACTCGACCTGGCCGACCCCGAGCTCACCCTCCCCTCCCCCGACCCGGGCGGCCCGCACCTGCTGATCGGCGGCGCCCGCGGCTCCGGCAAGACCGAGCTGCTGCGCACCCTGGTCGCCTCGCTCGCCGTCTCCGAGCGGCCCGAGCGGCTGACCGTCACGATCATCGAGGGCCGGGCCACCTCGGACGGCCAGGACGGCCTGGACGGCTGCACCGAGCTGCCGCACGTCACCGGCCGGGTGAACGCCGCCGCCGACCCGCGCGCCGCACTGCTCGCGGCCGAGGCGCTGGAAGACGAACTCACCCTGCGGGAGCGGCTGTTCGACGGGCTGGACTTCGCCTCCTGGCACGCCGCGCGCATCCTGGACGGGCAGAGCCTGGACAAGCAGGAGGCGGACGCGGACCACCCCCAGGTCCCGGTGCCCGCCACCGTCGGCGGCGGACCGGCCACGACGCCCCGGATCATCCCGCCGCGCAGCGCGGAGGGCCCCCGCCCGACCGCCGCCCCGGCCGTGCCCGCGCT
>NZ_JAHSQD010001051.1 GCF_020103755.1 Streptomyces sp. LS1784
CGCCCGGCACCCAGGCGGTGCCCGGTACGGCGCTCTGCGGCGGCTTGCGGGCCAGGGCTCGCACCGGGACGCCGCGCGCCGCGAGGGCCGCCAGCACGGCGGAGCCGATGAAGCCCGTCGCCCCGGTCAGCGCGACCGTGGGGCGCGCCGCGGGTCCGTGTTCCGCCGCCATCTCCGAGCCTCCCTGCCGACCGGCCGGTCAGTCTAGCCAGGAGGCGCCCCGGTGGGGAGGCACCCGTACGGAGGGGGCGGGGAGTGGCCCGAGGTAAGGCCCACCTAGGCTGTATGTCAAGCAAAACGGGCGAACCGGACCCGCACCAGGGACCACGAGGACGGAAAGCAGGACCCGCCGATGGGCGACGGAATGTCAGGAATGCACCACCACGGCGGGATGACCCAGCTAGGCCCGTTCACCTTGTCGAACGTCTGGACCTGGTCCCCGGACTGGGTGTTCCTGCTCGGCGGCCTGGTCGTGCTGGGGCTGTACGCGGCGGGCGTGGTGCGGCTGTACAGGCGCGGCGACCGCTGGCCGATCGGCCGGATGGTCGGCTGGGCGGCGGGTGTCGCCAGCATGCTGCTGGTCACCTGCACCGGGCTGAACGACTACGGCATGGTGCTGTTCAGCGCGCACATGATCCAGCACATGGTGCTCTCCATGCTGACGCCGATCCTGCTGCTGCTCGGCGCCCCGATCACGCTGGCGCTGCGGGCACTGCGCCCGGCCGGCAAGGGCCGTCCGCGCGGGC
Organism: Streptomyces sp. LS1784; assembly: GCF_020103755.1. Taxonomy (GTDB): domain Bacteria; phylum Actinomycetota; class Actinomycetes; order Streptomycetales; family Streptomycetaceae; genus Kitasatospora. The sequence continues at coordinate 747 of NZ_JAHSQD010001051.1, forward strand.
CGCGCGAGCTGCTGGTGGCGCTGCTGCACAGCCGGTACGTCCGGATCATCTCGCACGCGGCGTTCACCATCCCGATGTTCATCGCGAGCCTCTACGGGGTCTACTTCACCCCGCTGTTCGACTTCCTGATGCAGTACCGCCTCGGGCACATCTTCATGATGGTGCACTTCCTGTTCACCGGTCTGGCCTTCTTCTGGCCGATCATGGGCGTGGACCCGGGCCCGCACCGTCCCGGCCACGTGATGCGGATCATCGAGCTGTTCATGGGGATGCCGTTCCACGCGTTCTTCGGCGTGGCGGTGATGATGGCCGGCCACCCGCTGGTCACCACCTTCACCGCGGAGGGCGCGCCGCCCGGCACGAACCTGCTGGAGGATCAGAAGCTGGCCGGCGGCATCACCTGGGCGTTCGGCGAGATCCCGACCGCGATCGTGCTGATCGCGCTGGTCTACCAGTGGATGGGCTCCGAGCAGCGGCAGGCCCGCCGCACCGACCGTGCCGAGGAACGCTCCGGCGACGCCGAGCTGGAGGCATACAACGCCTACCTGGCCTCCCTGCACAAGCGCGACCGGCGCGCGAGCGCGGCCCCGGCCGCCCCGGCCACCGGTG
>NZ_JAHSQD010001052.1 GCF_020103755.1 Streptomyces sp. LS1784
CAGCGCCGCCACCGACGCCACCGCGAGCGGACGGGCGGGCGCCCGGCCGAGCATCAGCAGGCCTCCCAGCACCGCGCCGGCGCCGTAGCCGCCCATCACCAGGCCCCAGGCACGGGCGCCGCCGAGGCCCTGCTGCGCGAGCAGCGGGCCGAGCACCAGGAAGGGGGCCCAGACCAGCAGGTTGAACAGGCCCATCTGCACGGTGGTGATCCACAGCCACGGGCGGGAGGCGAACTCCGACCAGCCGGCCCGGACGTCCCGGATCATCGACTCCCCGCCGGCCGGTGCCCGCACCGGCAGTCGCAGCCTGGCCAGCGCGAAGGCGCCGACGCCGTACGTCACCGCGTCGGCCAGCAGCACCGTCGCCGGGCCCCAGGCGGCGGTCACCAGGCCGGCGGTGGCGGGGCCGACCACGGCGGACACCGAACGGCCCAGCCCCAGCAGGGTGTTGGCGTCCGCCATCAGTTCCTTGCGACGCACCAGGTCGGGCACGACCGCTCCGAAGGCCGGCATGAACAGCCCCTCGCCGATCCCCCAGACCGCCACCAGCGCGACCATCGCCCAGACCGGCGCGCGCCCGGCCGCCAGCAGCCCGGCGAACAGCGCCTGGACCAAGCCGCGTAACAGGTCCGAGCCCAGCATCACCCGACGGCTGCCGAGCCGGTCGGCGATCACCCCGCCGGCCAGCAGCACCAGCACCACCGGGAGGATCCGGGCCGCCATCACCCACCCCACGTCGGTGCCGCCGCCCCCGCCGTCGAGCACCGCGAAGGCGACCGCGACCGGCGCCATCGATGAGCCGACGAGGGAGGTCGTGTACCCGATGAAGAACCACGTGAATTCGCGCTCGCCGAGCACGGCGAGACGGTCTCCCAGACGCCTTCTGCGGGCCGGGATCCGTTCGGTCTGCACTGCCATGTGCAGCAAGTCTGCGGTTCGACGGGGAGCGGTTCAAGGGATTGCGGAGAAAAAGTTGAGCCTTTTGGAGTCAATTTCCTGCAGCCATCCACCTGCCGCAGTAAATACTGGCCATTACGGCTTCCCGCCTGCCCTTTACTGCGAATTGCGGCTAGGGTCGAGCGACTTGAGGGGATTGATTTACTGCGAAAGAGGGCGGTCGTGAAAGAAACTGCGGCAGGACTCCCGCCGGTCGAGTACGCCGTCGCCGTCGAGCGCTACCTGGCCGCCGCCGGGCTCGCCGCCGGCTCCCGGCGGATCTACCGGATCGCACTGGACACCTGGGCCTGGGCCCTCGCCGACCGGCCCGCCCCCACCGGCCCCGAACGGCGGCGGGCCCGACCGCCCGTCCTGCCGCTCGCGCTGCTCGACCAGCCGGACGCCGCCGAGCGGCTC
>NZ_JAHSQD010001053.1 GCF_020103755.1 Streptomyces sp. LS1784
GCCGGCGGCCCCCGTGCAGCCCCCGGCGCAGGCCCAGACCCCGGCACAGGCCCAGCCCCCGGCACAGCCCGCGCCGGGCGCCGTGCCGGCCGGGTACCACGAGTACAAGGACCCGAGCGGCTTCTCGGTCGTGCTCCCGGACGGCCTGCAGCCGACCGGGTCGGAGGCCAACCGGCGGATCTTCAAGAACGCGGCCGACGGCAGCCAGCTGCGGATCGAGTGGACCACGTCGCCCGGTCCGAGCGCGGTTGCGGACTGGCAGGAGTCCGAGCCGGCCCTGATCGCGAAGGTCACCAACTACCAGCGGGTGAACCTGGCGGCGATCGGCTACCGGCAGTGGAGCAACGCGGCGGACTGGGAGTGGACCAGCGGCACACCGAGGACGCACTCGCTCAACCGCGGCTTCGTGACCGGGACCCCGGCCAAGTACGGGTACTCGATCTACTGGATCGTCCCGGACACCGAGTGGGCCGCCCAGGCCCCGGTCCGGGACATCGTCTTCAACAGTTTCCAGCCCGCGCCGTAGGTCAGCCGATCAGGCGTTGCTTGGCGCGGGTGAACTCGTCCTCGGTGAGGGCACCGGAGGCGCGCAGGGCGGCCAGCCGTTCCAGCTGGCCGATGAGCTGTTCGCCGGTGGCGGCCTCGGCCGGTGCGGCGACGGGCACGGCCTTCGGGGCGTTGCGGGCGGCCCGGGCGGAGGCCCGGAGCTGCTCGGCGAAGAACTCGGCCTTGACCACGTCCTCGTAGCGGTGTGAGCCGGTGAGCGCCACCACCAGGAGCACTTCGCCGTTGAGCTTGGTGCGGGTCACGGAGACGTCGGTGACGGCGGCAAGCGGAACCGGCACCGGAGGTTTCCCGTCCTTCAGGAAGAGCAGCCGATGGGTGGTCAGCACGAGCACTCCCTTGCGGAAGTGCTCGGGGTGGCGCCCGGCGGTGGAGGCGACCGGCTTCTCGCCGTCGATGGCGGTCACCTCGACGGCGCGGACGGCCTCGACCTGGTTGGCTTTGCTGCGGTTTCCTGACGCCTCGAAGGCGGTGTCGATCAAATCGGTCCAGTCCATGGGATCGAGCCTAAGCGGAGCCGCTCAGTAGGCTGCTCGGTGAGTGAGAGGAACTGGCATGCGAGGCGGCCCCGGGCAGTTGCTGGCGGGGCGGTACCGGCTGACGGACCGTCCCGGACCGCTGCGCGCCCACGCGGTGGACGAGCGGACCGGTGAATCGGTGCTGCTGAGCGCCCTGGAGCTGCCGGCGCTGCTGACGGCGGGACTGGACCCGGAGGAGGCCGCCGCGGCGCAGGCGGACCGGCTGGTGCGGCGGGTGGCGGCGGTCGGCTCGGCCGCGCCGGTGGCGC
>NZ_JAHSQD010001054.1 GCF_020103755.1 Streptomyces sp. LS1784
CCACCGACGGTAGCGCGACCCGCAGCAGCGCCGTCCGGGTGGCCGCCTTGGCGGCGCCGCGGCGCTGGGCACGGGACTGCTCGCGGGCCGCGAGGCGCAGCTCGGCACGGGTCGGACGGGCGGCTGCATCGGGAGCCATCGGGGGCTGCCTCCTCGGTGGGCCTCGGACGTCGTCGGTCGAGGGAAATCAGCCGTGACTGTAGCTCCATCACCGATGCCCCGGAAAAACCCGCGGATGTCAAGGGGGCGGCCGGGGGGTCTGTGCGGAGGTTGCGGGGAGGCGGGGTATACCCGCTGGTAGCAAGGCCCGGAGCTGTGACTTTGCCCTCCTCTTCGGAGGCGGCACGGTCAACCGCGCCCGGTGGCGCTAACCTCCCCTCAGGTTGTTATTGACCGTTAACCGCGCCGGCGGCCCGCGAGGCCCGGTCGGATGGTGGACGACGAGGTCCAGGAGGCAGTCATGAGTGTGTCGGGGCCGATCCGTGTGGTGGTCGCCAAGCCCGGGCTCGACGGTCACGACCGTGGTGCCAAGGTCATCGCGCGCGCCCTGCGCGACGCCGGTATGGAGGTCATCTACACCGGCCTGCACCAGACGCCCGAGCAGGTCGTCGACACCGCGATCCAGGAGGACGCGGACGGCATCGGGCTGTCGATCCTCTCCGGCGCCCACATGACGCTGTGCGCGCGGGTGCTGGAGCTGCTGAAGGAGCGCGACGCCGAGGACATCAAGGTCTTCTGCGGGGGGATCATCCCGGACGAGGACATCGCCGAGCTCAAGGCGATGGGCGTCGCGGACATCTTCACCCCGGGCACGCCGACCCGGGACGTGGTCGCCTGGGTCGAGTCGAACCTGCGGGCCGGCTGAGCCACGGCGCGTCGAGCGGGCCGGTCCTTTCCCGGGCCGGCCCGCTCCGTCGTCCCGGCCTGTTCCTTCGTTCAGGGGCGCGGGAGCCCCGGGTCAGCCCGCCAGTTCCGCGAGCATCGCCGCCCGGAAGCGCAGGGTGCCCGCCAGCCGGGTGAAGGTCTCGGACCAGGCGGAGACCGGGGCGGCCCCGGCGGCCAGCTCCTCCACCGCGGCGGCCGTCTCCGGGGCGAGCGCGCGCTCCGTCATCCCGAGCACCCCGCTGTGGCTCCACGGGTACGCCCCGGAGGCCGCCGCCCGGGCCAGGGCGCTCACCACGGCGGTGGACAGCGGCGGCGTCCACGGGGTGGTGCAGGCGCCGAGCAGCTGGAAGGCCTCGCCCAGCCCGTGCACCTCGATGAACGCGGCCGTCCAGGCGGCGCGCTCCTCGGGCGGCAGGACGGCCAGCAGCTTGGCCGGGGCGCCGGTGGCGCGCGGCGCC
>NZ_JAHSQD010001055.1 GCF_020103755.1 Streptomyces sp. LS1784
CGACCACGTGGGCGCCCCGCCCGAGGCGAAGCCGCTGCTGCCCGGCCTGGCCCGCAAGGAGGAGAGCAGCAGCGAGTCCACGGCCCGTCAGGAGGTGGCCGCCCGTGCCGCGCTGGAGACCGCCCGGCGCTGGGGCCTGGAGCGCCCGCCGCTGAAGGCCCCGCCGCGCCCGGCGGCCAAGGCCGCGCTCACCCCGGGGCAGGGCGTCAAGCTCGCGGACGGTCGCCCGCCCGTCGTCTACCGGGTGCCGACCCACGACAAGGTGGTCTTCCTGACCGTCGACGACGGCGCCGAGAAGGACCCCGAGTTCTCCCGGATGGCCCGGGAACTGGGCATCCCGCTCAGCGCCTACGTCTCCGACTACGTCGCGCGTGACAACTACGGCTACTTCCGCGACCTGCACGCCCAGGGCGTGGAGATCAACAACCACACGATCAACCACCGCAACCTGAAGGTGCTGGACCACGAGACCCAGCGCGAGGAGATCTGCACCCAGCAGGACCGGCTGGAGCGGCAGATCGGCGTGCGCCCCCGGCTGTTCCGGCCGCCGTACGGCGAGTACAACGACGACACCCTGCGCGCGGCAGCCTCCTGCGGGGTGGAGGCGGTGCCGATGTGGAACGAGGAGGCCTTCCCGGACCACATGGAGTGGCGCTACGACGACCAGAAGCTGCATCCGGGCGACATCATCCTGACCCACTTCCGGGGCGCTGACGTCTGGAAGGCGTCCATGCCGGACCTGCTGCGCAAGGTCGTCAACGACGTCACCGCGCAGGGCTTCGCGCTGGCCCGGCTGGACGACTACCTGTAGCGGCCGCCTTCAGTGACCATCCGCAGCGGCCGAGGGCCGGGCGGCTCAGCCGAGCGAGAGGGCGTCGAGGTACACCCAGGCGCCCTCGTGCCGCACGAAGCGGCTGTTCTCGGTGAGCGCGCCCTCCTCGCCGCCCTCGGTCCAGTGCGCCCGGAAGGCCACCGTGCCCTCCGCGTGGAACGCGCCGCCCTCGGTGGTGGCGACGATTTCCAGCCCGGTCCAGCGCAGCCCCGGGTCGAAGTCGACCTCCGCGGGCCGGGTGTCCGGGTGCCAGGTGCGCAGCAGGTACGCCTCGTCCTGCGCGGCGAAGGCGCTGAACCGGGAGCGCATCAGGGACTCGGCGGTGGTGGCCGAGGCCTGGCCCCGGTGCAGCCGGCCGCAGCAGTCGCCGTAGGCGGCGGGCAGGCCGCACGGGCAGGGGGAGGAGGGCAGCAGCCGGGGCGCGGCGGGGCGGGGCGCGGAACGACGTCGGGACATGCCGCCCATTGTCCCCCACCCGCGGCGCGGCCCCCGGCCG
>NZ_JAHSQD010001056.1 GCF_020103755.1 Streptomyces sp. LS1784
CGGCCCGCCGTCGCGCCCGAGGCCGCCGACTTCACCGTGGTCCAGGGCACCCCGGCCCGGCCCCCGGCGGCGTCCTTCGCCGAGCTCGAACTGCCCAAGGCGATCCTCTCCGCGCTCGGCCGCGAGGGCGTCACCGAGCCGTTCCCGATCCAGGCCGCCACGCTGCCCGACTCGATCGCCGGGCGCGACGTGCTCGGCCGCGGCCGCACCGGCTCCGGCAAGACCCTGGCCTTCGGCCTGCCGCTGCTCGCCCGCACCGCCGGGCGCCGCGCCGACGCCCGGCACCCGCTGGCGCTCGTCCTGGTGCCCACCCGCGAGCTGGCCCAGCAGGTCACCGAGGCGCTCACCCCCTACGCGACCGCCGTCAACCTGCGGATCACCACGGTCGTCGGCGGCATGTCGATCAACAAGCAGGCCAACGCGGTGCGCCGCGGCACCGAGGTGCTGGTGGCCACCCCGGGCCGGCTGGACGACCTGATCGGGCGCGGCGACGTCAATCTCTCCGACGTCGCGATCACGGTCCTCGACGAGGCCGACCAGATGGCCGACATGGGCTTCCTGCCGCAGGTCAGCAAGCTGCTGGAGCAGGTCGCCGAGGGCGGACAGCGGATGCTGTTCTCCGCCACCCTGGACCGCAACGTCGACCGGCTGGTCAAGCGCTTCCTGGCCGACCCGGTGACCCACTCGGTCGACCCCTCGGCCGGCGCGGTCACCACCATGGACCACCACGTGCTCCAGCTGGAGCCGACCGACAAGGCCTCCGCCACCGCGCACATCGCCTCCCGCGACGGCCGCGTGATCATGTTCGTGCACACCAAGCACGGCGCCGACCGGCTGGCCAAGCAGCTGCTCGCCAACGGCGTGAAGGCCGCCGCCCTGCACGGCGGCAAGTCCCAGCCGCAGCGCAACCGGGTCCTGGACCAGTTCCGGGACGGCCACGTCACCGCGCTGATCGCCACCAACGTCGCCGCCCGCGGCATCCACATCGACGGCCTGGACCTGGTCGTCAACGTCGACCCGCCGGTCGACCACAAGGACTACCTGCACCGTGGCGGCCGCACCGCCCGGGCCGGCGAGTCCGGGACGGTCGTCACCCTGGTGCTGCCCGAGCAGCGCCGCGAGGTCAACCGGCTGATGACGGTGGCCGGCATCCGCCCGACCGTCACCAAGATCCGCCCGGGCGACGCCGACCTGGCCCGGATCACCGGCGCCCGCACGCCCAGCGGCGTCCCGGTGACGCTGGCCGTGCCGGTCGTCGCGGACCAGGCCGCGTCCGGCGGAGCGGCCCAGGCCGGCGCCGACAAGCCCGCCGGGGC
>NZ_JAHSQD010001057.1 GCF_020103755.1 Streptomyces sp. LS1784
CCTCGGCCGTGGCCGTGGTGGCTCCCGCGCCGGCTGCGGCTGTGCCGGCCGGGCCGGCGGTGGTGCCGGTGATCTCGCCGCTGGTGCGGCGGCTGGCCCGGGAGCAGGGGGTCGACCTGGCCGCGCTCACCGGGAGCGGTCCGGACGGGCTGATCATGCGTGCGGACGTCGAACGGGCGGTCGCGGCCAAGGTGGCCGCTCCGGCGGTCGCCGGGCCCGCCGCGCAGGAGGGTGTCGTCCCGTTGCGCGGGCTGCGCAAGGCAGTGGCCGAGAAGCTCGGCCGCAGTCACCGGGAGATCCCGGCGGCGACCTGCTGGGTGGACGCGGACGCCACCGAACTCATGGCGCTGCGACGGCAGTTGAACGCAACGCCGGGGCCGAAGGTGAGCGTGCTGGCGCTGCTGGCGCGGATCTGCACGGTCGCGCTGGCGCGCTTCCCGGAGCTCAACTCCTCGGTGACCGAGGACGGTTCGGGCATCATCCGGCACTCGGCGGTGCACCTGGGCTTCGCCGCCCAGGGCGAGCGCGGGCTGGTCGTCCCGGTGGTGCGAGACGCGCAGGACCGCAGCACCGAGCAACTGGGCGAGGAGCTGGGCCGGTTGACCGAGGCGGCGCGCAGCGGCGCGCTCACCCCGGCCGAACTGACCGGTGGCACCTTCACGTTGAACAACTACGGGGTGTTCGGCGTGGACGGCTCCACCCCGATCCTCAACCACCCGGAGGCGGCGATGCTCGGGGTCGGCCGGATCGTCGCCAAACCCTGGGTCCACCAGGGGGAGTTGGCGGTGCGCGAGGTGACGCAGCTGTCGTTCACCTTCGACCACCGGGTCTGCGACGGCGGGACGGCGGGCGGCTTCCTGCGGTTCGTCGCGGACTGCGTGGAGCAGCCGGGGATGCTGCTGCGGCAGCTCTGAGCCCGGCCGTCGGGCGGGACCGCGATTGCCCTGGGTGCGCGGAGGGGCACCCAGGGCAACCGTGGACCGGGGAGAGTAGCGCGTTCCGGGCCCGGGTGTCCGGGCTTCGCGCGATTCGCCGGACGAGCGGTTCGGGCGTGCCACGCTGCCTTGGCGCCAGTAGGGACAAGCCGGGTGGTGGCGCAGGGCGGCCGGAGGCGAAACGATTCTCTTGGGTACTCGAAACGTAGCGGTGAAGTCCCGCGGAACGGTCCTGGTCCGCACCGGGCACGGCTCGGCGGGGATCGCCTCCGTCCCGGGCCTGCCGGCGGCCGCGCCCGGAGGGCGCCGGGCGCGGGAGCTGACCGTCCGGCCGCCGATGCCCCTGGACCCGCCGGACCGTCCGCCGGTGTCGCCGCC
>NZ_JAHSQD010001058.1 GCF_020103755.1 Streptomyces sp. LS1784
CCCGGTCGCCCGGGTCGAAGCCGCCGAACCGGCCGGGGCCGGGGTTGAGCCGGGCCTTGGCGGCGGCGTTCAGCGCGCGGGTGCCGGCCGGGCCGCCGTGGCCCGGGGTGAGCAGCACCACCTGCTCGGCCGGGATGCCGAGCGCGCGCGGGATGGAGTCGGTGAGCAGCTGGATGGCGCGGTGGACGGCCTCGCCGGCGTCCTTGGCGGTCAGGATGACCACCTCCTTGTCCGGCGCCTCGACCGGCTGGAGCTCGCCGATTCCGACGCCGGAGACCAGCTCGCCGATCGGACCGAAGTCCGGGGTGCGGGAGGCGACCGCCGGGCAGGCCTTGGCGGCCAGCAGGTCGGCGAAGAACCGGCCGGGGCCGGCCGACCAGAGCTGGCCCGGGTCACCGCTGAGCACCAGGCGGGTGCCGTCGGCCAGCGACTCCAGGACGGTGGCGGCCAGTTCGACGTCCAGCAGCGGGGCGTCCAGCACGACCAGCAGGTCCAGGGCGAGCGAGCCGTCCGGGGCGCGGCCGGGGCCGGCGGCGCCGGAGAGCAGCTCGGCCAGGGTGACCACGACGGCCCCGGCCCCGGTGTCGGTCCCGGCAAGTGCGGCGAAGGAGTTCCGGCCCTGGTCGGTCCAGGTGGCGGCCCAGGCCCGCAGCCCGAGGCCCCGGGCGGCGGTGACCAGCGCGGCCGGCTCGGCGCGGGCCGCCTCGCCTCCGGTGTGCAGCACCAGGGCGTGCTCGCCGACGGCCTTGATCAGGGCGGTCGCGGAGGAGGACGGCGCGGCCTCGGCGGCGGCCGCCCAAGCGGCCGGGCCGGGGGCGACGGGGGTCTGTTCCGCGGCGTCCGCGGCATCCGCGTCGGCCCGGGTTTCGTCGGCCCCGGTCTCGTCGGCGTCGGCGGCCTCGTCCGCGTCCTCGCTCGTGTCGGCGTCCTCGCCCGGTACGAAGGCGGCCATCAGCTGGAGCAGCTTCTCGGCGAGACTGTCCTCCGCCATCGCCAGCCCCTCCAGCGCGAGCAGCGTCCGGGTCGGGGCCTCGTCCTCCTCGCCACCCGCCGCGTGCGCTTCGGCACCCGTCAGCTCCTCCTGGAAGGGCAGCACCCGCCCGTCCTGGACGGCGGCCTGGATCGCGGCGGCCGGGTCGGGCATCCGGAGCCGGTCGAGTCCGGCCGCCACCTCGGCCAGTTCCAGCGCGGAGTGCCCGCGCAGCGCCGCCTGCTCCAGCAGCCACGGCACCAGCGCCCGGGCGCGGCGCTCGTCACCCGGGCCGGCCTCGGGGCCGAGCAGCTCACGGGCGAAGCCGTCCGCGTGTTCGGG
>NZ_JAHSQD010001059.1 GCF_020103755.1 Streptomyces sp. LS1784
CGCTGCTCCGCGGCCGAGCCCGCCCTGGAGGGGGCGGACGGCCACCGGTCGGCGTGCGTACGGTCGGCGGAACTCGCCGAGCGGCGGCCCGCGCCGGCCGAGGTCTACCCCGTCCCGGAGCTGCCCGCCGCCGTCGGCCCCGGCGACCGCGCCGCCCTGGCACCGGTGCTGTCGGTGAGCGGCCTCGGAAAGACCTTCCCGCTCCTCAAGGGCACGGTGTTCAAGCGCAAGGTCGGCGAGGTCTACGCGGTGGACGGCGTCGACCTGGACCTGCGGGAGGGCGAGACCCTCGGCCTGGTCGGGGAGTCCGGCTCCGGCAAGTCCACCACGCTGTTCGAACTGCTGCGGCTCGGTGCCCCGGAGACCGGCCGGATCGAACTGCTCGGCCGGGACACCGCGACGCTCACCCGGGCCGAGGCCCACCGCCTCCGCGCCCAGGTGCAGATCGTCTTCCAGGACCCGATGGCCAGCCTCGACCCCCGCATGCCGGTCGGTGACATCGTCGCCGAACCGCTGCTCGCCCAGCGCACCCCGCGCGAGGAGACCGCCCGCCGGGTGCCCGAGCTGCTGCGCCAGGTCGGCCTCGACCCGGAGCACGCCGACCGCTACCCGCACCAGTTCTCCGGCGGCCAGCGCCAGCGCGTCTCGATCGCCCGGGCGCTCGCCGTCCGGCCCAGGCTGCTGGTGCTGGACGAACCGGTCTCCGCGCTGGACGTCTCCATCCAGGCCGGGGTGCTCAACCTGCTCCAGACGCTCAAGGCCGAGCTGGGCCTGTCCTACCTGTTCGTCTCGCACGACCTCTCGGTGATCCGGCACCTCGCCGACCGGGTCAGCGTGATGTACCTCGGCCGGACGGTCGAGCAGGGCGAGGTCTCCGCCGTCTTCGACCGCCCCCGCCACCCGTACACCCGCGCCCTGCTCTCCGCCGTCCCGCTCCCCGACCCCGCCGCCGAGCGCGCCCGCGACCGCGTCCTGCTGGCCGGCGACCCTCCCCCGCCCACCGAGCGCCGCACCGGCTGCGTCTTCCGCACCCGTTGCCCGCGCTACGCCGGGCTCACGGCCCCGGCGGACCGGGCCCGCTGCGAGCAGGAGCGGCCGGCCCTGGTCGGCGGCGCGCAGGGGGCGGACCACCAGGCGGCCTGCCACCACCCGGAGCCGACGGCCGGAGGCGGTCGCGCACAGTAACCATTCGAACGCGATTCGGTGGATCGGGTCGGCGCCGTGTAAAGTCTTCGACGTCAGCAAGCGCCGCTAGCTCAGTTGGTTAGAGCAGCTGACTCTTAATCAGCGGGTCCGGGGTTCGAGTCC
>NZ_JAHSQD010000106.1 GCF_020103755.1 Streptomyces sp. LS1784
GGGCGGCGGGGGCGCGACGGGCGGCGGCGGGGTCGGCGGGGCGAGCGGGGGCGGCGGGGTGCCGGCCCAGACGGGTTGGTCCCCGGCGAGGGCCTCGAAGTCGTGGCCGCACTCGGAGCAGGTGTCCAGGACGGACTCGGTGCGCATGTCGCCGCAGCGTGGGCAGAAGGTCACCGGCTGCTCGTCGGCGACGGTGCTCTCGCAGCGTGCGCAGACGAAGTCGGGGTCGATCTTGGACTGCTGGAAGATCGACCCGAAGATCAGGAAGGGGTTGGGTTCGCCGTCGTTCTCGTACGTCGTCTGCACGACGGAGGCGATCGTCTTGAGGCGGTTCTTGCGCTGCCGCAGCCGTTTGAGGTCCAGGTTCACCACCTTGGTCTGGCGGCAGTCCCGGCAGGTGCAGAGGGTCCGGACGGGCAGCCGCGAGCGGATGCCGAACTGGCGGTGCAGGAACTCGAAGGCCGGGCGGTCCTCCTCGGCGACCGCCACCTCCACGGATCCGAGGCCGCCCGCGCCGAGGCGGCCTTCCACCACCGCCGCCAACCGTGCGATGTCGGAGGCCAGTTGGGACGGTACGCCGTCCGGACGGCTGCCGATCATCACCGGGATCGCCAGCAGGGTGCGGGCGGTGACCATGTCCATCGCGAGGAAGCCGGCCGGGGAGCGGAAGACGATGCGCTCGATGCCCTCCCACAAGGACGGGCCGGTGGAGCGGCGCCCGCCGGAGAGCCGCTCGTTGACGCGGGCGGCGACGCCGCCGATCAGCCGCTGGCCGGTCTCGTGGTGCCGGGCCAGGTTGTCGGCCCGGGGTGCGCGGGCCCACCACCGGGGCTGGGGGAAGCCGGCCGCTCCGGCCGCCGGGTCGAGGCCGGTGAGTGCGCGGTCGAGGGCGAGCAGCGCCGTCTGGAAGGCTGCCACATAGGGGTCCTGCACGCCCAGCGCGATCACCGAGACCGCCCGGTCCGTCAGGTGCAGGGAGACCGAGGTGCGGTCGCCGTCGGCGGGCACGAGGTGGAGGCGGGCTGCCAGCGGCACCTGGTCGGGCAGGAGCATCGCCGAGCGGACGGCGGAGCCGCGCCGGGCCTCCACCACGGTGGCCATCTCCGAGGTGATCTGGAAGCCGAGCGAGCGCAGCACGTCCACGGCGGCGACCCGGACGCGTCCGGTGTCGGCGTGGACGCGGCGCTCGGCGTCGAGCGTGATCGAGGCCAAGGTTCCTCCGGAGGAACGACATTGGGGAGCGGGAACGGAAGCGGGACGGTCTCAGCGCGCAACCGTAGCGAATGCGACTCACCGCCGTGGCCGGAACGGACCGCCGAACACGTCGGGCCACGGGTGCTCCGACCGCGCTCGTTCGCCGGGGTGCACGGTTCTCGACCTCCTACGGCCCTCTGCCTGCGACAGAGCAGGGCGCCCCCGGCCGGGCCTCGCGCCTGCCGCCGGCACCGGGCCCGCCCTCGCCCCATCGGCTCGACGGGCGTCGGCACCGACCCGGTGAGGATTCCCGGTCACCCCACCAGTTCGGCGGCGGCGTCGGCGCAGCCCCAGCTGAGGGTGACCCCGGCGCCGCCGTGACCGTAGTTGTGGACGATCCGGACGGCCGGGTCCGCTTCGAGGCGGGGGCCGCCGTGGCGGGCGGGGCGCAGGCCGACGGCGTGGCCGATGACGCGGGCACCGCGGAGTTCGGGTATGCGGGCCGTGCAGCGGGCGAGGATGGCCTCGGCGACGGCAGGGTCGGGTGTGGTGTTCCAGTCGTCCGGTTCGAAGGTGCCGCCGAGGACGACGTCGGCGCTGCGGGGGTGGATGTAGGTGTAGCCGGCCGGGTCGTCCTGGATGCGGGTCGAGCTGGGCAGTCCGGGGTTGCGGACCAGGACGAGCTGGCCGCGCACCGGGTGCACGGCCGGGTCGTCGCAGAGCTGCCGGGCGGCGAGTCCGGTGGCGTTGACCACCACGGGCGCCCAGGCCAGGGCCTGGTCGAGGGCGTCGAGGCGACGGTGGACGATCTCGCCGCCGTTGTCGATGAACCGGCCGAGCAGCCAGGGCAGGTAGAGCGGCATCTCGACGGCGGGGGCCGTGAAGGACCAGCCGTCCGCGCAGTCCGGTCCGCGTTCGGCGGCCGTCAGCCGGCGCAGGTCGGGGACAGCGTCGCCCCACCAGGGCAGGCCCGCCGACTGCTGCTGGTGTTCCAGCATGCGGGTGCTGCGCATCGAGACGCCGGGTACGCCCTGCGCGGCCTGGCGGGCGAACTCGGCGAAGGCGGTCGCGGACCAGTCCGCCACCCGGCCGCTCGTGCCCGTGGCGACGGGGAACCAGACGGCCGCGGCCACGGCGGAGGTCGTCGACAGCAGGCCGTCAGCCGTCACCACGACGACTCGAAGTCCCTTCTCCTGCAGGCGGATCGCCGTGGTGAGCCCGATGATCCCGCTTCCGACCACGACGACGTCCGTCGCCCCACCCACTGCATCACCCATCGCGAACTCCTCCTCCCGAGGGCCGCCCACCGGGTGTCGGCGGCCGTCTCCAGGAAATCCGGCCGCACCGACGGCCGTCCAAGACCAGTTCTGTCCCGCAGCGATAAGCCGCGCTTATCATCGCCGGATGGATCTGCGTCGGATGCGTTACTTCTCGGTGCTGGCCGAGGAGTTGAACTTCACCCGCGCCGCGCGCCGACTGCACGTGGCGCAGCCTGCGCTCAGCCAGCAGGTCAAGGCGCTGGAGCGGCAGCTGGGCGCACAGCTGGTCGAGCGGACCAGCAAGGGCTGCGCGTTGACCCCGGTCGGGCGTGCGGTCGCGGAGGAGGCCCGGCGGGTGTTGCGGGAGGTGGCGGAGGCCGAGGAGCGGGTCGCGGCGGTGGTCCAGGGGCGGGAGGGCCGACTGCGGGTGGCGTACACCCGCTCCGCCCGGGGCGGGGCCTGCGATGTCCTGGTGACGGAGTTCCGCAACCGCTACCCCCGGCTGGACGTCGCCCTGCAGACCGGTTGGACCTCGCACAACGTCGCCGAGCTGCTCGCCGGGCGGCTGGACGCGGCGTTCGTCCGGCCGCCACTGGACGTCCCCGGGCTCGCCTGCCGGATCATCGCCGAGGAGGAGCTGCTGCTGGCCGTGCCGGCCGGCCATCCGCTCGCCCGCACCCGGGCCCGGATCGGCCGGCACCGGATCACGGACGAGCCGGTGGTGCTGTGGCCGCGGGAGAACGGGCCGGGGATGCACGCGCTGATCACCGGGCAGCTGTGGCCGGGCCGGTCGCCGCGGATCGTGCGGGAGGAGCCGGACGACGAACAGCTCCTGCTGGCCGTGGCGGCGGGCTACGGCATAGCGCCGATACCCGAGGGCCGGGCCCGGGTGTTCCGGATCCCCGGCGTCCGCCTGCGCCGGTTCACCTCCCCGGTGCCGACCGTCACGCTGGGGCTCGCCCACGATCCGCGGACCGCTCCCCCGGCCGTCCAGCTACTGCTCGCGATGGCCCCGCCACTCGTGGAGGCGCAAGCCCCGCCCGGACACGGTCGGCCGTGATCCCGACCTCCGGCCCGCGGCCCGCCCCCGCCGACCGGGCGGGGGCGGACACGGTCGTCAGGGGCGGGCTCAGCCGATGGTGGAGCCGGCGATCGGGGCGGAGAGCTCGACGGTCTTGCCGTTCAGGGCGGTCTTGACGAACTGCCAGGTCAGCCCGGTGATGACGCCCTTGTCCAGCGGGGCGAGCCTGGCGAAGGCGGGCTGGCTGAGGTCGATGTGGGTGGAGTCGCAGGAGGGACACTGGTCCTTCACCGGGACGGTGATGGTCTTGCCCTGGTAGGTGACCTTGACCGAAATGCCTTTGCAGACCGGGTCGTTGTTCGGGTTGGCGGTGGTCCACCAGGTGTGCGAGACGGCGACCAGCATCTGGGTGGCGGCATTGATCTGGGTGCCGCAGGCGCCGTAGCCGGCGTCGTTGTAGTAGGTGGCCTTGCCGGCCATGGGCTGGTTGATCGGTATCGCGGCGCTGGCGGAGCCGGCCGTGAGGGCGATGAGGGCGGCTGCGGCGAGCGGGGCGCCCGCGAGGATCCTGAGGTTCTTGCCGATGGCGCGCATGGTTCGTTCCCTCCCGTTGCGGTGAAGGTCATGAGCATGACAGGCGGAACTCGACACATTCGCACGACAGTTCGCCAACCGAATGTCCGCCCTTGTGGAGAAAACGTATGCGCCCGCCGC
Source organism: Streptomyces sp. LS1784 (assembly GCF_020103755.1). Classification (GTDB taxonomy): domain Bacteria; phylum Actinomycetota; class Actinomycetes; order Streptomycetales; family Streptomycetaceae; genus Kitasatospora. The sequence continues at coordinate 4,189 of NZ_JAHSQD010000106.1, forward strand.
AAGGTGGTCCAGACCTCCGCGATGTTGGCATGAACACAGGGCAGGGATCTTTACCCATGCGGCCGAAGGGGCGAAGATGCGTGACAGACCCGCCACGGAGGGTGCTGACCGGCCGTCACCCGAGTCCCGCCGGAGCCCCCGGCCGGGTTACCCTCGACCCGCGCGGCGACCACCCGCGCGGCCGACCGAGGGGGGAACGGATGATCGGGGACCTGCTGCCGGACGTCGTGGTGACCGAGGTGGCCTACGACGACCCGCCGGAGGCCCGGCTGGAGCCCGAGGAGGAGCCGGCCGTCGCCCGGGCCGTCGACAAGCGGCGCCGCGAGTTCACCACCGTCCGGCACTGCGCCCGGGCCGCCCTCGCCCGGCTCGGCGTCCCGTACCGCCCGCTCGTCCCGGGTCTGCGCGGAGCGCCGAGCTGGCCGGACGGCGTGGTCGGCAGCCTCACCCACTGCGACGGCTTCCGCGCGGCGGCCGTGGCCCGGGCCGGCACCCTCGCCTCCGTGGGCATCGACGCCGAGCCCGCGCTGCCGCTGCCGGAGGGCGTCCAGGAGGCCGTCGCACTGCCGGTGGAGCAGCAGCGGCTCGCCAAGCTGACGGCCGAGCACCCGGACGTCCCGTGGGACCGCATCCTGTTCAGCGCCAAGGAGTCGGTGTACAAGGCCTGGTTCCCGCTGACCCTGCTCTTCCTGGACTTCGACGAGGCCGAGCTGGACCTCTCCCCCGACGGCACCTTCACCGCCCGGCTGCTGGTCCCGGGCCCGGTGGTCAACGGCCGCCGGATCGACGGCTTCGACGGCCGCTGGGTGGTACGGGACGGGCTGCTCGCCACCGCGATCGCCGTCTCCCCCTGAACCGTCCGCCCCGGCCGGTTCACCCCGGCCTGTCCACCCCGGGCCGGCCGTCCGGACCGGTTCACCGCCGCGGCATATCCTCGACCCCGTGACGGTGACCTATGTGATCGACGGCAACGAGATCAGGACCCTGGAGGACTTCTGGGACGTGGTCGGGCGGGCCGTCGGGGTGGACGGCTACTTCGGCCGCAACCTCGACGCCTTCGCCGACTGCCTTCGGGGCGGCTACGGCACGCCCGAGGACGGGGACTGGGTCATCGAGTGGCGCCATCACGAGGTCTCCCGCCGCAACCTCGGCCACCCGGAGACGGTCCGTCAGCTGGAACTGCGGCTGGCCCGCGCCCACCCCGCCAACCGCGCGCGCATCACCGCCGAGCTGGACGCCGCCCGGGCGGGGCGGGGGCCTACGGTCTTCGACTGGCTGGTCCGGGTCGTCGAGGAGGAGCACCCGGGCGGCCTGCGCCTGGTCTGAGCCGCCCGGCCACCCGGGCTTCCGCCTGTACCCGAACGGGCCTCAGCGGGCGGCACTGGCACGAGCGTTCGGGTGCGCTCGGGTGGTCTTCAACGACGCCCTTCGGGCTCGTGAGACCGCCCGCGCGGACGGGCTGCCGTTCCCGAGGATCGGCGACCTGTCGAAGCTGCTGATCACCGAAGCGAAGAAGACCCCCGCGCGTGCATGGCTCGGGGAGGTGTCGGCGGTCGTTCAAACGCCGCCGTCGACATCGCCAAGGCCGCCGGGCTGGCGATGACAGCCTGTCGAGCGCAGGTAGGACCGGGACCTGTCCCGGCACAGCGTGAAGAAGCAGGAACCCACCGAGACGGTCGGACGACCGTGGCAGGAATCCCCCGGCCTCAAGCCGGGGGAGCGGAAGTCAAAGCACGTCCGAGAGCCGGACGAAGCGCCGCCCCGCCGCCAGCAGACCCGGCACCGCCGCCGCCACCCCGGGGGCGGTGCCGCCACCCGGGTGGTTCAGGTGGCCGATCACGATCGCGCCGGGCGGGGCGGAGGCGACCTCCCGCCGCACCTCGGCGGCCGGGAGCGTCGCCCCGCCGTCCCCGTTCACGGTGAAGCCGGCCACCAGCTGGCCCAGGTCGGCGACCACCCGGGTGGCGACGTCGTCGTAGTGCGCGGTGCCGGAGCGGAAGAACCGGGGCGGGTGCCCGAGCAGCTCGGCGAGCTTGTGGGCGTTGCCCACCACCTCGTCGTACACCTCGCCGACGTCGCGCGTGCCGGCGATGCCGTAGGCGGAACGGCCGGAGACCGAGAGCGGACGGTGGACGGTGCCGTGGTTGCCGATCTCGAACAGCGGGTCGACGGCGAGCCGCTCGAACTCCTCCGGGTTGGCGTCGATCCAACGGGCGTTCAGGAAGAGCGTGGCCGGCACGTCCTGCGCCCGCAGGAAGTCGATCAGGTCGGCGTCGTAGCCGTTGCCTCCGGCGCCGCCGCAGGCGTCGAAGGTGAGCGCCATGGCGCCCTCGCCCTCCGGCAGCGCGGTGATCACCCCCTCGACCTCCAGCCCCCACTGGCTCGGAGCCAGTGCGCCGTACCGCTCGACCACCTCGGCCCGGGTCGGCTCGTGCGGCGGCTGCTCACCGCCGCCCGGCGTCGGCTCCGGCGCGGGCGTCGACGCGGCGGCGGCCTCGGTGGGAGCTCCGGACGGCATCGCGAACGGTGTGTCGGACGGCGCCGCGGACGATGTCACCGAATCCGCCGAGGCAGCGCCCACCGCCGAGGCCGAGCCGGTGCCCGCCGCCCTCGTCCGGCACCCCGCCAGTGCTCCCCCGGCCACCGCCATGAGCAGCGTCCGCCGACTCACCGACACACCCGCCTCCATCCGCGCCATTTCGCATATGAACCGATTCCATGACTATGAACCGACCATTCGTCACTCCCCGCAAATCGACCCCGGCCCCGCCCGCCCCCTCTTCACCGGCCCGCCCCACCGCCGTGGGCCCCGCCTCACCCCCGGTTCACTCGCCCGGGTAGGCACGCGAGCGACCCGCCCTCCCCGATCCGGAGACCTCGATGCCGACCGAGCCCAGCTCCCCACGCTCCGACCAGCCGACCGACCAGCCGGCTCCGCAGCCGGCCGCCCGGCCCGCCCGCCGGGACCTGCTCCGCACCGGCCTCGCCACCGGCGCCACCACCCTCGGCCTCGCCGCCCCCACCGGCCAGGCGACCGCCGCCCCCACCGCCGCCCCCGGCGCCACTCCCGCCGACCGCACCCTCACCCTCACCGGCCACCTGCCCACCGGCGCCCCCGACTTCCTCCACCTCCCGGTGGAAGTGCCCGAGGGCGTCCGCGAGATAGCCGTCTCCTACGGCTACGACAGGCCGCCGGTCCCGGCCGGCACCCCCGGCAACTCCTGTGACATCGGCATCTTCGACGAGCGCGGCACCGACCTCGGCGGCCCCGGCTTCCGCGGCTGGTCCGGCGGCTTCCGCACCGAGTTCAGCCTCTCCCGCGGCGCCGCGACCCCCGGCTACCTCCCCGGCCCGATCAACCCCGGCACCTGGCACGTGGTCCTCGGCCCCTACCAGATCGCCCCGCAGGGCCTGGAATACCACGTCGAGGTCACCCTCCGGTTCGGTGCGCCCGGGCCGCAGTTCACGCCACACTACCCCGCGGAGCGGGCCCGCGGCCGCGGCCGGGCCTGGTACCGGGGCGACTGCCACCTGCACACCGTCCACTCCGACGGGCGGCGCAGGCCCGAGGAGGTGGCGGCCGGGGCGCGCGCCGCCGGCCTGGACTTCATCGTCTCCACCGACCACAACACCAGCTCCTCGCACGCCGCCTGGGGCCCGCTGGCCGGCCCCGACCTGCTGATCCTGCCGGGCGAGGAGATCACCACCCGCAACGGCCACTGGCTGGCCCTCGGCCTGAAGCCCGGCCAGTTCGTCGACTGGCGCTACCGCTCGCGCGACGAGGAGTACCCGCGCTTCGCCCGCCAGGTCCACCGCTCCGGCGGCCTGGTGGTACCCGCGCACCCGTACTGCCCGTACGTCGCCTGCCAGTGGAAGTTCGGCTACGAGCAGGCCGACGCCGTCGAGGTGTGGAACGGCCCCTGGACGTACGACGACGAGTCGGCGGTGGACACCTGGGACGGCCGGCTCGCCGTCGCCCTGCGCGAGGGCCGCTCCTGGCTGCCCGCCCTGGGCAACAGCGACGCGCACAGCGAGCCGCAGGTCATCGGCTCCCCGCACACCGTGGTGCTGGCCGAGGACCTCACCCGGGACGCGATCCTCGACGGGCTGCGCGCCGGGCGCAGCTGGCTGGCCGAGTCCTCCGCCGTCGCGCTGGACTTCACCGTCACCGGGCACGGGCGCCGGGCGGGCATCGGCGAGGAGCTGACCGTCCCGGCCGACGCCCCGCTGGACGTCCGGCTCACCGTCTCCGGGGTGCCCGGCGGGACGGTCCGCCTCCTCACCGACGAGGGGCAGATGCACCAGGAGTCGCTGCCCGCCGACGGCTCCGGCACCGTGATCTGGCGCACCACCGCCTCGCTCGCCGCCTACGTCCGGGCCGAGGTCCGCCACCCGAAGGCGGACGGCACCCCGGGCAGGGGCAACTCGATGGGCCCTGACCTGCCCTGGGGCGCGATGGCGGCGCTCACCAACCCGATCGTGCTGCGCACCGGCGACCGGTAGGGGCCGGCGGCGGCCCCCTGACGGGCCGCCGACCGGTCGCGGGTCTTCCCTCCGACCCGCCCAGGAACCGGGTGGGGGACGACTCGGACCACCCGTTTGGACTAGGTTGATCCCCGAAACGCATCAGTCGTAGGGACGAGGCGGTCGGTTGTCCGGATATGGGCCGACCAGCTCCTTCGCACTCCGACCGCCCCGCCCCGGCTACCCGACCGTCCCCGGCCCGCGAAGGGATCAGCAGCTGTGAACCGTACGACCGTAGGTGGGCCGGAGCTCGGGGGCGGCCGGGGCGCCGGGGGCGTCCTCGTCCTCGTCGACCCGGGCGGGGCCGGGAACAGCCCGGTCGCGGAGCTGCTCGCCCGGGAGCTGAACCCGAGCGTCCACCTGCGGACGGACGACTTCCTGCGGGTCATCCGCAGCGGCCGGCTCCCGCCCCACCTGCCCGAGGCCGGACACCAGAACGCCACCGCCCTGGCCGCCACCGCCCAGGCCGCCTTCGCCTACGCCACCCGCGGCTACCAGGTCGTGGTGGAGGCCCCCGCCGTCCCGGCCGCCCTCGACACCTTCCGCCGCGAGAGCCGCACCACCGGCGCCGCCCTCCACTACGTCGCCCTCCACCCCGGCCCGGCCCCCGACGACGCCACCCACACCCTCGACACCACCGCCCTCACCCCCGAGACCACCGTCGGCGCCGTCCTCACCGCCCTCACCCACCGCACCCACCTCCTCGGCTGGTAGGCCCGCCCGGGACGCCCGGGCCCCACCGCGCCGTCGACCGCCTCCTCACCCTCCTCACCCTCCTCACACCCTCACCCCGCCGGCACCCGGCCCACCCGGCTACGCCCCCACCGCGCCGTCGATCGCCTCCCGCAGGAAGTCCGCGTGCCCGTTGTGCCGGGCGTACTCGTGGATCAGGTGGAGCATCACCAGCCGCAGCGACACCTCGGCGTCCCACCGGGCCTGGTAGCCGGTGACGTCGAGGGAGTCCGCGGCGAGCTCGATGCGGCGGGAGTGCTCGACCTCGGTCCGCCAGGCGGTGAAGGCCTCGGCCCGGGTGGCGCCGGCGGGGTCGTACGCGGCCTGGTAGTCGCCGTCCTCGGACCACACCAGCGGCAGGTCCTCGCCGTTGATGACCCGGCGGAACCAGGTGCGCTCGACCTCCGCCAGGTGCCGGACCAGCCCGAGCAGGCTGAGCGTGGAGGGCGGGCTGGAGCGCCGGCGCAGCTGCTCGTCGGTCAGGCCCTCGCACTTCAGGGCGAGGGTCGCCCGGTGGAAGTCGAGGAAGCCGCGCAGCATCTCGCGCTCGCCGCCGGTCAGCGGCGGGGCGGGGCGGTCGTCGGGGACGTTCACGTGTCGTTCTCCTCGCAGTGGTCGGCAGTCCCCGCGGACTGTAGCGAACCGACCTGCCGGTCCGAAGGTCGTTTTCCCCGGCCGTCATGTCGGGCTGTCACATCCGGGCACCCTCCGGTGTCTTCATGTCCGGCAACCCGCCGAACCACCGAACCGGGAGGACACCATGGCACTGCGACTGCCGAAGGCCCAGCTGCCCGCCGAGCTGAGCGAGAACATGATCAAGGGATTCGGGACCACCCTCGAACCCGTCGAGGCGGTCTGGCACAACCCCGGCGTCGCCACCGCGAACCTGGACTTCTCCCGCCGGATCGCCGAGTGGGACGCGCTCGACGAGAGCCTCAAGTCCTTCGCGCACATGGCGGTGGCCGCACAGGTCGGCTGCAGCTGGTGCCTGGACATCGGCTACTTCCAGGCGCAGAACCAGGGCCTGGACCTGGCCAAGGCGAGCCAGGTGCCGAACTGGCGGGCGTCGGAGGTGTTCACGGCGCTGGAGCGGGAGGTGATGGAGTACGCCGAGGCCATGACCGTGACCCCGCCGGCCGTCACCGACGAGCTCTACGACCACCTGCTGGACGCACTCGGCCCGGCGGCCATGGTCGAACTCACCGCCTACGTCGCCTTCGTCAACATGGCCACCAGGAACAACACCGCGAACGGCGTCCGCTCCCAGGGCTTCTCCGACTCCTGCGAGATCCCGCTGGCCAGGCGCACCACCGCCGCCGACGCCCCGGCCGGAGCGTCGCCGGCATGACCGAGGACCCCTTCGTCACCCACCGCAGCCTGCTCTTCACCGTCGCCTACGAGCTGCTCGGCTCCGCCGCCGACGCCGAGGACGTGCTGCAGGAGTCCTGGCTGCGGTGGGCCGAGGTCGACCGCGGGCAGGTGCACGACCCGCGCTCGTACCTCATCCGGATCGTCACCCGCCAGGGCCTCAACCGGCTGCGGACGCTGTCCCGCCGGCGCGAGCAGTACGTCGGCGAGTGGCTGCCGGAGCCGCTGCTCACCAGCCCCGACGTCGCCGAGGACGTCGAGCTCGCGGAGAGCGTCTCGTTCGCGATGCTGACCGTGCTGGAGACGCTCGGGCCGACCGAGCGGGCGGTGTTCGTCCTGCGCGAGGTCTTCGAGCTGCCGTACGAGGAGATCGCCGAGGCCCTCGGCAAGACCTCGGCCGCCGTGCGGCAGGTCGCCCGGCGGGCCCGCGGGCACGTGGCGGCCCGCCGGCCCCGGGTGCGGGTGAGCCGCTCCGAACAGCAGCAGGTGGTGGAGCGGTTCCTGGAGACCCTGCGCACCGGACGGCTGCAGGACCTGATGGAAGTGCTGGCGCCGGACGTCGTCCTGATCGCCGACGGCGGTGGGATCGCGGCAGCCGTGCCCGCCCCGGTGCACGGGGCCGAGGCGGTGGCGGCGCTGCTCGCGCGTACCGGGCGCCTGCCGGTCGCGTTCGACACCACCACGGTGTGGCTCAACGGCGCACCGGCCGGCCGGATCGACATCGGCGGCGAGCCCTCGGTGGTGAGCCTCGCGGTGGCGGACGGCCGAATCACCCGGATCTACATCGTGCGCAACCCGCAGAAGCTGACCCGGCTCGACGCACCGGCCGACCTCGCCCGGTAGCCGCCCCCGATCGCGTGGTGGTGCTCCCGGCCCCCTCGGAGCACCACCACGCCCCCACTGCTCCCCGGACACTCCACCATCACGTACCGTGTTCGGACCACTACAGGTTTGGGTACGTACCTCGGCGCGCCCGGCGGCCGGGCGCCCACCGAGCAGGAGACCCAGCGGCCCATGGATCACAACCGCATCCCCCCGACCGTGCGCCGGACCTACGGCGCCGACGATCTGGCCAAGACTGCCAGCTTCGCAGGCGGATTCATCAATTTCGGTTACTGGCAGGACATCGATCTGACCGCTCCGACCCCCGAGGACCGGGTGCGCAGCCAGGAGCAGTTGTACCGACGGGTGTTGCGGGAGCTTCCCGAATCGCGTGAGCGGTTGCGGTTGGCGGAGGTGGGCTGCGGGCGGGGGCTGGGTGCGGCGTTGGCGCTGCGGGAGTTCCGCTTCGCGGCGGTGACGGGGGTGGACATCCACCCCGATCAGATCGAGCGGGCCCGTGCCGTCAACGCGAGAGCCCTGGCGACGTACCCCGATCGGCTGGCGTACACCCTGGGCTCGGCGGACGAACTCCCGTTCTCCGACGGCTACCTGGACGGCGTCTTCTCCGTCGAGGCGGCCCAGCACTTCCGCGAACTGACCGGCTTCGCCCGCGAGAGCGCCCGTGTCCTGCGCGCCGGCGGCCGCCTCGTCGTGACGACCTTCTTCACGGCCCCCGGCTCCGACGCCGCCGAACGCCTCAAGATCCTGCTCGCCAGCTTCGCCGACGGCCTCGACGTCGCCCACCCCCTCGACGGATTCACCGCCGCCCTCGCCCGCTTCGGCTTCACCGACGTCACCACCGACTCCATCGGCGCCGAGGTCTGGCCCGGCTTCGACCGCTACCTCACCGACACCGTCCCCACGCCCCACTGGAGCCGCAACTTCCTCACCGCCTGGCGCGACGGCCTGGTCGACTACCACGTCGTCACCGCCACCCGCATCTGACCCGCACCACACACCCGAGCCTGCCCGCACCAGCGGCGGACAGGCATCCGACTTCGACCGTCCACCGCCGGTCCCCAACCGCCCTGCCGAATGTGATGCGTTATCACATCGCGTGAACGTCAAGGGCTTTGAGCAGAATTGCTTGCGATCAGCAGTGCGGGGCGGCCAGACTGCCAGCAGGACTGTCTGTCCGTCTCGGAGGGGGCCGGGTGAAGCAACTGATGCCGACCGATCCGATCGCGGTCGGTCCGTACCGACCGATCGCGGAACTGGGCCGGGGTGGGATGGGCCGGGTGCTCCTGAGTACCGCTCCGGACGGGCGGCTGGTCGCACTGAAGCAGGTGCACCAGCGGTTCTTGGAGGACGACGGCTTCCGGGCCCGCTTCCGTCGTGAGGTGGAGGCCGCCCGGAGCGTCACCGGCACCTACACCTCAACGGTCGTCGACGCCGACCCGGACGCACCCGAGCCCTGGCTGACCTCGGACTTCATCCCAGGGCTCTCCCTCCACGAAGCCGTGGAGACGGTCGGCGCCCTGCCCGCGCCATCCGTGCTGTCACTGGCCACCGGACTCGCCACGGCGCTGGCCGACGTCCACCACGCCGGACTGGTGCACCGGGACATCAAACCGTCGAACGTCCTGCTCGCCGAGGACGGTCCCAGGCTCATCGACTTCGGCATCGCCCGCGCGGCCGACAGTGAGGACGGGACCACCCTCACCCACACGGGGCTGCTCGTCGGTTCCCCGGCCTTCATGTCCCCCGAACAAGCCCAGGGGCTTCCGACCGGCCCGCCCAGCGACGTGTTCTCGCTGGGTGCCGTCCTGCTGATGGCCTACACCGGCGCGTGCCCGTTCATCGGGCCGTCCATTCCGCAGACGCTGTACAACATCGTCTACACCGACCCGGATCTCGGGAGGCTTCCCGAGGAGATCCAGCGCATCGCCGCTCCTTGCCTGGCCAAGGATCCCGGGCTACGGCCGAGCGCCGACAGCCTGCTGGACTCCCTCACCCGGCTCGCCGCTCCCGTCCACCGGCCCTGGCCGGTGGCGGTCCACGAGCTGATCGAACACCAGCGGACCGAGGTCGCCCGGTTGCGCGCAGAGGCGAAACGCGCGGAGGCGGCGCGCACGGAGCCCAAGCGTCCGGCGCCTGGTGCGCCTGCTGTCCGGAAGCCCGCCCCCCGGAAGCGGTCGGGCACTGCCCGGTGGGAGCTCCTGGTGGCCGGCGCGATCACCGCCGCCCTGGCGGTCACCGCCGGCGTGCTCGTTCCGCAACTGCTGTCCGGCGGTGGCACCCGCGAGGTCGGCAAGCCGGTCCCGGTCGTCACCCAGCCCCCGCTGCGGCAGACGACGCCCAGCCCGACCGCGCCCCTGCCCAGCCCGACGGTGGTGACGCCCAAGTCCACGCCGCCGCCCGTGGTCGTTCCCTCCCCCACGGTGGTCCCCGAGCGCACCCCCACCCCGACGATGGACCCCGAACGCGCCACCAGGACGCCTGCCCCGCCACCCGACACGAAGCCGAGCACGCAGCCCGCCCTGATCGCCAGCTGTTACGAAGGGAACGTCGTCAAGCCGACGAAGCTGCTGCTCGCCTGCGGTGACGGCAAGCTCTCGCTGTTGGACCTGACCTGGTCCGGCTGGGGAACGCCCACCGCCACCGCTACCGGCACCAAGGAGGAGGTGCCGTGCGTCCCCAGCTGCGCCCAGGGCCGGCCGGTCCACGCCCCGGCCAAGGTCACCGTCACCGGTCTGGTGGGCGGCCGGTACACGCGGATGCAGATCGATTCCCCGCGTTCCCCGAACAGCTTCGCAACCTACCGGCTGGGACCGAACGGACCCGTGTCACTGGACTGACCGACGGGGCGGTCAGGCTCCCCAGGCCGTGAACCCGGCCCAGCGCCGCGGCGACGCGAACGGTTGCCCGTCGGCGGCCGGCGCTGCGTACCGGCGGGCCAGGTCGGCCAGCCCAGGGCGGCCCGCCGTGTACTGCGCGAGTCCCGCCCCGGTCAGGCCGCGCAGCCACGACCGCGCTTCGCGCAGCGCCCGCACCGGGTCCCGCCCGTCGGCACCGACACGTGGAAGCAACTCGTGGAAGCGCGTCATCAGCACCGCCGTCGCCAGGTCGTCGACCTGCCACAGGCTGGTCACCGCGCAGGCCGCCCCGGCCTGGAGGAACCCGGCCGGCAGCCCGACGAACTCGTCGGGCATCCGCACGATCTCGAAGTGACCGGACTGGCAGGCACTGGCCACCACGAGCCGGCAGCAGCGCAGTTGCCGGCGGGCCAGGACCTCCACGTCCAGCCGCCCGTCGGCCAGCGCCAGCGAGGCGCCCCGGCTGCCGAGGTCCGCGCTGCCGTGACAGCTCAGGTGCAGCACGGTCGCCTCCGCGACATGGTCGAGCAGCCACGCCACGGTGGCGTCGGCCCCCATCGCCCGGTGGACTTCCCCCAGGGGCTCGAAGACGCCGACGACCGCGTCGAGTTCGACCCGGCTGCCCGGCAGCGAGCCGTCCGGGTCCCCCACCGCCACCAGCAGCTGGGCCGCCTCCGGAGGGCGCGCGGCTCTGGCTCCGCAGGCCGCGTGGACCGCCGCCGACGGGGAGACGTACAGAGTGCCGACGTCGTCCAGCACACCGGCCGGGCCAGGGCCGACCGGCACCGCGTGCAGCGGGACCATACCGAGCAGCCCGGTCGGGATCACCACGGCCTCGTGCCTCGGGTCCTCCGCCAGGAGCCGGGCGACCGGGCGCAGCAGCGGTTCCAGCAGGCCGAGGCGCTCCAGGGCGGCCGGCAGGTCCTTGCGTCGTCTGAGGGCTCCGGCGTGCTGGGTCAGGAGCACTCCGGGTGCGTGCTCGTCCTCCGGGTCGAGGATCAGGAGGCTGAGGACGGTGGCGCCGGAGACCTCGGGTACGACGGTGCCCAGCACCCGGGGCCGCGCTTCCACCTGCGGCAGCTTCCCGCCCGCACCCGGTGGGAGTGGGGTGCGGTCCTGCACCCGCGGGATCGTCAGGACGCAGCTGCCCCACGGCGCGTACACCAGGTAGGCCAGCGGCCTGCCGGCCGCGGCGCGGACGATGTCCTCCAGCCCGCTGGTGGACAGGAAGCGTTCCATGCCCGGAATCCGCCGGATCTCCGCGATGACCGTGCGCAGGCCGCGTTCCGCATCGGCCTGTTCGGCCGTTCCCGGGTCGAGCCCGTGCGGTGTCGCGGCGGCCGGTTCGGCAGCGGCGCGCCGGTAGCGGGACTGTGCCTGCCGGTATCGCCCGGCCAGCGCGGGATCGATCCGCTCCAGCGCCGCCAGCTCCACCGCGCCGCGCCCGGTCACGACCGACAGCTCGCGGGCCAGTCCGCGCTCGATCGCTTCGACGGCCTGCTCCGGACGGCCCGCCCGGGCCAGCAGGTATGCCGCGAAACGGGCGAGCAGTGGCCAGCGGGTGAGCACGTCCTGGCGGCCGGGGGCGGTGACCTGGGCGTCGTAGAGCGCGTCGAGCGCGGTGAGCAGGCCGGCCACCAGGTCGGCCGCCTCCGTCCACCGCCCGGCATCGGCGAGGACGGTGAGCACCTCGGTGCCGATGCCGAGGTGCAGGCTCGGCGAGACCGTCGGCGGCGCCGCGAGCAGGGCCTCCCGGCGCAGCCGGAGACCTTCCGCGCTGCCCGGTCCGTCGAGGCGGTCATGCCTGTCGAGCCGGTCATGGCAGCGCGCGAGCAGCCACTTGACGCGCGCGGAGTCGACCAGGCCGGGTCGCGCGGCCGCCAGGTCGAGTGCCGCGCTCACCGCCGCCCGGGCGCCGAGCGCGTCGGCGGGTTCCCGCGACAGCAGGAGGTCCGCGAGGTTGCACTGCAGCTGCGCCCACAGCCGCGGGTGGTGGTCGGGGGGCAGGTGGGCGAGTGCGCTCCGGTAGCGCTGCTCCGCCTGGATCAGGTCCTCCGGCCGTCCGCGGCGGAAGAGCAGCATGCCGAGGTTGAGCATGGAGTAGGCCCAGTCGACCGCGTTGCGTTCCGGTGAGCGGGCTCGCAGGCCGAGCAGGAGGCGGTCGATTCCGAGGTCGAGGTCTTCCGGGCCGCCGCCGGGCCGCGAGGCGAGCAGCAAGCCGTAGTTGGTCTGGATCACCGCCCAGGTGTCCGGGTGCAGGTCGTGGTCCAGTTCGGCGGCGCGCGCCAGGAGGTCCCGGGCGGTGAGCCAGTTCTCCACGAGGTCGCCGTCCTGACGCCGATCGTGTCCGGAGGCGAGGTTGCTCGCCACCTGGGCCCAGGCCAGGCTGCCCTCGGGAAGGTGGCTGAGGGCGTGTTCCAGCAGGCCGATCGCCTCGGACGGGTCGGTGTCGAGCCCGTCGTGCACGACGTCCAGCAGCCGGGAGCCGAGCAGCGCGGCGAGTTCGGTCTCCAGTGCGGCATCGCCGGTCTGACGGGCGAGTTCCAGCGCCTCCCGCGCGGCCCTCACGCCCTCGGCCCCTCTGGTCTCCCGCGCCCTGCGGTCCAGCACCGCCAGCCGTTCCCGCAGTCCCTGGCCGAGGCGTTCCAGTTCCCCGAAGTATCGGCGGATCACCTCGTCCTGCGGCGGGTCGCTCCGGCACAGGCCGTCCAGCAGGCGCTGGCGCGCGCCGAGCAGGGTTTCCATGGGTGTACCGGCCGCCGCGCGCAGTTCCTCCCGTGCGGCGTCACGGACCTGCGTGGAGGTGGTCAACTCGGGGTTGTTCCTGACGAGTTCGGCGAACGCGCCAGGAAGGGTCCCCATCACGGCGCGCAGCAGGTACCGCACCCGCGCCGCCTCGCGCTCCGCCCGGGCGAATTCGAGGAAGATCTCGTAGTTGGCGACCGTCGGCGGGCCCTCCCGGAGGAGTTCACGGCGTGCGGTCTCCGGGTCGTCGAGGTCCCGGTCGACATCGCGGGCCAGCACGACCGGCAGCGCCCTGCGCGGCAGGGGGATCGTCTGCCCGGTGATGGTTCCGCCGTCGAACGCCCCGGCCCGCCCGGCCTCCGCCAGGATGCGGGTGGCGCAGTCCCCGGCGCCGGCCTGGAGGTCCTCGACGGACGACGCGAACAGCACCTGGACGATCGCGTCGGGGCGCAGCACCAGAACCGGCGCGTCGATGTGCGCTCGCGCCCCGCAGCCCGGGCAGGCCACCCAGGACACGCCTGGACCGTCGACCTCCAGCACGTCCGCCCGCTCGCGGGCGTCGATGATGTGCCAGACCGGCTCCTGACACCCCCGGGCGCACTCCGGGCAGTTCCACGCGTACGGGGCCCTCGTCGATACCGCCACAGCCGAACCTCCGTTTGCTGGCGGCTACTTGCCGCCGGTGATCTGGGACAGCAGCGCCGTCAGGACCTTCCCCAGGGTGGAATCCCGAAGCGCCCGCTTGCGGATGGTGAAGCTCCATCGGCCGCTCGGCTCGCGCTTGACGAGCACATCGGTCTGCAACAGCGTGAGGGCCAGCACGGCGGCCCCGAGCATGACGCCGTCGAAGCGCTCGGCCGGCTCCCGCGCGTACTCGACGGCCTCGCCGACCGTCCCGGCCAGCGCCTCGTCCCGATCCGCCGCGTACGCCAGCACGAGTCGCGCCAGTTCCCCGTCGGACGTGGGTGGCTCCTCCGGCCGCCCGTACACCGCCAGGTCCTCAGCCACCAGGGCCTCCCGCAGTTCCTCACCGCGAGAGGGAAGCTCGCCGGCCGCGGTGAGAAGCCCGCGATCCTCGACCACAGCAGCCAGTGCCCTGACTGCTTCCTCCTCGGAGAGCAGCCGGATCTGCCATTGAAGGTCACGTTGAGTCGACATGTCCCAAGTCTTGCGCGCTCGCCAGACGTTCGCGGCACAAACAGCCGAACTCGGGTCGCCCGTCATCACGTCATTTCCCTGTCTCAAGGGCGGCAAGGATGGCCGTGGTCAGCGGTTCCACACACTCGTCGGCGCGCAGTTCGATCGCGTCAGCGAGGTCGATCCGGTGGCCGTCCAGGACGATCACAACAGCCTCGGCACCACGGACGACGGCACCTCACACCGGGCCCGTTTCCGAGCACCCTCCCCCTGGGACGAGGCAGCGGAACGGGGCAGCATTGCTGTCAGTGCAGTTGCCGACCCCCGCCACCAGCCCGTTCGTCCTCGGCGACGGGTTCCACTCGGCGGGAGTGCGATGTCGTGTTTCCGCCAGCGCCGGTGGTCTCGTCGCGAGAAGGTCGGCGACGGCTCGTGTCCCTCACCGCGGGTCCGTCCGTTCGGAACTCTGCGAAAGGCGCAGCGCATGCACATCGTCCCCGGGCTCAAGGTCCTGTACTTCGGAACGCCGGTGGTGCTGATCAGCTCGCTCAACGAAGACGGCACGGCGAATCTCGCGCCGATCTCCTCGGCGTGGTGGCTGGGCCAGTCGTGCATGCTCGGTCTCGGCAACAACGCCCACACCACCGCGAACCTGCTGCGGGAGGGCGAGTGCGTGCTCAACCTGCCCTCGTCGGCGATGGTCGGTGCCGTTGACCGGATCGCGCTCACCACCGGGAAGCCGGCCGTGCCGGACTACAAGGTGGAGCAGGGCTACCGGTACGAGCCGGACAAGTTCTCGACCGCTCAGCTGACCGAGCAGGCATCGGATCTGGTCCGGGCCCCACGGGTCGCGGAATGTCCGGTCCAGCTGGAGTGCCGCGTCGTCTCGGCCCATCCGTTCGGCGGCCCCGCGTCACATGCCACCGCCTTCGAGGTCGAGGTTCTTCGCGCCCATGTCGAGGAGGGGCTGGTCATCCCGGGGACCCACTACGTGGACCCGATCGGCTGGGACCCACTGATCATGAAGTTCTGCGAGTTCTTCGGCGGTGGGCACAACGTTCACCCGTCGAGGCTCGCCGAGGGCTGGAACATGCCGCACCCGCGCCCCTCGGCGGCCGCCTGAGCGGTGTCCGCCCGTAGAATGCGAAGCTTGAACGGCCGTGGGCCCGGCCGGGCACACGCGGCCCGGCGATGATGTGAGGGAGCACCCGTGCCCAGCCAGCGGTCCATCAACGAGGCGGAAAGGCTCGTGCAGGCGAAGCTCGGCGGCATCCCCGTCCGCCGGGAGCGGATGGCCGCGGTGGCCAACATCTACCGGGCCGCCTCCGCCGTACGGCAGCACCTGGAGAACTCCGTACTGCGCGGCTCGGACCTGACCTGGACCGCCTTCGTGGTGCTGTGGGTGGTGTGGGTCTGGGGCGAGTCCGAGACGCGGCACGTCGCCGAGGAGGCGGGGATCTCCAAGGGCACGCTCACCGGGGTGTCCCGCACGCTGGAGTCACGCGGCCTGCTGCGGCGCGCCGATCACCCCACCGACGGGCGGCTGGTGCTGCTCGCACTCACGGAGGACGGCGAGGAATTCATGCGCCGGGTGTTCCCCGCGTTCAACGACGAGGAGTCCTTCGTCACCGCGCAGCTGAGCGACGCGGAGTGCGTCAGCCTCGCCGACGGGCTGCGGCGCGTGGTGCTCCAGGTCGAGGAGGCGGGCGAGGACCGGCGCCGGTCGCTCCTGAACGGCGAGGAGCCCGCCCCGCGCCGCAGCGGCCGGCGCGCCCGCCGCTGAGGCGGCGAGGTCGGGC
>NZ_JAHSQD010001060.1 GCF_020103755.1 Streptomyces sp. LS1784
CGCCCCGGCCGCACCCGCTCCGGCGGGCTGCCCGGCCGCCGGAAGGTGCACCGCCATCCGCCCCTGCCCGCCGGCGTCCGTACTGGCCAGGGCCCGGTTGATCGCGTCCTCGTCGGTGGTGATCGCCAGGGCCGGCCCGAGCGCCGCGGCCTGCCGCTCGGCGGCGGTGAACGCCCGGTCCCGCGCGGTCTGCTGGACCATCATCCCGAGCGGGATCAGGAAGGCCAGCGCGACCATGGTGGTCCCGGCCACGGCGGCCTTGATCAGGGCCCAGCGCAGCGAGCGCCCGAACCGCCTCATGTCCGGTGCTCCGCCAGGCCTCCGGCGGCTTCCAGCCGGACCCCGACGCCCCGGACGGTGTGCAGGTAGCGGGGGTTGGAGGCGGTCTCGCCGAGCTTGCGGCGCAGCCAGGAGAGGTGGACGTCGATGGTCTGGTCGCCGCCGTAGGTCTGCTGCCAGACCTCGGCGAGGATCTCCTTGCGGGGCACCACCACGCCGGGGCGGGCCGCCAGGAAGGCCAGCAGGTCGAACTCACGGCGGGTCAGGTCGAGCGGCCGCCCGTCCAGCGCGGCCTCCCGCCGCTGGAGGTCGATCGCGAGTCCGCCGACCCGCAGCACCTGGGCGACGGGCGCCGCGCCGTTGCCGAACCGGCGCAGCACGGCGGTCATCCGGGCGCTGAGGTGCTCTCCGGAGAAAGGTTTCACCAGGTAGTCGTCAGCGCCGTCGTTGAGCAGCCGGATGATCTCGGCCTCGTCGTCCCGGGCGGTGGAGATGATCACCGGCACGTCGGTCAGGCCCCGGATCATCTTGAGCGCCTCGCTGCCGTCCAGGTCGGGCAGGCCCAGGTCGAGGATCACCAGGTCGCAGCCGACCTGGGCGACCTCCCGCAGCGCCTCCAGAGCCGTGCCCACACTGCGCACCGCGTGACCGGTGTCGGTCAGGTGGCGGATGAGGGCGGAACGCACGAAGGGGTCGTCCTCGACCACGAGCACTGTTGCCATGGGCCTGCACGGTACGCCATCGCCGGTCAGTGGTCTGTACCTCGGGGGTGGGTCCGGACATTGTGCAACTGCCCTGCTGAATACCGGGGGTGCCGGTCTCCGTCCGTTTGGAAATACGGCAGGATGTGCGGACGATGCGGAACGGACTGGTACAGCTCGGCGCCTGGGCGGCGGCCACCGGGGCGGCGGTGGCGCTGTCCTGGCTCGGCGTGCACGCGGTGCTGACCGGCGCCGCGTTCGAGCAGCCCACGGCGCTGCCGCTGCCGTCCCCGAAGGCCGACGGCACGCCGCACTCCGCGCCC
>NZ_JAHSQD010001061.1 GCF_020103755.1 Streptomyces sp. LS1784
CCGGCTCGCCGAGGCCCTCGGGCGCCCGGGCGACGACCCGGCCGCGCACCGCTTCGTGGGCCGGCTCCTGACGGCCCGGCTGCTGGTGCCCGCCGAGCCGGTCGACCCGCAGGACCCGCAGCCGCTCCGGAGCCTGGCCGACTGGCTGCGACAGTGGCCGGAGGACGCCGAGCTGGCCCGTCGGATCGAACAACTCGATCTGGCAACCGGCGAGTTGTCCAGGACCCCGGGCGAACGCCGCCCCGCGCTGCTGGCCGCCCTCGGTGCGGACTGGCGCCGGCTGCTGGCCGACGCCGGACGGCCGGTGCCGGACGAGGCCGCACCGCTCAGCATCCTCAGCGAGGACGTCCACGCGCCGGTGCCGCCGCACCTGCGGCCGGGCGCGGCCGACCGTGCGGCGCTCGCCGAACTCACCGCGCTGGCCGAGCTGTTCGACCACGGACACCTGATGCGCCGGGCGGCCCGGGACCGCTTCGTCGCCCGCTACGGCGTCGGCGGGGTGTGCGACGCGCCCTGGGACTTCGGCGCCGAGGCGGCGGATGCCTGGGCGCAGCCGGCGCTGCCGGACGAACTGGCGGTACTGCGTGAGGAGTTCGCCCACCTGCCGGACGTGGATGGCGAACTCGTGCTCCCCGCCGAGCAGGTCGGCGCCCTGGCCGCCCGGCTGCCCCACTGGACCGCGGCCCGGCCACTCAGTTACTCCTGGTTCGTCCAGCGCGAGCCCGCGGACGGCCTGTTGTGCGTCAACCACGTCTACGGCGGCTGGGGGCGCTTCACCAGCCGCTTCCTCGACGGCCTGGACCCGCGGGCCGCCGCCGAGGTCGCCCGGCAGCTCCGGTCCGGCCTCGGGGACGGCGCCCGCGCCGCCCAGGTCCGGCCGGTCGGCGGCTTCAACGCCAACCTGCACCCGCGGCTGCTCGCCGACGAGATCGGCCCCGACCGGCGGTGGACCAGCCTCGCCGAGGCCGACCTCGACCTCGTGCACGACCCGGTCGGCGACCAGCTCCGGCTGCGGCTGAGGAGCAGCGGCGAACTGCTCGATGTCCTCTACCTGGGCTTCCTCGCGCCGGTCATGCTGCCCCGGCGGCTCGGCCCGCTGCTCGCCGACCACCCCAACGGGGTCGTCGACTTCCGGCCGCTGCTGCCGCGCACCACCCTCGCCGCGCCCGGCGGCAAGGTGCTGCGCACTCCGCGCCTGCGCCACCGGCACGTCGTCCTCGCCCGCCGCCGCTGGCACCTGCCGGCCGGGGTGCTCGACGCCCTGCGGGCCGAACTCGCCACGGACCAGGGCCCCGACG
>NZ_JAHSQD010001062.1 GCF_020103755.1 Streptomyces sp. LS1784
GGGCCCGGGGCCGGCCGCCGGGGCCTCAGGGCCGTCGGGGCCCGGGTCGCTACCGGTCGGAACGTCGCCGGACGGGCCGTCACCGGCCTTGCCGCCGCTGGGGCGGCCGGTGGCGGCGCCCTCCGGATCCTGCTCGTCCTCGGCACCGAGGTCGCGGAAGACCGAGGCGAGGAAGCCCGGTCGGGGGAACTGGACGGTGGCGGTTCCGTCGGACTGGCCGTCTGCTGAGTACTGCATCGGTCGTCGTTCCCCCATGCTCGTCCGGCGCCTGCCCGGGGCGACCGGAGAACCCGCGGGCCCGCCCCTGCCGGACATTGTCCCCCGAACAGGCGCAGTGGTCAGCCAAGCCGCTCAGTTGGTCCGAGTGTTGGTCAGGTGCAGACCGATGTAGCCGACGTAGATCCGGCCACTGCCGGAGCAGTCGTCCAGGTAGTGCAGCCGGGGCGCGGTGCGACCGCCACCGATCCGCAGGTGCGCGCCCATGAACGCGCGCCGGGAGGAGTCGACGCACTCCGGCACCGGCAGCATCCGCTCGCGCTTCCACTTGGTGTGGCTGAACACCGTCCGGGACTCCCCGCGGACCGCCTTGCGGGGCGGGAACCGGCGGCAGCCCTCGGGGGTGCGCTCGCACCACTGCTTGAAGTCCCCGCCGGCCGCACCGCGCACGGCGGCCTCGGCGTACTCTTGAAGGGCGGTCAGCCCGTCCCAGGCGAGCCGGGCCCAGCCGGCGCCGGCGCACTGGAGCTCGTCCAGGGCCAGCGCGTTCTTCTGGTCACCGGTGAAGGTCACCAGCGGGAACTCACCCAGTCTGGCCATGAGTTCGGTGAAGGTCTCGGGCGTGCCACGGCGATCGTGGGGCTGGGCGGCGGAGTGCGGCCCGACGGCCGACCCACTGCCCGGTGCGACGCAGTGGCGCCCGGTCAGGGCGCGGGTTCCGGAGCGGAGACGGCCCTCCCGGATGTCCCGGCCGTCGCGGCCCTCCCGGCCCTGGCCCCGCTCGCGGTGTTCGCGGCGCTCCAGCCGCAGGGTGTGCCGGACCCGTTCCAGCTCGTCGGCCCTGGCCTGCTGTTCGGCGCGGTCCTGCTGCTCCTCGCGGGCGAGCGCGGCCAGGTCGGCGCCCTGGTACGGGGCAGCCCGACCGATCGTCCGTTCGACGGCCTGCTCGACGACGTGCTCAGCCGCCCGCTCGGTGGCCTGCTGCGCCGTCCGGCGGAGCTGCGGCGGCGGGACGCGCAACACCGGGACGGCCGCCAGCGGCGGTGGCAGCGGCTGGTCCGCGGCCAGGCGGCGCG
>NZ_JAHSQD010001063.1 GCF_020103755.1 Streptomyces sp. LS1784
CGGCTCGATGAACGTCCACTGCTCGTCGGTGAGTTGCCTACGTGTCACACGCAACGTCCTACCGGATCCCGCTTTCGAGCAAGCACGAAACCGCAATATTGATCACGACATCACACAGGCCCTAGCGTCGGAGGCGTCGGACGGAACGCCCGCCGGCCACCACCCCCCCGAGGAGCAGCACATGTCCGCCTACGCGCTGGCCCAGGTTCACTCGGTCGAGTTCGGCCCCGACATCGTCGAGTACCTGGAGCGCATCGACGCCACCCTCGACCCCTTCGGCGGCCGCTTCGTCGTCCACGGCGGCAAGCCGCAGACCGTGGAGGGCAGTTGGGCGGAGGCCGACCTCATCCTCATCGAGTTCCCGGACCACGAGCGGGCCCGCGCCTGGTGGGACTCGCCCGCCTACCGGGAGATCCTGCCGCTGCGCACCCGGCACATGGTCGCCGACATCGTCCTGGTCGAGGGGGTGCCGGCCGGCTACCGCGGCGCGGACGCGCTCAAGCACTGACTCCAGCCCCCACACCAGCGCCGACCGGCTACGCCCCCACGCGCTCGCGCCACCAGGCGACCGTCGCCCGCAGCTGCTCGTCCAGCGGCGTGGCCCGCACCGCGAACGCGCCCTCGTACGCGGAGCAGTCCACCACGAACGGCCGGTCGAACTGGTAGCGCACCTCCCGCAGTTCGCGCAGCAGCGGGGAGAACACCCCCGCCACGGCGAGGACGGCCGCAGGCAGACGGCGCACCGCGACCGGCCCGCTGCCGGCCTCGGCGGCCAGCCGGTCGACCATCGCGCGCACCGACAGGGGAGAAACGGTCGGCACGTGCCAGGCCCGGCCCCAGGCCCGCTCCTCGCCGGCGATCTCGGCCATCGCCTGGGCCACGTCCGGCAGGTAGGTCCAGCTGTGCGCGGTGTCCGGGTCGCCGAGCGTCGCGACCGGGCGGCCCTTCAGCAGATGGGGCACCGCCCGCGCGGCCAGGTGGCCGCCGTCGGTGACACCGGGGCCGAAGAAGTCCGAGGCCCGCACCTCCACCGCCCGGATCCGCCCGGCCTCGTGCAGCGCCCGCGCCTGCTCCCAGGCCGCCGCCCGCACCCGGCCCTTGGGGCCGGTCGCGGCGAGCGGCAGGTCCTCGGTCATCGCCCCCGCCACCGGCCCGTAGCCGTACAGGTTGCCGAGCATGACCAGCACCGCGCCGCTCTCCTCGGCCGCCGCGCACAGCGAGGCGGTCAGCGCAGGCCAGAGCCGGGCCCACTGCGGCAGCGGCGGCGCGGCGCAGCCGTGGATGGCGGCCG
>NZ_JAHSQD010001064.1 GCF_020103755.1 Streptomyces sp. LS1784
CGGCTGCCCGGCGCGCCGTCACTCCCACCGCCGTGCGCCGCCGCGCCGCCGGAGCGTCGCTGACGCCCCGCCCTCAGCCGTCCGCGAGCAGTGCGGCCAGCTCGGCGTCGGTGGGGCCGCAGCGGCGCTCCTGGCGCTCGGAGACCAGCGCGTAGGTGCGGTCCAGCCAGGCCTGCACCCGGGGCCTGGAGGCTTCCAGCAGTGCGCTGCCGTGCGGGGATTCGAGCGCCAGGTGCACCGTCGCGCCGTGGCACGGGCAGTACGCCGGCCACAGTTTGACGTCGCCCTGGCCGCTCAGCGTGCGCAGGCCGTCGCGCAGCAGTTCGCGCGAGAACACCCAGTCGGCCTCGTCCGGCCGCCCCAGGTGGAAGGTCAGCAGCACCTCGTACGGGCGCGCGGCGTCGAACCGCAGCCTGGTGCGCACCTCGCCGACCACGTCCTCGCCCAGCGAGATCCGCAGGATCAGCACCTCCTCCTCCACCGCCGCCGGAGCGGCGGTGGAGCCGTCCCCATCGCCGCCCGTGGGGGTGGCGGCGAGGGGTGCACTGGAGGCTGCGGACAGCGGGTCGAGCGGCATGACGGTCTCTCCGGGACGGCGTGGGATGCCCTCAGCCTGCGTCACGCCCGGCGCGGCGGGCAAGGGTTGCAAGGGGGTTGCAATAACCCCCGTCCGGGGCAACCGGCCCTTACCGCGCTTGTCGGACTGAACGTCAACTTCCGTATATCGAACGGTTGTCCACGAAACGGATGACGATGGATCACGATGCGGTCGCCCGCTGGTACGCTCTCCCCCTCCCCGCGCGGGCCCACGCGGAACCGGCCCTCGCCGGCCGGAGCCGGGCCCGGCGGCGGCGCGTGGGAGAATACGGCGACGCGACGGCGGCTTCGGGGAGGGAGGGGTCCGGTGGCTGTGCGCGAGGACACCGCGCGGGACGTGCAGCACGAGCCCGCACGGCAGGGCCGGCACGGTCGGCCGCGCCGCCTCGGCGGCCTGTTCCGGCTACCCACCCTGCGCTTCTCCGGCGCCGCGATGGCCATGTCCACCGTGGTCGGCATCAGCATCGCCACCACCCTGCTGCTCAACGAGCAGCAGGGGATCGGTCGCCGGGCCGGCGTCGCCCGGGTCGGCACCACCCCGCCGCCCACGCCGGGCACCACCGACCAGGCCGAAGCGGTCTCGGCGCAGACTCCGACCGACGGCCCGTCGTCCGGCGCCTCCCCCGGCCGCCCCGCCGCGGGCCGCCCCTCCTCGCACGTCTCGGCGCATCCCTCGGGTGCCG
>NZ_JAHSQD010001065.1 GCF_020103755.1 Streptomyces sp. LS1784
CGCACCGCCCCCGCCAGTCCGGGCCTCGGCAAGCCCGTGCCGGCCCGCGCCTCCCCCACCACCGCCTCCGCCGCCTCCGCCCGGGCGAGCCCGCGCAGCAGCGCCCTGAACCCGGCGTCCCCCGCCAGCTGCGCCAACTCCACCCAGGCCTCGACCTGTTCGACCGACGGATCCTCCGGCAGCTCCGGCGTCAACGAGCGCGCCACGGCGGAGAACCGCTCGTCGCCACCGGTCCCGCCGAACACGCCCGACAGGAACTCCGCGATCAGGCGCCCCCGTTCGTCCTGCGTGAGCCGGGCCAACCGGTGCACGAGCGTCAACTCCTCAGGCGTCGACCCGAGCCTGGCCACCGCCCCGAGCACCGCCCGCCGCAGCCGTAGCACCCGGATCCGGAGGTCGATCGCCTCCGCCTGCGCGGCGGCGACCTCGGCCGGCGTCAGTTCACGCTCCACCACCCGCCTGATCGCGGGCAGTCCGAGCCCGAGCTCCCGCAGGGTACGGACCAGTTCCAGCCGCGCGACGGCGTCGGCGCCGTACCGCCGGTGGCCGGCCGGGTTGCGGTCGGCCGGCGACACGATCCCCTGGTCCGAGTAGAAGCGGACGGTCTTGACCGTCAGCCCAGTCCGCCTGGCCAGCTCACCGATGGTGTACGTCACGTCGCCGTTCATGGCCACCACCCTGCTACCTCCCCCCACGGGAGATGCAAGCCACCCACGGCCGTGACCGTCACCACACCGCACGCCGTCGCATCCCCCCGGGGCCCGCACCGACGGTCCTCCTCCGGCCCGGACCGCCGCGGCGCCCGCCAGGCGGCGAACAGGATGCCCGCCGCGCCGATGACCGCCTGGAGCGCCCCGGTGCAGGCAGGCAGGAAGATCAGGGTGCACACGGCCGGGATCGCCGGCCCCGGCCGAGGTGACGGCCCCGGCCGGGGAGGCGACATCGGAACGACGTCAGGCGGTGCGCCGCAGCAGCGCCAGGTACATCGCGTCCGTCCCGTGCAGGTGCGGCCACAGCTGCACGTCCGGCCCGTCGCCGAGCGCCGGGACGCCGGGCAGCAGCGGGCGCGCGTCGATCCACTCGACCCGGCCGCCCTCGCCCCGCAGCACGTCGTCCACGACCGCCCGGGTCTCCGCGAGGTGCGGCGAGCAGGTCGCGTAGCCGACCACGCCGCCGACCCGGGTGGCCTCGATCGCCGAGCGCAACAGGTCCCGCTGGAGCGGGCCGAAGGCCGCGACGTCGGCCGGCCGGCGCCGCCAGCGCGCCTCCGGGCGGCGAC
>NZ_JAHSQD010001066.1 GCF_020103755.1 Streptomyces sp. LS1784
CACCCGGCCGTGCCCAGCGCAAGCGCGGCGAGCAGCGCGGCGCCCGCCGTCGCGGCCCGGCGCCGCCGGCTGGTGGTTCTCGGCATGCTGGCTCGTTCCCCCGTGCTGTGCTGGTGGTTCCGTACCGCTCCCCGGTGGCGGCTGCTACTTCTTGGAGATCCAGTCCAGTGCCTGCCGGGCGACCGCCTCCAGGTACGGACCGCTCAGCGAGGTGTGCTCCTGGGTGCCGATCGAGGTGTTGCTGACCAGGGCGGTCCGGCCGTCGGGCATGGTGGCGAACCAGCCGCCTCCGCTGGCGCCCTGGGTCATGTTGCAGCCGATGGTCAGCATGGTCGGACGCTTGGCGTCGAAGGAGAGCCGGGTGGGCTTGCCGCCGTCGCACGCGTACAGCTCCTGGCCGTCGAACGGCTTGACGAGCGGGTAGCCGACGGCCGAGACCCTGAGCTGGTCGCGCGGCGCGTCGAACCAGACCGGGACGGCCGAACCGACCGTCTCCTCCAGGGACTTGCCGGTGTCGTTCTGGTTGTGCACGCGCATGACCGCGAAGTCGTACTGGTTGGCGGCGTCGCCGCTGCCGCCGCCCTCGACCATCCACTGCGGCGAGGTGGTGACCTGGTCGGCCCACCAGGTGCCGAGCGGGGCCAGTTCGGACAGCGGGGCCCGCTTGCCGCCGCTGGAGGCGCCCGAGTTGTTGTACGCGGGCACGAAGACCAGGTCCTTGTAGAAGTTCCCGCCCTTGCCCTCGTGCACGCAGTGGCCGGCCGTCCAGACCAGGTTGCTCTTGCCCGGGTGCTGCGGGTCGGTGATCACCGTCGCCGAGCAGTTGCCGCGGCCGCCCTTGGCGGAGAAGAACACCTTGCCGGAGGGCTGCTTGGTGTACGGGCGGGGCATCGCCACGGCCTTGACCGCCGGGGGTTCGGGGTCGGTCACGCCGTCGTCGGTGGACGGCTTGGGGGTGGCCGGGGCGGGCTTGGCAGCGGGCGGGGCCGGATCGGCGGGCTTGGAGTCGCCCATCTTGTCCGGGTCCCAGAAGTCCTTCACCACCGGGTTGTTGAAGACGTGCTTGGACGCCCACTTGTCCCAGTCCTCGAACTTCCACTTCTTCAGGTCGTCCCAGCTCCTGGGCAGCCCCTCCAGCAGGCTGGTCGGCAGCCCGGACGGGAGGGTGATCCCGCCGATCACGCCGCCCGAGCCCGCGGCCGGGGCCGCTGCCGTGGAGGAGGGCGGCGGCGCGGGGCTGGTCCCGCCGCCCGCCGGACCGTCCGGCCCGCAGGC
>NZ_JAHSQD010001067.1 GCF_020103755.1 Streptomyces sp. LS1784
CGGCGCCCTGCGGCGCGGCCGGCGGGACAGGAGCACCGGCCGGCGGCGGGACGGGCGCGCCCGGCTGCTGGGCGTACGGGGCCTGCGGGGCGTTCGGGTTGAACGGGGCCTGCGGGGCGTTGGGGTTGAACGGGGCCTGCGGGGCGTTGGGGTTGAACGGGGCCTGCGGCGCGTTCGGGTTGAACGCGGCGGCCGCCTGGGCGGCCTGCTGCTGCTTCTCCTTGTTGCGCTCGACGAGCCCCTTCACCGAGGCGACGATCAGCAGGACCGGCAGGATGAACACCTTGTAGAAGACGGTGTACGTGCCGCCCTCGAAGACGAACGCCAGGTAGTAGGCGTACCCCAGGAACCCGAGGCCGATGACGATGTTGAGGACGCGCAGACCGGCCTTGATCCGGCCGGCGACGGCCCCGATGGCCGCCATGATGACGCCGCTGAGCGCCAGCGCCACGACGTACCAGGAGAAGAGCGGATCGGCGCTGAAGTCGAGATTGTTCAAAGCGGATTCCTGGGAAGGGGAAGAAGAAAACGGCAGACGCCGTTCGGGGACGACAGCGCACAGTACTGGAGGCGGCGGACATCCGTCGCCGCCTTTGTGTCACGGTGTCATTGCGCTGTGCCGGAGCGGCAGTCGACGAGGTGGGAAATGACGGGATTCGAGGTGTTGCGGGTCTTCTGCGGGCCCGACGGGAGCCACGGGAACGCACTCGGCGTGGTGCGCGACGGCGCCGCCGTGCCGCAGCGCGCGGACCGGCAGCGGATCGCGCGCGAACTCGGCTTCAGTGAGACGGTGTTCGTCGACGACCCGGAGCGCGGGGAGATCGACATCTACACCCCGTCGGTGCGCCTGCCGTTCGCCGGCCACCCGTGCGTCGGTGCCGCCTGGCTGCTCGGGGTGGACCGGCTGGTCACGGCCGCCGGCGAGGTGGCCGTGCGGCACGAGGACGGGCTGACCCGGATCGAGGCCCGGCCCGAGTGGGCCCCGGGGCGCACGCTGCGGCAGTACGGTTCGGCGGCCGAGGTGGAGGCGCTGGAGGTGCCGCCGCCGGGGGAGTGGGTCTACGCCTGGGCCTGGCAGGACGAGGCGGCCGGCACCGTACGGGCCAGGGCGTTCCCCGGGCGGGGCGACGGGATCGACGAGGACGAGGCGACCGGTGCGGCCGCCCTGCTGCTGGCCGCGCGCCTCGGCCGGGCGCTGACCGTCACCCAGGGCCTGGGCTCGCAGCTGCTGGCCGGGCCGCGCCCGGGCGGGCTGGTCGAGG
>NZ_JAHSQD010001068.1 GCF_020103755.1 Streptomyces sp. LS1784
GGGCCCGTCCCGGCGGCGCCCACCGCCCCGCCGTGGCCGGTGCGCGAACTGCGCCGGGCCCGGCGTACGGTGGGTCGGACGCTGGCCGCCGTGGTGCTCGTCCCGCTGGCGACGGCCGTGCTGCTGACCGTCGCGCTGCGAGTATGGACGTTCTACGTGGTCGGCCTGTCGGTGCTGGGCCCGGAGGTCTACGCCTCCCTCCAGGTCGGGCAGGACCAGGCCGCGGTCGAGCGGCTGTTGCCGGGCCACCGGCTGCCGTACCGCCCGCCGAGCGGGCCGTCGACGCCCGCGCCGCCGTCGGGGGAAGGGGTCTCGTGCGCGTACTACGCCATCACCGCCGAGCTGTTCGTGGACCGGGCCGGCGACGCCTATCGGCTCTGCTTCCGGGACTCCCGGCTGGTCTCGCGCGACGTGCTCGTCTCCTGACCTACTGACGCGCTTCCCTTTTCTCACCACCTCCGTACCGAGCGACCGACAGGAGCCGCCGATGACCACCGCACCGATCAGGGTGCTGCTCGCCGACGACGAGCCGATGATCCGCGCCGGGCTGCGCGCGGTGCTCGCCACCGACCCGGGCATCGAGATCGTCGCCGAGGCCGGGGACGGCCGGGAGGCCGTCGAACTGGTCCGGCGCCACCGGCCGGACGTTGCCGTGCTGGACATCCGGATGCCCGGGGCGGACGGCATCACGGCCGCCGCCGAGATCCGCCGGAGTGGCCTGGCCACCGGAGTGCTCATGCTGACCACCTTCGGTGAGGACGACTACATCCTGCGCGCGCTCAGCGGCGGCGCGAACGGCTTCCTGATCAAGTCCGGTGAGCCCGAGGAGCTGCTCGCCGGGGTGCATGCGGTAGCGGGAGGGGCCGCCTACCTCTCACCCAAGGTGGCCGCCCGGGTGGTCGCCCACCTGGCTGCCACCGGGGCCGGCGGCCCCGCCGACCGGCGTGCCGGTGCCCGGGAGCAGGTGGCCGCCCTGACCACCCGGGAACGGGACGTGCTGACGCTGATCGCCGCCGGGCTGTCCAACGGTCAGATCGCCCGCCGGCTGGGGGTGGTGGAAGGCACCGTGAAGGCCCATGTGAGCTCCATCCTGGCGCGGCTGGGCGTGACCAACCGGGCGGCCGCCGCCGTCCTCGCGCACGAGGCCGGGCTGACCCTCGGTGCGACCTGCGCCGGCGGACCCCGGGACTGAGGCCGCCGCGCAGGGTGCCAGGAGCAGCCGCCCGAGGACGGGCACCCCGGCCAGGGCGGCCACGGCG
>NZ_JAHSQD010001069.1 GCF_020103755.1 Streptomyces sp. LS1784
CAGCAGCGCCTCCCGCTCCGGCTCCGGGCCGCCGCCCGCCGCGTCCGGCAGCGCCTCGTCGGTCGGCTCCTCGCGGCGCGCGGCGCGGGCCCGCAGCAGGTCCAGGCAGATCCGGGAGACCACCGTGGTCAGCCAGCCGGGCAGGTTGTCGATCTCCGCCGGATCGGTGCGGACCAGCCGCAGCCAGGCCTCCTGCACGGCGTCCTCGGCCTCGCCGGTCGAGCCGAGCATCCGCTGGGCGATCGCCCGCAGCCGGCCGCGCTCGGCCGGTGCTCCCCCGGCCGCCGCTCCCGGCATCGCGTCCCCGTCCATCGGTCACCTTTCCTCGGCGCGGCTCGTCACCGCTATGACGATCCGTCCCCCTCCGAGGTGACCGGGAGACCACCATGACCTCCACCACGCTGCTCCACCTGGACTCCAGCATCAGCCCGTCCGGCTCGGTCAGCCGCGCCCTGACCGCCCGCTTCGCCGCCGCCTGGCGCGCCCGGCACGGCGTCGCCGCCCGACACCGGCACCACGACCTCGCCGCCGACCCGGTACCCCCGGTTCGCGCGGCCTACGACGCCCTCGGCCGCCGCACCGAGCGCAAGGGGATACTCCCGCTGGACGACATCGGCCGCCTCGCCGAGGGGCCGGACGAGGCGCACGAGTGGGCGCTCAGCCGCCCGCTGATCGAGGAGCTGCGGGCCGCCGGCACCCTGCTGATCGGCAGCCCGATGTACAACTACACCGTCTCGACCGGCCTCAAGGCGTGGATCGACCGGGTCACCTTCCCCGGTGTCCACCACGACCCGGAGACCGGCGCGCCGCTGCTGCGCGACACCCGCGTGGTGGTCGTCGCGGTCCGCGGCGGCGGCTACGGTCCGGGCACGCCGCGCGCCCACTGCGACTTCCAGGTCCCGTACCTGCGGGCGTACTTCGACCGGATCGGGGTCGCGGCGGAGCACCTGCACGTGGTCACCGCCGAGCTCACCAGGGCCGCGGACATCCCGGCGCTGAACGCCCTCCAGCCGCTCGCCGCCGAGTCCCTGGCGGCGGCCGAGGCCGCCATCGACGAGCTGGCCGCAAGGCTCTGAGCCGTCCGGGCGGGCGGGCCGCTACAGCGGGGTGACGGCCTTGAGCACCACCAGCAGGGCCACGGCGGCGTTGAGCGCGCACAGCGCCGACGCGGCCGTCCCGACCGCCGCGACCATCGCCGCCAGTCCCGCCGGCGTCTTGGCCGGCGGCCAGTTGCGGGAGGTCGGCACCGGGCCGAGCAG
>NZ_JAHSQD010000107.1 GCF_020103755.1 Streptomyces sp. LS1784
CGCGGTGGCGGTGCCCGTGCGGGGCGGGTGGCTGCACCTGCCGACGCTCGGGCGGATCGCCGTACCCGACGGCGAGGCCGTGGTCACCGGACGGGCCGACGGCTTCGAGGTGCGGGCGTCCGACGGCTCGGTGCACACCGCGTTGGACGAACCGCTGCGGCGGGTCCGGCTCGCCGACGGCTGGACGGTCGCCCTGGAGGACACCGACCCGCTGCGCGACTGCCACGACCACCCCGTCGCGGGCCGCCTGGCCGAGGGCGAACTGCTCGACTGGACCGGCGCGTTGCGCGAGGCCTGGGAGCTGCTCGGGCGGGACCTGCCCGGGTACGCGGAGGGCATCCGGGCCGGCCTGGCGACGGTCACCCCGTTGCGGCCGGGCCCGACCGGCCGGGACGTCAGCTCGGCGGCCCGGCAGGCCTACGGCGCCGTCGGCATCGCCCGGCCGGCCACCGCGCCGACCCTCGCCCTGCTGCTCGCGCACGAGTTCCAGCACGTCAAGCTCGGCGCCGTGCTGGACCTGACCGACCTGTACGACCGTGCCGACTCCGCGCTGTACTTCGCCCCCTGGCGGCCCGACCCCCGGCCGCTCGAAGGGCTGCTCCAGGGCACGTACGCCCACCTGGCCGTCACCGAGTACTGGGGCACCCGCACCCTCGCGTACGACGGACTGCCGGGCACGGCCGCCGACCGGGCGCGCGAACAGTTCGCGCTCTGGCGGCGGTACACCGCCGAGGCCGTGGAGCGGCTGGCGTCGTCCGGGGCCCTGACCGGGACCGGCCTGCGCTTCGCCGACGGCATGCGTGCCACCGTCGCACCCTGGCTCGCCCTGCCGCTGCCCGCCGCCGCCGAGCAGGCGGCCGACCGGGCACGGCGGGAACGGGCCGGGGTCTGACCTCCCACTCGCGCCGCCCCGGGTCCGCCCTCGCCCGGGGCCCTCAACCCCGGGGAAACGCCATCCGCACCGAACCCCTCGGCGGCAGCGTCGCCGTCGCCTCCCCCGTTCACCCCCTCGTCCGCGACCTCGTCGACCTCGGGGTCCGCCCGGGCACGGTGCTGCACGTCCAGGCGTCCCTGCGCGCCCTCGGACCGGTGCCGGGCGGGGCGGCCGGTGTGGTCGAGGCCCTGCTCGACGTCCTGGGCCCCGACGGCACCTTGGTCGCCTACACCGCCACGCCCGAGAACTCCGCCACCTCCCGCATCCACCAGACCGCCATCGCCGGGCTCTCCCGGGCGGAGGTGGCCGACTACCAGGCCCGGATGCCCCGCTTCGATCCGGCGACCACCCCGGCGTCGCCCTCCATGGGGGCGCTGTCGGAGGCGATCCGCACCCACCCGGGCGCACTGCGGAGCCGGCACCCGCAGACCTCCTGGGCGGCTGTGGGCCGGTTCGCCCGGGAGGTCACCGAGCGCCACCCGCTGACCTCCCACCTCGGCCCGGAGTCACCGCTCGGACGGCTCTACGAGCTGGACGCCCGGGTGCTGACGATCGGCGTCCCGATGGACCGCCTGACCGCCTTCCACCTGGCCGACCTCCGCATGCCCGACGTCCCCGTACGCGAGTACCGCTGCGTCGGCCCCGAGGGCTGGACCACCTTCCGGGCCCCAGAGCTGGACGACGTCCACTTCGGACCCCTCGGCGCCGAGGTCCTGAGCACCGCCCACGGCATCACCACCGCCCGCATCGGTACCGCCGACTGCCGCCTCGTCCCGGTCCGGGAGGCCGTCGACCTCGCCGAGTCCATCCTCCGCCGCAGCCGCCCCTGAAACCCGCCTCCCACCCCTCGTCCCGCCCGGTCGCCCGTCGCCGCTTCGGCTCTCCGCCGAAGCGGCGACGTCATTCCAGGCCGCATCGTGTGCGCGAGAAGTCGGCCCGGCCGACTTCCTACGCGAGACTTGGGGGGTGATGTTCGAGGGTGGGGTGGGTGGGGAGATGGCTGACTTCGTCGAGGTGATGGGGCTTCTACGGTCCACGCTGGCGGCGCACCGGGATGAGCTGAGGCTCCTGGACTGTGACGTGCCGCTGGGTGGGGACGGCAGCTCGGTTCCGGAGGGGACACCGGAGGGGGTCAGAGAGCTGGTGGCCGCCAGTGACGGGCTCTACCTGGATCACTCGTGTCGGCTCTACAGCGCCGACGAGTTGGCCGACCGGCAGTGGGCGGAGGGGCTGGAGAGGGCGGAGCTGCCGGACGGTGGGGTGCTGGAGGACGCCTCGCGGTTCTTCTACTTCGGGGAGGCACGGTTGAATCCGCTGCTGGTGGATCGCGACGGCAGCGTGTGGCGGGTGCCGGACGAGGGGTACCTCTGGTTCACCGGGTGTCGGGTCGAGCCCATTACGGGCAGTGTCGAGGAGTTCTTCTTCGAGTGGATCGTGGGGGAGCGCTTCCGGGATCTGGCGGGGCTCGATGAGGACGGTGCGACGACGAGTCACTGGTATCGCGTGTTGGGCCTCGCGGGACTTGTGAGCTGATCCCGCCCCCGCGCCCCGGCAAGGACCGGGGCGCGGGGGCGATGCTCTGTTGACTACGCTTCTCCGGGTGTTGATAGCCATTGCTGTATTCGCGGGTCTTGTGGGATTGATCAACCTCGTGCAGGTGTTCACCGGGCGCCAGCTGGTTCGACCGGCTGCCAGCCGACGCACGGCGTTGGAGATCCGCCGACAATCGGCTGCCGCAGCCTTCGCGATGCTCGGGGTGTTCCTGGTCGGGCTGCGGGTGTTCTGGGGTCTTCTGCCCATGCTGATCGGCTACGTGGCGCTCCTGCTCGTCCGAAAGCGCGCGCCGAAGCACTGAGGACTCCCACCCTCAACTGACCGGGTCAGCGGGATGGGTGTGCGAACCGTCCGCGGCCCCTTGCAGGAAGCAGGAGGCCGCGGACGGTTCGCTTCAGGAGCTGGTGGTGAAGTGGTCGAACTCGCCGGCCTTGGCGCCGCGGAGCCAGGCGGCGAGCTTGGTGCGGGTGGTGGTGACGATGTGGGTGGGGTCGTCGGACTCGCGGATGTAGACCAGCTCACCGTCGGAGGCGATCTCAAGGCAGTTGGTGTTGGTGCCGCTGAAGCTCGACTTCTGCCAGTTGAGCTGTCCCATGCTTACCTTCGTTGTACTGCGTACCGAATGTGCTGGAGCAGGCCCCATGAGTCGCGAGATGTGGGCGAGGGCTCGGACGCACTTGCCGACAGGGGCGGGAGTGCCAAGCCCCTGAGTCGTTCGAACTGCCGCCTGAAAGAGGCTACTGCGTCAGGCTCTCCGAGGAATGGCGAGCCCTGGGGTTGTTCCATCAGGACGGTGTCCAGCCTGGAGTGCCGGCCGTGAAGCAGCATGAACGGAGTGTCGGTTTCGGCGAAGACCGTGCAGTCGAACGGGAGGATCTGAATGGTGATGTGCGGCAAACCACCGGACACGGATCTGCCCGGCCGAACACCGCACCTCCGCGGCCGGGGCCGGAGTTGCGACGGGAAGTGCAGCGGCGGCAACGGCGCGATGTCCGTTCCCGCTCCTAGGATCGCGGCATGCCCGATGCCTTCACCGTTCTGTGGACCCAGGAGACCTGCCGTGCCCTCCGCAAGGAGGGCCGCGTGGGCGGGCGTCCGCCGGTCGCCTTCAGCGGGGCGCACTCCTCGCTGCCCGCCTGGTCGGGCGCCCGCGCCGGGGACGAGGTGTATGCGGTGCACGTCAACCGGGGCGAGGTGTTCGTGGTGAGCCGGATGCGGGTGGTCGACCTGGAGCGGGGCGACTGCTGCGGCGAGGCTCCGGCGACGTGGCGGGACCGGGCGTTCCCCGGGCACGAGGACTGGGTGGCGCTCGGCGCCGGCGGCTGCGGCGCCTCGGCGGTGCACGTGGACTCGACGCCCGTGCGCTTCGACCAGCCGATACCGGGTGAGCTGCTGGGGCAGCTCACCTGGCGCAACCGCCGGAACCAGACCCGCGGCCTGAAGTACGTGGTGGATGGCCGCCTCGAACGCGCAGTCAGCCTCCAGGGCTTCTACCGGCTGACCCCGGAGTCGGCCGACGAGCTGGCGGAGCTCGTCGGGCCTTGACCTTCGGAGCTGCGCTGCACGGGAAGTCGGACGGGCCGACTTCCTGCGCACGGCCGGCTACGGCGTCACGGGCTCCAGGCGGAGTTGCCGGAACGGCCAGGGCGGCGGCTCGGCCGGACCGAACCACACGCGGACGTCCTCGCCGGTGCGGACGGGCAGTTGGGGGAAGTCGTTCTCGGCGTGCTCGGTGCGGTGCAGCGCGTGCTCCGGGCCCAGGTGTTCGGTGGCGAAGGAGGCGAAGGCGTCGCCGTCGGTGGGGTGGCAGACGGTGGCGAGCACCTCGCGGGCGCCCGTTTCCGGGGCGAAGCCCGGGCCGCGCAGCAGCAGGACGTCGTCGCTGTCGACCATGGTGGCGTTGGCCGCGTCGCGGTGCTCCCGCCAGACCGGGCCGCCGTAGAAGGCCTCCAGCGCGCGGCGGCGCTCGGGCATCGAGGGGAAGGCGCGCAGCCAGACGAAGCGGTCCGGGTCGTCCAGGTCGCGGAAGCGCCCGCCGAGGGTCATGCCGACGGCCTCCTGCCCGGTCACGAACTCGCGCTCGAACAGCTCGATCAGGGTCTCGCGGGCGCCGGGGTGCAGGGTGTACTGGCGCAGTTCGACGATGAGGTTCACGCGCCGAGCCCGTCGAAGGCCGCGCCGGTGCGGGTGAGGTCCATGGTCCAGTTGAGCTCCCAGCTGCGGCCCTCGTCGGCGGAGAACTCCTGCTCCCAGCGGGCGGTGTCCGGGCCGAGGCGGTACCAGGTGAAGTGCACCCGGATCGGGCGGCCGCCGTAGGCGTCCTCGCCGTGGAAGTCGCCCCGGTCGCCGGTGAAGCCGCCGGTCACCGGCGGGTCCAGCCGGCCGGTGCGGCTGTCGGACCAGAAGATCGACCACTGCTGCTTCTCGCGGTCGAACAACCGCAGGGTGACGCCCCGGCGGTCGAGGGTGGGGAAGACGATCTCGTCGATGTTGCCGGCGCCCCCGAACAGCGGCCGGATCGCGCAGTGGCCGGGGAACTCCTCCCAGGTGTCGCTGCCGGTGAGCGGCGCGGTGAGGCGGCGGTTGGCCACGTCCCAGGAGCCGTGCAGGAAGTCGAAGTCGTTCATGCGGGGAGGCTAGGGGCGGTCCACTGACATCCTCTGTCAGTGGAGACCGGGATACTGGCGGCATGCGCGCGAGCCGGCTGGTGGCCCTGGTCCTGCTGCTCCAGAACCGGGGGCGGATGACCGCCCGGCAGCTGGCCGAGGAGCTGGAGGTCTCCGTCCGTACGGTCTACCGGGACGTCGAGGCGCTGGCCGCCGCCGGTGTCCCGCTGTACGGGGATGCCGGGCACGCCGGTGGCTACCGGCTGGTCGGCGGCTACCGGACCAGGCTCACCGGGCTGACGGTGGACGAGGCGCAGGCCGCGTTCCTCGCCGCGCTTCCGGGTGCGGCGGCCGAACTGGGCCTCGGCGAGGCGCTCGCCACCGCCCAGCTGAAGTTGCGGGCTGCCCTGCCGGCCGAGTTGCGCGAGCACGCGGGGCGGATCCAGGAGCGGTTCCTGCTCGATGCCCCCGGTTGGTACGGGGAGGCGGACCGTACGCCGCACCTGGCCGCGGTCGCCGCCGCGGTGTGGGAGCGGCGGGCGGTGGTCCTGCAGTACCGGCGTTGGCGGGCGCCGGAGGAGATCGAACGGCGGGTGGAACCGTACGGGCTGGTGCTCAAGGCCGGGCGTTGGTACCTGGTCGCCACCGGTCCCTCCGGTGTGCGCACGTACCGGGTCGATCAGATCGTCGGACTGCGCGAACTGGCAGAGGAGTTCGCGGTGCCGGCCGGGTTCGACCTGGGCACGTACTGGACGGGCTACCTCGCCGACTTCCGGGCCCGGCTGCACACCGGGGAGGCCCTGGTCCGGCTCACCCCGGAGGGCGCCCGGCGCCTCGGGGTGGCACCCGGGGGCGACGGCCGCACGGAGGCCCGGGTGCCCATCGAGTCGATCGACCACGCCCACGGGGAGTTCCTGCGGCTCGGCGCCGACGTCGAGGTGCTGGAACCGGCCGAACTCCGTGACCGCATCGCCGCGACGGTGCGGACCCTGGCGGCCCGCTACCCGGGATGACCCTCAGGCGACGAAGTGGTCGAACTCGCCGGCCTTGGCGCCGAGGACCCAGGCGTTGAACTTGGTGCGGGTGGTGGTGACGACGAGGGTGGGGTCGTCGGACTGCCGAATGTAGACGTGGTCGCCCTCGGAGGCGATCTCGATCCAGTCGTCCCTGTCGCTGCTGGTGCTGGACCTCTGCCAGTCGAGGTGGTCCACGGATGTCCTCCCGGTGGTGCGCGGCGGCCGGAACGAGGGTACTGCTCCCAGTGCACGGACAGCGGCATCGTTTCGGTCATGTCAATTCGTGCGAGACGTTGTGCTATTCCATTGGGGTGTCAGTCGTTCCTACACTGAAGCCCCGCCGCACGGGGGCTGCGGGAGGCAGGTTGCCGACGGGCCCGGGGGAGGCGCGTGTGACTGACCGGGGCTGGGACGAGGACGACGCCCGGCCGTACTTCTTCCTCTCCTACGCGCACACTCCCAAGGCCGGTGCGCGGGGCGCGAGCGATCCGAACCACTGGGTCAGGCAGTTGTACCGGGATCTCTGCGAGGCGGTGCTCCAGCTCACCACCGTCCCGGACGGGGTCGCGGTCGGCTTCATGGACGAGTCCATGCACCAGGGCGAGTTGTGGGCCGAACGGCTGTCCGACGAGTTGGCGACGTGCCGGGTTTTCGTACCCCTCTACTCCCCGAGGTACTTCAACAGCGTTCCGTGCGGCCAGGAATGGCACGCCTTCACCCGCCGGCCGGTCTACCCGGCGAACCTCGACTCCGAGCGCACCAGCGGCATCGTGCCGGTGCTGTGGGCACCGATGAGCCGCTACCGGCTGCCGAACGTGGCCAGTGAACTCCAGTTCAACCACACGAGTTTCGGGCCCGAATACGCCACCGAGGGCCTGTACGCGCTGATGAAGCTCAGCTACTTCCGCTCCGCCTACGAGCTGGCCGTGCACCGGCTGGCCGCCCGGATCGTCCAGGTCGCGGAGGAGACGGTGATCCCGGTGGGGCGGCGGCTGGAGTTCAACGGCCTCCCGAGCGCGTTCAACGTCACCGCCCCGACCAAGCAGCTGCGGATCTCCGTACTCGCCTACCACCAGAACGAGTTGCCCGCCGACCGCAGCCCCGACTACTACGGCGAGCGGCGCACCGACTGGCACCCGTACCAGCCGGTCGGCTCGCCGATCGCCCAGCACGCGGCGCGGCTGGCACGACAGTTGGGGTTCCAGCCGACCGTGCACGAGTTCGACGACGAGGTCGAGTCGATCATCGGGGGCAACGCCGAGGCACCCGGCCTGCTGCTGCTCGACCGCTGGGCGCTGCGCGACCCGCGCCGGCGCGAGCTGGTCCGGCGCTTCGACCGCTCGGAGGCCGCCTGGGTGAGCATCCTGGAGCCGTTCAACGGCGACGACCCGGAGTGCGCCGATCGTGCGGACGAGCTGGGCGACCTGAGCGACGAGACGCTGCGCATCACCCGGCGGGCGAGCCGGCCGAGCTTCCTCGGCGCGACGGGCCCGACCGGGCTGCACACGCTGGAGGACTTCGACGACGCGCTGCCCCGGGCGGCGATGAAGGCCAAGTACGCGTTCGAGGGCCGCACCCGGGCCGAACCGGAGGAACCGCCGCCGCCCCGGCCGAGCCTGCGGGAAGCGTTCCGGCGCGGGGGAGGCGGGTACGGATCGGACGGAGCCCAGGCGGACCCCTTCGACGACCCCGACCCCGACCAGGACAACGGCAACACCGGCAACACCAACGGCAACGGCCGCACCCACCGCCGAAGTCGGAACACCGGCAACGACCCGCACCGCGCGCACGACCCGTACCGCGACGACGGCGATGAACCCGATGACGGGATGGCGCCCTTGGGAGGACGAGGACCGCGATGACTGACAACCGCACCAGGAACCTTCGCCTCGGCGGGCCCACCCCCGTCGATCCGGTCGCCCAGCGGGAGGCCGAGCGGCAGGTGGCGGATCAGGACCGCAACGGCCGGATCATCACCTTCTACTCGTACAAGGGCGGCACCGGCCGCACCATGGCGCTGGCCAACACCGCCTGGATCCTGGCCGCCAACGGTTTCCGCGTGCTCACCGTGGACTGGGACCTGGAGGCGCCCGGCCTCGCCAAGTTCTTCCACCCGTTCCTCGACCCGGCCTCGCTGGCCGGCACCACCGGCATGATGGACCTGATCGCCGAGTACCGCGAGGAGGCGCTGCGCCCGGTCGAGCACGCCGAGGGCTGGCACCTGGACTTCGCCCGGGTGCACCCGCACGCGCTCTCGCTCACCTGGCCGCACTTCCCGTCCACCGGCAGCCTGGACTTCCTCTCCGCGGGCCAGTTCAACCGGGACTACTCCGAGGCCGTCACCCACCTCGACTGGGACATCTTCTACGACCGCTTCGACGGCGGGCAGTTCTTCGACGCCCTCAAGGCGGACATGGCCAAGCGCTACGACTACGTGCTGATCGACTCCCGCACCGGCCTGTCCGACATCGCCGAGATCTGCACCGTCCAGATGCCCGACGACCTGGTCGTCTGCTTCACCCTGAGCGACCAGTCGATCGACGGCGCCTCCCGGATCGCCCAGCACATCCACGACCGCTACCGCGAGCGCGGCATCCGCATCCTGCCCGTCCCGATGCGCATCGACGAGGGCGAGAAGGAGAAGGCGGACGCCGGCCGCGCCCTCGCCCGGGTCCGCTTCGACGGTCTGCCCGCGGGCCTCAACGGCGAGGAACTCGCCCAGTACTGGGGCTCGGTGGAGATCCCGTACCGGCCGTTCTACGCGTACGAGGAGATCCTCGCGACCTTCGGCGACCAGACCGGCACCCCGACCTCGATGCTGGCCGCCTGCGAGCGGCTGACCTCCATGCTCACCGACGGCCGGGCGCCCGGCCTGCCGCCGATGGACGAGACCGTCCGGCTGCGCTACGTGGACGCCTTCACCCGCCGCCGCCCGTCCGTGCCCGCCGACCTCTACCTCTCCTACGTCCCCGAGGACCGGATGTGGGCGGACTGGATCGAGTCCGTCCTCACCCGGGCCGGCTTCCGGGTGCTGCCCCGCGACCTCAGCGCCGGCACCGACCCGCGCGAGGAGACCGAGCGCGGCATCGACTCCGCGTTCCGCACGGTCGCCGTGCTCTCGCCCGCCTACCAGCGTTCCCCGCAGGCGCGGGCGCTGTGGGAGTCGGTGGTCAGCTCCGACCCGTCCGGCACCCGGCGCCAGCTGCTGCCGGTCCGCGTCGGCGACGTCCGGCTGACCGCGCCGTTCAGCAACCGCAACCCGGTCGACCTGGTCGGCCGGGACGAGAACCAGTCGATCCTGAGCCTGCTGCGCGCGCTCGGCCGCGGCGAGGTGCCGCTCGACGACGCGCCCAACGGCGGCCCGCGCTTCCCCGGCAGCAAGCCCTCGGTGTGGGACGTCCCGCCGCGCAACCCCTCCTTCACCGGGCGCGCCCCCGTCCTGGAACAGCTGCGCAACCAGCTGCGCGGCGGCATGGCGGCCGTGCTGCCCACCCCGCAGACCCTGTACGGGCTCGGCGGCGTCGGCAAGACCCAGGTGGCGCTGGAGTACGCCCACCGCTTCATGTCCGACTACGACCTGGTCTGGTGGATCGACGCCGAGCAGACCGAGCTGGTCGCCCCGGCGCTCGCCGAACTCGCCCGCCGGCTGGGGCTGCGGGTCGGCGACTCGGTCACCGAGGCCGCCGAGGCGGCCCGGGAGGCGCTGCGGCGCGGCGTGCCCACCTCGCGCTGGCTGCTGATCTTCGACAACGCCGACGAGCCCGCCGAGATTCGCCGGTTCTTCCCCGGCGGCTCCGGCCACATCCTGGTCACCTCCCGCAACCAGGCCTGGACCGGGCACGCCGAGGCGCTGGAGGTCGACGTCTTCACCCGCGGCGAGAGCGTCGAGCACCTGTGCCGGCGCGCCCGCAGCCTCTCCCGCCCGGACGCCGACCGGGTCGCCGAGGCGGTCGGCGACCTGCCGCTGGCCGTCGAGGTGGCCGCCGCCTGGCTGGACACCACCGGCACCCCGGTGGACACCTACGTCTCCCAGCTGCACGCCGAGGCCGCCCGCGCACTGGCCGTCGGCCGCCCGGCCGACTACCCGACCCCGGTCGCCGCGACCTGGAACGTGTCGATCGGACGGCTGCGCCAGCAGTCCCCGGCGGCCGTCCGGCTGCTCCAGCTCTGCGCGTTCTTCGCGCCCGAGCCGATCTCGATGAACCTCTTCTACAGCGACCAGATGATCCGGGCGCTGGTGAAGTTCGACGCCGACCTCAGCGACAAGTTCATGTTGGGCAAGGTGATCCAGGCGATCGGCCGGTACGCGCTGGCCAAGGTCGACGCCGGCAGCAACAGCTTCCAGGTGCACCGGCTCGTCCAGGCGGTGATCCGGGCCGGGATGACCGCCGACGAGCAGGAGATCGCCGTCCACGAGGTGCACCGCATCCTCACCGGCGCCCGGCCCGTCCTCGGCGACACCGACGACCCGGCCAACTGGCCCGCCTTCGACGAGATCTGGCCGCACCTGTCGCCGTCCAAGGCGCACAACTGCGACGAGGCGGACACCCGCCAGCTGCTCATCGACCGGGTCCGCTACCTGTGGAAGCGCGGCGAACTCGACCGCGCCCGCGACCTCGGCCACGCCCTGGACGCGGAGTGGACCGGCAAGCTCGGCGAGGACGACCGGCAGACCCTGCTGCTGCGCTTCCAGCTCGCCAACGTGCTGCGCTCCCAGGGCAACTACGCCGAGGCGCTGGCCCTGGACGAGGACACCCTGGAACGCCAGCGGGCCCTGCTCGGCGAGCACCACCCGTACACCCTGATGACGGCCGGCTCGCTGGGCGCCGACCGCCGGGCGCTCGGCCGGTTCCAGGCCGCCCTCGACCTCGACCGCGAAATCCTCGACCAGTTCCGCGAGTTGTTCGGCGACGACAACCCGCGCACGCTCTCCATGGCGAACAACCTGGCGATCGACTACCGGCTGGTCGGCGACAGCGAGGCGGCCCGCGAACTCGACCAGGAGACCCTCGACCGGCGCACCGCCGTCCTCGGCCCCAAGCACCCCTACACCCTGTCCACCAAGTCCAACCTGGCCCGCGACCTGCGCGAACTCGGCGACTACCGCGGCTCGGTGGACCTGCTCCAGGAGGTCACCTCCGACCTCGGCGACGTGCTCGACCCGGACCTCCCGGAGAACCTGCGCAACGCCAAGTCGCTGGCCGTCTCACTGCGCCGGATCGGCCAGCTCGCCGAGGCCCGCCGGATCACCAAGGAGACCTACGAGCGCTACCTGGAGCGCTACGGCGCCGACGCCCCCGACGCGCTCGCCTGCGCGCTCAACCTGGCCGCCGACCACAGCGCCTCCGGCGACAAGGAGGCCGCCCGCGACCTCTGCTCCACCGTCTTCGAGGGCCACCGGCGGCTGTTCGGCGACGAGCACCCGTTCACCCTGGCCTGCGCCAACAACCTCGGCATCTACCTGCGGGGCAGCGGCGACGTCCAGGGTGCCATCGAGCGCGGCCGGCTCACCGTCGAGGGGCTGACCCGCTCGGTCGGGCCGGAGCACCCGTACACCCTCAATGCGATGATCAACCTGGCCAACGCCTACGGCGACGACGGGCAGATCGACCGCGCCGAACGGCTCGGTCGGGCCGCGTACCAGGGGCTGTGCGACCGCTACAGCGCCCAGCACCCGGACGCGGTGGCCTGCGAGGCCAACCTGGCGATCACCCTGCGGTCGGGCGGGCGGCACACCCAGGCCGCCGAGCTGCGGGCGCGGGCCATCTCCGAACTGATCCGGCAGGTCGGCGAGGAGCACCCCAACACGGTCTCCGCGCGCGGCTGGAAGCGGATCAACCGCGACCTGGAGCCGCAGCCGGTCTGATCAGGAGGGGGCGGGGTACGCTCCAGGGCCATGAGCGAGCGCAGCGAGCGAGTCGTCAAGAGGTGCGCGTGGGCGAATGCCCCTGCCGAGCGAAGCGAGGCGGGCGCATGAGCACCCCGCCCCCGGTCCTGGTCACCAGGCGCCTCGCCCCCGGCGTCATCGAACGGCTGACCGCGCACCACGCCGTCACCTACCACGACTCCGACCTGACGATGGACCGGGCCGAACTGCTGGACGCCGTCCGCGGCCGGCGGGCCGTGATCACCACCCTGGACGACCGGGTGGACGACGAGTTCCTCGACGCGGCCGGCCCGCAGCTGGCCGTCGTCGCCAACCACGCCGTCGGCTACCACAACGTGGACGTGGCCGCCTGCGCCGAACGCGGCGTCCTGGTCACCAACACCCCCGGCGTGCTCACCACCGCCACCGCCGACATGGCCTGGGCGCTGCTGCTGGCCGCCACCCGCCGGCTCGGCGAGGGCGAGCGGCTGCTGCGCTCCGGCGAGCCCTGGGTCTGGGCGCCGAACTTCCTGCTCGGCCTGGAGCTGGCCGGCACCCCGCTGGGCGTGCTCGGCATGGGCCGGATCGGCCGGGCGGTGGCCCGCCGGGCCCGCGCCTTCGACATGCCGGTCAGCTACCACAACCGCGGTGAACTGCCGGCCGAGCAGGCCGAAGGCGCCGACTGGAAGCCGCTGGAGGAACTGCTCGCCACCTCCACCGTGCTGGTCGTCACCTGCCCGTTCACCGCCGAGACCCGGCACCTGCTGGACGCCCGCCGGCTCGCCCTGCTGCCGCGCGGCGCGGTGGTGGTCAGCATGACCGCGGGCGTGG
The DNA here is from genome assembly GCF_020103755.1 of Streptomyces sp. LS1784. Classification (GTDB taxonomy): domain Bacteria; phylum Actinomycetota; class Actinomycetes; order Streptomycetales; family Streptomycetaceae; genus Kitasatospora. Next base: position 12,808 of record NZ_JAHSQD010000107.1, read on the forward strand.
TGGACGAGGAGGCGCTGGCCGCCGCGCTGGAGTCCGGTGCGCTGTTCGCCGCCGCCGTGGACAACTTCGAGCACGAGCCGGCCGTCCCGTCCGCGCTGCTCGCCCAGGAGCGCGCGGTGCTGGCCCCGCACCTGGGCAGTGCCACCGTCCGCACCCGGCAGGCGATGGGCGGCCTGGCGGTGGACAACGTGCTGGCGGTGCTCGGCGGCTCAGCGCCCCTGACGCCGGCGAAGGGCTGACCCCGGACCGCCCCAGCCGGCCGCCCAGGCGAGCGCGGTGGTCATCACCCGGAACGCCCCGAAGTGCGCGGCGCCGGGCTCCAGGAACAGCTCGGCGTCCGGGATGTGGTCGGCCAGCCAGCGGGAGTGGTCGACCGGCGAGAACTGGTCGTCCGCGCCGTGCCAGAGCCAGGTCGGCACCCGGACCGACCCGACCTCGAACCCCCAGTCGGCGGTGAAGGCCAGCACGTCGTCGATCCAGCCGTCCGCGCCGTGCCGGAACGCCTCCCGGTAGTTGCTCTGGAGCATCCGCCGCAGCCCGCTGTCGGCCACCACCTCCCGGTCGGCGGCGGAGAGTTCGGTGCGCAGCCCGTTCAGCAGCCGGACCGGGTCGTCCTTGATCTGCCGGGAGCGGAACTCCATCGCGTCGGCGATCCGGCCGTGCCCCCGCTCGGCCTCCCGGTAGGCACGGACGTTGGACGGGGTCATCCCCGCGTACCAGTCCAGGCCGGCCGCGTTGCGCGGCGCGAGGCCGACCAGCACCGCCACCCGGCTGACCCGCTCCGGCAGCAGCGCCGCGCAGGCCAGCGCGTGCGGGCCGCCGCCGGAGCGGCCGAGCACCGCGAAGCTCTCCAGCCCGAACTCGTCCGCGATGGTCCGCACGTCCGCGGCCGCCGCGCTCACCCGGCGGCCGAACAGCCGGGTCGAGTCGCCGTAGCCGGGCCGGTCGTACGAGATCAGCCGTACCCCCAGCCGGTACAGCACCGTGCTGCGCGGGTGCGGGCCGACCCGGCTGCCGGGCATGCCGTGCAGCAGGAACACCGGACGGCCGCGCGGGTCGCCGAGGGACTCGACGGCGAGGGCGCGGTCGTCCGCCGTTTTGACCATCCGTAACGACACCTGCGGCCTCCTCAGTGCTCCGGGTCGGTTGCGTGCTCCCGGTCGGTGGTGGTGCGCACCTCCCGGCGGGCCTGCCAGGTGGTGTGCTCGCGGGAGATCGCGTCCTCGGCGTCCCGGGCCAGGCGGGCCCAGATCTCCTCGGCCTCCATCGACTCCAGGTCCAGCTGGGCGAGTTGGCGCTGGATCTGCGCCAGCTCCTCGGCGGCCAGGGCGTACGCGGCCGCCAGCGGCCGGTACTGGCGCAGCTGCGCCCAGGCGGCGACCGAGGCGGCCACCGCCGAGACCGTGCCCAGCGCGTCGTAGCCGAACGCGCCGAGCGCCCGCAGCAGGGCGAGCACCAGGCCGAGCGCGGGCAGCAGCACACCCAGCACCCCGGCCCAGTGCCCGGCGCGGGCGCAGTGGCGGGCCTTGGCGCGGTACCAGTCGTGCTGCAGCTGGATCCGCTCGGCCAGGTACACCTCGCGGCGCACCGCCAGCGGCTGCTCGCGCAGGTCGCGCATCGCCGGGGTGATCCCCGCCCCGTCCTCCGGGACGGCCACCGGGCTGTCCCGGAACGCGCCGAGCACCCGGGCGAGCTGGAAGTGGTACAGGCCCTCGGCGTCCGGCAGGGCGCGCGGCGGCGGCTGGTAGGCGTCGGCCCGGACGGCGTACTTCCAGGCCAGCGTCTTCACCGACTCGGCGGCCGCCCGGCCCTCGTACCAGAGGCCCTGCGGGTTCTGCCGGCTGACCACCACCGCCAGCGCGACCGCGCCGAGGTAGGCCACCGCCGCCGACCAGGCCCAGGGCTCGCCGTCGGCCGAGCCGGTCGCCGCGGCGAGCACCAGCAGGACCAGCTCCCAGGCGGAGAGCAGCACCGAGCGTCGCTGCCCGTGCAGCGAGGCCGCGTCGGCGGCCCAGAAGAACCCGGGCAGCAGGTCCCGCTCACGCATCCACCCGGTCCGTCCCGCAACAGACGCCATGTTCGGCCCCCACCAGTCGCTCCGGTCGCACCGCTCTCCTGCCCCGGGCGGCTCGCCGGTACGCCTGGTGACGGCCGGGGCGGCCGGATGTGGCCGGGAAGCCCCGATGGTTGTCCGGTACTCCCCGTGCTCGATCCGGCACCCAGCGTGCGAGAGGGGTGGCGGGGGCGCGCGGTGGCCGGCGGGTGCGCGCGGGCGACCGCCGGGGGCGGGCCGGAGAGCGCGGACCGGCGGGTGCGGATCAGTGCGTGCGGGCCGGCAGGTGCATCAGTAGGTGTAGAAGACCCGCTCGGCGTTCTCGGCCATCTGCTTGGCGTTCCACTCGGTGCCGCCCGGGACGTTGCCGGAGCGGAACAGCGGCGGCGCGGGGCACTCCCCGGCGGCCGCCCGGTCGGCCAGTCGGCCGACCGCCGAGGCGACCACGGCCTGCATCAGCGCGCTGGTCACGATGGTGGAGACCGGCCCGAAGGTGGTCTCGGTGCCCGGGTGGGTCAGCTCGCCGTCGCCGACCGCGATCTTGCTGTCCAGCACCACGTCGCAGTGGTCCTTCAGGTAGGTGCCGGTCGGGTGCGCCGAGGGCACCTCCTGCGGGTACGCCAGCGAGGTCACCCCGACCACCTTCAGGCCGCGGTCCCGGGCGTACCGGGCCAGCTCGACCGGCATCACCTGGCGGCCGGAGAGCGAGATCACGAACAGCAGGTCCCCCGCGGTCGCCGGAGTGAGGTCCAGGGTGGCGGTGGCCAGCCCGGAGACCCGCTCCAGCGCGCTGGACAGCGGCGCGGGCATCACCGTCACCCCGGCCATCCCGGGCACGTTCAGCAGGTTCACCGGGACCAGCCCGCCGGCCCGGTAGACCACGTCCTGGGCCGGCAGCGAGGAGTGCCCGGCACCGAAGGTGAAGACCCTGCGACCCTCGGTCATCGCCTCGGCCAGCAGCGCGGCGGCGGCCTCGATGGCGTCGGCCTCCTCCTCGCGGACCCGCTGGAGGTGGGCGATCGCCGCGTCGAAGTACCTGCCGACCAGGTCGTTCATCTGGTGCCTTCGCTCTCTGCCGGTGGGGGAGCCGGCCGGGTGGGGTGGTCCGGGTGGTCCAGACCGCCGGTGGAGAAAGCTTCGGCGAGCACGGTCGCGCCCCGGCGGCATCGTTGTCAACAGGAACAAAACGGCTCTCCGGAGCCCCGGGGCGGGCCCGGTTGCCGGTCCGGTACGTCAGAATTGGCGATGAGGACACCGAAGAACGGAGCCAGCGGCGATGTCTGGGCTGATCGACACCACTGAGATGTACCTTCGCACCATCCTGGAGCTGGAGGAGGAGGGCATCGTCCCGATGCGCGCCCGGATCGCGGAGCGCCTGGAACAGAGCGGGCCCACGGTCAGCCAGACGGTCGGCCGGATGGAGCGCGACGGGCTGCTCCAGGTCGCCGGGGACCGCCACCTCGAACTGACCGAGGACGGCCGCCGGCTCGCGGTGCGCGTCATGCGCAAGCACCGCATCGCCGAGTGCCTGCTCGTCGACGTGATCGGCCTGGAGTGGGAGCAGGTGCACGAGGAGGCCTGCCGCTGGGAGCACGTGATGAGCGAGACGGTCGAGCGCAAGGTGCTCGCCATGCTCGGCCACCCCACCCAGTCCCCGTACGGCAACCCGATCCCGGGCCTGGACGAGCTGGGCGACACCAAGGCCGAGGGCGAGGGCTTCGACGCCGGACTCGTCCCGCTGGACACCGTCAAGCCGGGCGACGCCGGGGCCGACGTGGTGGTCCGTCGGATCGGCGAGCCGATCCAGACCGACAGCGCGCTGATGAGCACCCTGCGCCGGGCCGGCGTCCGGCCGGGCTCCACGGTCAAGGTCAACATCGGCGTCGCCGGTGTGCTGGTCGGCACCGGCGACAACGCGGCGGAGCTGGGCAAGGACATCGCCCAGCACGTCTTCGTCGCCCAGGCCTGAGCCGCCGGCTCCACACCCCGGGCGCCGGCTCCGAACCGGAGGCGCCGGATCCGAACAGCCGAGCGGGCCCGCTGCTCCCCGTGCAGCGGGCCCGCTCGCCTCCCCGTTCCCTCCCGTCCCTCCCTGCTCCCTCCCGTTCCCCTCCACCGCCGCCGCCCGGCTTCCCCGTCCGAGCGCCCCTGCCGGCGTCCCCACACATCGCAATTCCTCCCCTCGGCCGATCATGGCAATCCTTGAGTGCTGTCACTCGTACGAGGGGCTTTTCCGGTTGATCAGCGGGTACACGGAAGCCTTATCCGGACATGCGTATGACGGACCCCGTCTCCGGTGGGAGACAAGGCCCGTCACTCGCGCGCGTTGTGTCGCGCAGTGCGCGCCCTCACCCGATCGGCGGAGGGCGGCAGATCCAGGGGGCCGGACGGAGCCGGTCCGGGCTCAGCCCACCGGCGCCGGCCGGGCGGCCCGGGCGGCGCGGACCGAGCGCGCCTCGCGTCCGCAGGCGTACGCGAGCGGGCTGATCAGTTCGGCGGCGTCCGGCAGCCAGCGGTTGAGCGCGGAGGGGGAGCGGGCCCACTGGGCGTACCCCAGGGATCCGATCCGGGACGGCGGGGCGACCGTCCAGTCCCCCTCGCCGCGGGCGACCAGGTCCAGCCGACCGGGCGGCCGGCCGAGTCGGCGGAGCATCTCCGGGAGCCTGGCCGCGGCCCCGGGCAGCACCAGGAAGTGCAGCCGTCGCCCGATCCGCCCGGACGCGGCGGGCTGGACCACCACCGGGCCGAGCTGGAGGTCCATCCGCTCCATCCGGGCGAGCGCCAGGCAGCCGGCCGTCTCCGGGACGTCCAGGACGTCGAACGAGCGCCCGGTGGGCAGCAGGATCGACGCCTGCGGCCGCTCGGTCCACCAGTGCCGCACCGCGCCGAGACCGGCGCTCGCCTTCCGTGCCCAGTCCGGGTCCAGCGGGTGGGCGCCCGGCATCGTGCAGCGCCGGTCACCGCAGGAACAGCGGACGCCGTCGTCGTCGCCGTCGTCGATCAGCCAGGCGCCCGGCGCCACCTCCCAGTGGCGGGTCTCGGCGTAGCCGATCGCTTCGGCGAGCAAGGGGGGCGGAGCGGCCTTCTCGTTCCGGCCCGCGGCGTCGGGGATGTCTTCCACGGGGTACTCAACTACCGTGTGTGAGGCTGGTTACGGCCCGATGGCGCCCGGTTGGGTGCATCCCGGCAATGTCACCCGTTCCGGTTAGTCGACCGAATTGAAGGGGCCGAGGGCAGGCGCAGCGGGGGCGCACAGGAGCATTTCCCAGGGCGCAAGGGGGGTGCGGTTCGTCACCGTGGGTATCCCGCTGGCGTTGCTGATCGCTAACCTGGTGTCAGATTCCTTGGACGGTCGGACAGTCGGCAACAGATCAGCAGAATCGTCGCCCGCCGGCCGGGACCGGAGGGTGTGGGGAGGCGAAGCCCAATGGCCGCGAGACCACTCGTCGCACGACAGCCCAACGAGCGTCTACAGCAACTGATCCAGGAGGCCAGCTGCTCCAATGCCGGCCTGGCCCGGAGGGTCAACCTCTGCGGCGCCGAGCACGGGCTGGACCTTCGGTACGACAAGACCTCCGTCGCCCGCTGGCTGCGCGGGCAGCAGCCGCGCGGGCAGGCGCCGGCCGTGATCGCCGAGGCCCTGGGCCGCAAGCTAGGCCGCAGCGTGTCGGTCGAGGAGATCGGCATGGCGGACGGCAAGAACCTGAGCTCCGGCATCGGGCTCCAGTTCGCGCCGACCATCGGCGCCGCGCTGGAGCAGGTCTGCGAGCTGTGGCGCAGTGACGTCGGCCGGCGGGACTTCCTGACCGGCGCGACGGTCGCCGCCTCCGCGCTGGTGGAGCCCAGCCGGGACTGGCTGATCACCCCGCCGGATCCGGTGGTGGCGCGGGCCGGCGGCCCCCGGGTCGGTCCGACCGACGTGGCCGCGATCAAGGCGACCACCGCGATGCTGGTCGACCTGGACCACCGCTTCGGCAGCGGCCACGTGCGCCCGGTGGTGGTGCACTACCTCAACTCGGTGGTCTCCGGCCTGCTCGGCGGTGCCTACCGGGAGGAGACCGGGCGCCAACTCTTCGCCGCGGTGGCCCGGTTGACCGAACTGGCCGGCTACATGGCGGTGGACACCGGTCAGCCCGGGCTCGCCCAGCGCTACTACATCCAGGCGCTGCGGCTGGCCCAGGCCGCCGACGACCGCGGCTACGGCGGCTACGTGCTGGCCGCCTCGATGAGCCACCTGGCGGCCACCCTCGGCAACCCGCGGGAGATCGCCCAACTCGCCCGCGCCGCCCAGGAAGGCGCCCGCTCGGTGGCCACCCCGACGGCGATGGCGATGTTCTACGCCGCCGAGGCCCGCGGCCACGCCCTGCTCGGCGACGCCCGCTCCTGCGAGACGGTGTCGGCCAGGGCGCTGGAGATGATGGAGAAGCGCCGCCCGGAGGACGACCCGGACTGGATCGCCCACTTCGACGACGCCTACCTCGCGGACGAGCTGGCCCACTGCCACCGGGACCTGGAGCAGGCCGGCCAGGCCGAGCACTACGCCCGCCGGGCGCTCGACCTGCACCCGCCGACCCGGGTCCGGCGCCGCGCGGTGGACCTCGTCCTGCTGGCCACCGCCCAGCTCCAGCAGCGGGACCTGGAACGCGCCTGCGAGACGGGTGCCCAGGCGGTCCGGCTGCTGAGCGGGCTGCGCTCCAACCGTGGCGTGGAGTACCTGGACGAGTTCCGGCGCAGGCTGGAGCCGTACCGGGAGCAGCGGGTGGTCCGCGAGTTCCACGCCCGGGCGGATGCCGAGGCGGCTTAGGGCCTGCCTGTCACCTGGGCCTGCTTCGCCCCGGGGCCGGGGGCGGCCCGAGCCCGGGGCGGCCCACGGACCGTCTGTGCAGGGAGCGTGACGGATGTCCCGCCCACGTGGTCACCCGGTGAGGCGAACCGGTAGCGTGGGCGCGACGTCCAAGGAACTGTGATGCTCCCAAGAACCGACGAGATGTGGTCCGCCGTCAGCGCGCGGTCCTGCACAGGTGAGGAATCGCGTTGAGTCAGCGCCGCTCGTACCCGAACTCCGGTGACTTCAACCTGGACGACCTGTTCCGCCCCGAGCCCGGCCAGTCGCAGGGGCAGCCGGGCCAGCCGCAGGCCCACTCGGCCGTGCCGCCGGTGGGGCAGCCGTCCGGGCAGCCGGAGTACCTCGGCGAGGGCGCGCACGCGCTGCCGACCCAGGCCATGCCCGCGCAGCCGGTGCCCGGCCA
>NZ_JAHSQD010001070.1 GCF_020103755.1 Streptomyces sp. LS1784
CGGCCGGCGCGGCCGAGCTGCGGCTGCGGCTGGCCGACCGGATCCGGCACGGCCTGGCCGACCAGTCCACCGCCGGCCCCTGGGAGGAGGTCGCCGCCCGGATGGTCGACGCGCAGGCCCCCGGCCTGGCCACCCGGGTCCGCGAGCTGGACGCGCTGCCGCAGGAGCGACTGCTGGAGGAGTACGCGATGCTGCACCTGCTGGCCACCGCCGCCACCCGGATGGACGAGCTGCCGGCCGAGCTGGCCGCCACCGTCCGCACCCGGGTCGGCTACCCCGCGGACACCGGCAAGGCGGGCCCCACCATCCGCGACCGCTGGCTGGTGCTCGGCACCCGCGACACCACGGACGAGCGGCTCACCACCCGCCGGGTCTGGCTGCGCGGCGCCAAGACCGGCCGCCCGGCCGTACTGCTGTCCTTCGGCCACCAGGGCCAGGCCCCCGCCCTCGCCCTGCCCACCGGCCGCCTGGTGGAGGCCGACCTCGCCTACTTCCCCGCCGCCCACCCGCTGCGCGCCACCCTCGGCGAGCGTTACGGCGCCCCCGAGCCGGGCCCCGCCGACCCGCCCGCCGGACTCACCGTCGCCGAGGCGGTGGCCGGCTACGGCACCGCCGTCGCCGACGACCCGTGGCTGGAGAGCCGGCCGACCGTCCTCGGCGACGTCGTCCCGGTCCGCGCTCCGGACGGCTGGTTCCTGACGGACGGCCACCACACCGTTGCGGTCCGCACCTCGGCCGTCCCGGAGGCCGCGCTGTGGCGGCTGGCCGCGGTCTCCACCGGCCGCCCGCTGACGGTCTTCGGCGAGTACGGCCACCAGGGCTTCGCCCCGGTCACGGCCTGGGCCGCCGGCCGGCGCCCGGTCGGCCTCGCCAACGCCTAGGGCGTGTCCTGTGGATCCCTGCCGGGCCCGCGACGCCATGGCACGCACCTCGCCGCGCTGTGGTCGGTCACCCATGGCCCCGGCCCGGCAGCCGGGGAGGTGTTCCCACCGCAGTGACTCCGCCCCCAGCCTCCGCCCTGCGATGCACGCCCCCTGACGCCGCGGCCTGATCCGACGAAACCCCCAAGACACGCCCAGGAGAACTCGGCATGACGATCACCCAGGACCCGTGGGAGACCCTGCACACCAGCGCCCTGCTCGGCACCGACCGCCGCCCGCTCCCGGCCACCGCCCTGCCGCTCGCCGGCACCGTGGACCAGGGCGATCCGGCCACCGCCCTGCTGGAGCTGGCCGCGCTGGCCGCCGTCCGCCGCCGG
>NZ_JAHSQD010001071.1 GCF_020103755.1 Streptomyces sp. LS1784
CCGGGCGGCGGCAACGGGCGCTGGTTCGGCCAGGGCGGCCAGGGCGGTCAGCCGGGCTTCCCGGGAGGCCAGGCACCGCGCGGGCAGAACGGCGGGGGCTTCCCCGGCGGCCAGGCCTTCCCGGGCGGCGGCACCGGCAACGGCACCGACCACGCCAACGGCCGCCACGAGCGCGGCAACGGCGACAACACCGGCACCGGCAGCGGCACCAACGGCGTCCCCGGTCCGCAGGCCCCCGAGGGCATGCTCCCCGGCGGCATGGGCGGCCTGCTCGACGGCCCCAAGGTGAGCGACGAGGCCGCCGCCATGCTCAAGGAGAACGCCGACCACTACACCTGGGCGGCCGCCGCGATCGGTTCGCAGAGTGCCGCCGGCTACCAACTCGCCACCGGCGAGCCGGTGATGGCCCTCGGCGGGTTCAACGGCACGGACCCCTCGCTGACCCTGGCCGGCTTCCAGAAGTACGTCCAGGAGGGCAAGGTGCACTGGTTCATCGGCGGTGGCTCCCGCCGGGGCTTCGGCGGCGGCGGCGAGGGCGGGCAGCAGAACGAGTCCGCCCAGATCGAGTCCTGGGTGACCACCCACTTCACCGAGAAGACGGTCGGCTCGACCACCTTCTACGACCTGACGGCCCCCACCTCCTGACGGTGGGTCCGCGACCCCGAAGGGGGCCCGGCCCGCTCAGTCGGACGGGCAGTGCGTCCCGGCCGCCGGCAGCCGGCCGTCCACCAGGTAGTCGGTCACCGCGTCCCGGACGCAGCCGCTCTTGTCGTACCCGGTGTGCCCGTCGCCGTCCCGGGTGAGCAGCACCCCGTGTTCCAGCCCGGCGGCGAGCCGCTGCGCCCAGACGTACGGGGTGACCGGGTCGCCGGTGGAGCCGATCACCAGGACCGGCGCGCTGCCCGGTGCCCGGACCGGTTGCGGCGGCTCGGGCGAACGGAACGGCCAGGGTCGGCAGTCCGGGTCGAGCAGGGTGCCCACCGGGTCGTGTCCGCTGGTCAGCGGGGCGCGGGCGGCGAGTTCGGCGAGGGCCGGGCGCAGTTCCGCCTCGGTGGGCGGCGGCGGGCCGTCCGCGCAGGAGATGGCGGCGTAGGCGTCGGCCGGTGTCCGGTAGCGGCCGTCCTCGCCGCGGCCGTCGGCGCCGTCGGCGAGGGCGAGCAGGCCCTCGGCCTCGCTCCGGGTGACGGCCGGTTCGAGGGCCTCGCGCAGTCGGGGCCAGGAGCGGTGGCCGTCGGCGAGCACGTCCAGGGCGGC
>NZ_JAHSQD010001072.1 GCF_020103755.1 Streptomyces sp. LS1784
CGAGGCCGGCGGCGCGGCCGGCCGGGGTGTCCGCGATCGAGCGGTCGGCGGCGGCCGAGGACGGCGGGGCGTCGGCGACCGCGCCGACCACCACCGGGACGTCGTTGAACTGGCCGCTCATGGTGTCCGTGGCGCCGACGTCGATGACGTCCGCCACGATGCAGGTGATGTTGTCCGGACCGCCGCCGCGCAGCGCGAGCTGGATCAGCTCCTGCACGGTCTGCTCGGGCGCGTAGTAGCTGCCGAGGGTGTCCTGGAGGGTCTGGTGGCTGACCGGGCCGGAGAGGCCGTCGGAGCAGATCAGGTAGCGGTCGCCGGCCCGGACCTCGCGGATCGACAGGTCGGGTTCGACCTGGCCGCGGCCGTCCAGCGCCCGCATCAGCAGCGAGCGCTGCGGGTGGGTCTCGGCCTCCTCGGGCGTGATCCGGCCCTCGTCGACCAGGCGCTGCACCCAGGTGTGGTCCTGGGTGATCTGCACCAGGGAGCCGTCGCGCAGCAGGTAGGCCCGGGAGTCGCCGACGTGCACCAGGCCCATCCGCTGGCCCGTCCACAGCATGGCGGTCAGGGTGCAGCCCATGCCCTCCAGCTGCGGGTCCTCCTCGACCATCTGCCGGAGCCGGTCGTTGGCGCCCTGGACGGCGTCGCCCAGCAGGGTCAGCAGGTCGGCGCCCGGCACGTCCTCGTCCAGCCGGACGATCGAGCCGAGCACCTCGGAGGAAGCGACCTCGCCGGCCGCGGCGCCGCCCATGCCGTCGGCCACGGCCAGCAGCCGCGGCCCGGCGTAGCCGGAGTCCTCGTTCCCCTCCCGGATCAGTCCCTTGTGGGAGCCGGCGGCGAAGCGCAGCACCAGGGTCATGCGACCTGTGCCCCCCTCTGGGTCATGGACGGGATGCTGTCCCTCATGCGCTACTACTTCCGCAGTTCGATGACGGTCCTGCCGATACGGATCGGCATGCCCGGCTGGAGCGGGGTGGGCGCGGTCAGGCGCTGCCGGTCCAGATAGGTGCCGTTGGTGGAGCCTAGATCCTCGACCGTCCACTGCCCAGTCTGATCCGGATAGATCCTGGCATGCCGGGAGGACGCGTAGTCGTCGTCCAGCACGATGGTGGAGTCGTGCGCACGGCCGAGCGTGATGGTCTGGCCCTGGAGCGCCACCGTGGTGCCGGCCAGCGAGCCCTGCACCACGACGAGCTGGGTCGGGCCGCCGCGACGGCGCCCGCCGCCGCCCTGGGTCTGGCCCGCCGCCGGGCCGG
>NZ_JAHSQD010001073.1 GCF_020103755.1 Streptomyces sp. LS1784
GGCCACCTGGCCGAGCAGCGCGGCGGCGACGGCGGCGGTGCGCAGGTCCCCGCCGGTGCCCTCGGCGGCCCGCTTGAAGCGGTCCTGTTCGGTGTCGGCGGCCCGCGCGAGCGCCTTGTCGGTGGCGTTGAAGGCGGCGTCGGCGGTGTCCGCGCCGCCCTTGGCCGTCACGGTGGCCTCCAGCGCGCCCTGGTAGTCGGCGTTGTCGACCTCCAGCACCCGGGCGGCGTCGTGCTTCCGGCGCCACTGGTCGAACTGCTTCGAGGCGTCCTGGAGGCTCGGCCCGGCGGCCGTCGGCGCCAGCCGTACGGCCTCCGACAGCGAGCCGCCGGGCCGGTCCCCGGCTCCCGCCAGGTGCTCGGTGGCCTTCGTCCACTGGTCGGCGTACCGGGTGGTCGAGCCGCGGGCGACGAAGTGCAGGTTCTCCGCCAGCCGGGCGGTCAGCACGTCCACCCGGGCGGAGTTGAGCGCCCGAAGCGGGGTCGCGCCCTCGCGGGCGCTCTGTTCGAGCGCGGAACGGGTGGTCAGCCCGGCGACGGTCAGCCACAGGGCGCCGGCCAGGACGGCGGCGGTGGCGCCCAGCAGCCCGATGTTGAACACCCGGTTGGTGCGGCGGAACAGCGTCAGTTGCACCCAGGCCAGCGCGATCAGGGTGACCAGCGCCAGGCCGTACGCCCCCCACGGCACCGCCTGGGCGGCGGCGTAGTCGTCGGCCAGCTCCCGGTTCTCGGCGGCGGCCAGTTCGGCGGCGGCCGGCAGCAGGACGGTCTGCATCTGCTCGGAGGCGTACCGCAGGTAGGCGCCGCCGAGCGGGATGCCCTGTCGGTTGTCGGCCCGCGCCGTCTCCACCAGGCCGGCGTACGCCGGGAGTTGCTGGTTCAGCCGGGCGAGCGAGCCCTGTGCGGGGGAGGTCGCCGTGGTCCGGGCGGCGGCCTGGGCGATCAGCTTGGCGGCGGTGGCGATGTCCTGCTCGTAGCGGCTGCGGACCTCGTCGGGCTCGGCGCCGGCCAGCAGGAAGCCGCTCGCCGCGGTGGTGGCGGCGTCGGCCAGGCTGCGGTGGATCTCGGCGGCGTCCCGGCTGAGCGGCTGGCTGTACGAGACCACCCGGTCGGCGGCCTGCGCCCTGGTCTCCAACTGCCAGGCGGTGAGCCCGCCGAAGGCCACGGTGAGCACCGCGAGCACCACTCCGGCCAGCCGCAGCCGGCCGGGCGGCGTGCGGGTGGCCTGCGCGAGCCGAGCGCGCACGCCGGTG
>NZ_JAHSQD010001074.1 GCF_020103755.1 Streptomyces sp. LS1784
GGCCTCGGCCGGGGCGCGGTCGCCCGGCCCGGCGGCGGGCAGCCACCACTCGGTGCGGGCGGGCAGGTTGCGGTCCTGGACCGCCAGCACCCGGGCGACGGTACCGAGGTCCATCACCAGGGCCTGTCGGCCGACCACCGGTACGGCCTCGATCACGGCGGTCACCTTGACCGGGACGACGACCCCGCCGAACGGCACCCGGACGGTGTCCCCGACCGAGGCTCCGACGGCCTTCAGGTAGTCGCGGGTGGCGACGCCGTTGACGCCGGCCGGAACGGGCGTCCCGGTCGGGCTCAGCACGGCGCGCACCGGGTCGCCGATGCCGCCGGCGGAACGGTAGCGGACCGTGAACAGCGCGTCGGCGCCGGCCGTTTCGGAGGCGAGCGCGGCCACCGGCGAGCTGTCCGTGCTGCCGCGGACCGTCGGGGGCTTGAGGCTCCAGCCGGCACCGGTCGGCACCGGAACGGTGGTGGCCGGTCCCCCCGCGGTCTCGGAGACCGCCAGGTTCCGTACGGTGACCTCGCCCTCGCTGCGATCGCCGAAGTCGACGGTCGCGCCGACCACGGTCAGCGGAGCGGCGACCGAGCCCACCGGGGCGTCGACCAGCGCGCCGAGCGGGATCGAGGAGCGGACCTGGCCGTTCAGCGGGAGGTCGCCGAACGGGACCTTGTGGACCAGGCCGAACCGGTCGCGCAGCAGCAGCCGGACTTGGGGGTGGACCTGGCTGCTCCTGGACCACCAGAGCTCCTGGTCCTGCTGACGCACCGCGATGTCGGCGTCGATCCGCAGCGGGACGCCGGGCAGCGGGATGCCGGCCGGGGCGGGTCCGGCGAGCGTGCCGAAGACCTCCGCGCCGGTTCCGCCGTCGAGCAGGTCGGAGCGGACCGGGACGCGGTCGGCGAAGGCGGCGGCGTCCACAGCCAGCAGCTGGCCGTGGACGCCGCTCGGCAACGGCTGTTCGTCGCGCACCACCGGGACCAGCCGGTCGCCGCCGGGCAGACCGCCGTAGCGGCCGCCCTGACCCATCAGGGCGTTGTGCGAGCCGGAGATGCGCAGACCGCCGGCCGTGGCGAAGGCGGCCTGGTCGCGCTGGGAGGCGGTCCAGGTTGCCTGCTGTCCGAGCGCCAGGACGCCGGTGGCCACGGCCATGACGAGCAGCAGCACGGGTCCGGTGGCGCGGCCGGGACGGCGGGCCAGCTGCCAGCCGACCATGGCGGGGCCGAGGCCGCGGCCCCGGGCCGCC
>NZ_JAHSQD010001075.1 GCF_020103755.1 Streptomyces sp. LS1784
CGCCGCCCTGCCCGTCGGCGGTCTGCGCCGCCGCGTCCTCGGCCGAGGCCGAGGAGGTCGCGGACTCGGCGGACCGGGCCGCCCGACGGCCCGGGCCCTCGGGCTCTCCGGCGCCTGAGCGGGCGCCGATCACCAAATCCCCCACAACGTCTCCTCCCTGCTGTGCGGACGCCCGCGCGCCCGCGCTCAGAGTGCCGCACAGCGGGCACCATGCTCACCACGACCATGAACGCCTCAGGGCTGCCCACCGCGGACTCCCCCGACACCGGCACGGCCTCGGCCCGCGGCCGGGACCACTCCCGGCCGCACCTGCACTTCTCTATCACTCCCAGGCATCCGGCTCGCGGTCCCACACGCGAGGCCCGTCCGGGCGGCGGCCGGAACGGCTCACTCCGGAGGCCGTCCGGACCGGTGAACGACGAGCGGAAGGACGCCCAACACACCCATAACGAGCGGAGGTTCCACAGGAACCGGCCCAACGCCCACCGGTTCCGCGGCACTTCCGCCGGCCTGCGGCATCCGGACGAGAGAGGAGAGTGAACGCGGCGCATCGAGTTGATGGAAGCGGTCCAGCGGCCAGGCGATCACGAACGCGCGACCGACCACGCCGCTCAGCGGGATCGTCCCCTGTCCCGGATTGCCCATGTGGAAACGGGAGTCGGCGGAGACGTCCCGGTGATCGCCCATGACCCACAGCCGCCCCTGCGGCACCTGGACCTTGAAGGTCTGTCGGGACGGCGGGTTGCCGGGCGCGAGGTAGGACTCCTCCACCGGACGGCCGTTGACGCTGAGGCGCCCCTGCTCGTCACAGCACTCGACGGTGTCCCCGCCGACGCCGATCACCCGCTTGATCAGGTCCTGCTCGTTCTCGGAGGGCAGCAGTCCGACGAAGGTCAGCACCTGCTTGGCCGCACCCAGCACGGGGCCGTCCGCGGACGGCTTGCGGTCGCGCTCCAGCCAGCCGCCCGGGTCCTTGAACACCACGATGTCGCCGCGCTGCGGCTCACTGCCGAACCAGGGGGTCAGCTTGTCCACCAGTACCCGGTCCCCGATCAGGATGGTCTGCTCCATCGAACCCGAGGGGATCACGAACACCTGGACCAGGAAGGTCTTCATCACCAGCGCCACCAGAAGGGCCACCAGGACGATCAGCGGCAGCTCGCGCACCAGCGAACGCTTGCGCCGACGGGCCGCCTTGCGGGCACTGCGACGGCGCTCGGCCCGGCCCCGCCCCGGCGGGGCC
>NZ_JAHSQD010001076.1 GCF_020103755.1 Streptomyces sp. LS1784
AAGGGCCCACCGACCTGTGTCGGTGGGCCCTTCCGCCGTCGCGGCGCTCAGACGCCGTCGGTCAGCTCGCGGGCCCGCTTGACGTCGTCGGCCATCCGGTCCAGCAGCGCGTCGATGGAGTCGAACTTCTCCATCCCGCGCAGGTAGGCCAGGAAGTCCACGGCCACGTGCAGCCCGTACAGGTCCAGGCCGACCCGGTCGATGGCGTAGGCCTCCACGGTGCGGGCCGTGCCGTCGAAGGTCGGGTTGGTGCCGACCGAGATCGCCGCCGGCATCCGCTCGCCGTCCGCGGTCAGCCAGCCCGCGTACACGCCGTCGGCCGGGATCGCGCTGTGCGGCACGGTCTCGACGTTGGCGGTCGGGTAGCCCAGCTCACGGCCGCGCTGCGCGCCGCGCACCACCACGCCCTCGACCCGGTGCGGGCGGCCCAGCACCTCGTTGGCACCGGCCATGTCCCCGGTCCGGACCAGCCGGCGGGTCAGGCTGGAGGAGAACGGCTCGCCGTCCCCGGCCGTGCCGCACACCTGGAGGTCGATCACCTCGACCTCGAAGTCGTCCGCCCGGCCCAGCTCGCCGAGCAGCGCGACGTCCCCGGCTGCCCGGTGCCCGAACCGGAAGTTGGGGCCCTCGATGACGACCCGCGCGCGCAGCGCGTCCACCAGCACCTGGCGGACGAAGGTCTCCGGGGACTCCTGGGAGAACTCGGTGGTGAACGGAAGCACCAGCACCGCGTCCACGCCCAGCTCCGCGATCAGCTCGGCACGGCGCGGGTGCGGCGCGAGCAGCGGCGGGTGGCTGCCCGGGCGGATGACCTCGCGCGGGTGCGGGTCGAAGGTCACCACGACCGAGGGGAGGCCGAGTTCGCGGGCCCGCTCGACCGCCCGCCCGATGATCAGCTGATGCCCGCGGTGCACCCCGTCGAACGAGCCGATGGTGACGACGCTGCGTCCCCAGTCACCGGGGATCTCCTCCAGGCCACGCCAGCGCTGCACCTGACCGCTCCTTGTTCCGTACGACGCGTACCTTCTGTACGCTCAAACGCTCAAAACCCGAACCCCTATAGCGTGCCATGCGCCTGCCCCGGCTCAGGCACCGGAATACGGGTTGAGCCCATCGAGGGCCCCGGCGCCCGCCCGGGCACCGCCCGCTCGGCCTCGGCGGCCGCGTACTGCGGATCCCGTCCGGCCGCCGCCAGGGCCCGCATCCGGGCCAGCCTGGGGCCGTCC
>NZ_JAHSQD010001077.1 GCF_020103755.1 Streptomyces sp. LS1784
GAGCGCTCGGCCGTACGCCCGGCCGTGCGCTCGGCGGCCTCGCGGGCGGCTTCGAGCGCGGTGAAGACGGCCTGGCCGGCCTCGTTGCGGCGGCGCAGGTGGGTCACCACGGTGTTGGTGACGGCGATCAGCGGGACGGCGACCACCGCGCCGCCGATGCCGCCGACGATGCCGCCGGCCGCGACGCCGAGCACGACGCCGAGCGGGTGGACCCGGACGGCCCGGCCGAGGATCAGCGGCTGGAGGATGTGGCTCTCGACCTGCATCACCACCACCAGCACCACCAGCACCATCAGCGCCGTCCACGGCCCCTGGGTGACCAGCGCGATCAGCACCGCGACGGTGCCGGTGACCAGCGCGCCGACCAGCGGGACGAAGGCGCCCAGGAAGATGATCACGGCCAGTGGCAGGGCCAGCGGCACGCCCAGCAGGTCGACGCCGATGCCGATGCAGAGCGCGTCGATGAAGGCCACGCAGACCGTGCCGCGCACGTAGGCGGTGAGCGTCGCCCAGGCCTTCGGGCCGGCTCCGGCCATCGCGAAGCGGGAGTGCCGGGGCAGGCCGCGCAGCGCCCAGTGCCAGATCTTCGCGCCGTCGTAGAGGAAGAAGAAGGTGGTGAAGAAGGTCATCAGCAGCGCGGTCAGCACCTCGACGGCGATCTGCGCGCCGGTGATCGAGGCCGAGGTGAGCTGATCGGTGTTGGTGGTGATGGCCTTGGTGATCTGATTGGCGAAGTCGGTGATCTGCTGCTGGGTCAGGTGCAGCGGCCCGGTGACCAGCCAGTCCCGCAGCTGGTTGACGCCGGTCTTCACCTGGGTGGTGACGTCCGAGAGGTTGGTCGTCACCTGCCAGACCACGAACCAGCCGACAAGGCCGATCCCGGCCAGACCGCTGAGGAACACCCCGCCCGCCGCCAGCGAGTGCGGCACCCCGCGCCGGCGCAGCCAGGAGACCGAGGGCTCCAGCAGCGCGGTGATCAGCAACGAGGCCAGCACCGAGAAGGCGACCAGCCGCAGCATGTCGACCACGTAGAAGACGACGTAGAGCGCGGCGCCGAGCAACAGCAGCCGCCAGGTCGACTCGGCGGCCACCCGCAGCCCCCACGGCACCGCCTCGGCGGGCGTGGCCGGGCGGCCGGGGTGGTACTCCCGTCCGAACCCGGTGTGCGCGACCGGTACGGCCTGGGCGGCCGGGCCCGCCGCGGCGGACGGCCGGACCGTG
>NZ_JAHSQD010001078.1 GCF_020103755.1 Streptomyces sp. LS1784
GCCCGGCCGCCCCGAGCGGGCGTCCGGGCGGCCGGGTCCGGAGTCGGGAGGCGGAGCCGTGATGGAGAGTCAGTGCAGTCCCGGGGGCGCCGCAGGTCCGGCGGGAACGGAACCGGCGGACCGGGACGTCCAGTGGGTCTACCAGCCGGTCGAGGTGGACCTGGGGGACGGTGCCTGGGCGCTCGGCCGGATCAGCGGGTGGTGGCAGGACGCGGCCGGGCAGCGCTGGTGCCGGCTGCGGATCGGCTGCAGCGGACAGCCCGCGCTCTGGCAGCGGTTCGACCCGTCGCGGGTGCTGCTGCTGCCGGTCTCGGGGCTCTGATCCGGTCGGTCGTGGTTCCTTGGCGGAACCGTTCGGTGGGCCCTGTCGTCCCTGGGAGCGACCGCTGACAGGCCACTTAGCGACCGGGGACGACGTGACTTCGGAGATCTACTTCAGCAGCAACCATCGTGACCTGTGCGAGCAGCACGGCACCGGTGCGGGCTTCCAGTTCGAGTTCTACTGCTACCGCTGCTCGGACACCTGGCGCTCGCCGTTCGAGCCGTTCCGGACCGGTCAGATGGCCGGTTGGATAGGCAAGGGCGTCAGCGCGGCCTGGAACCTCATCGGCGGCAACGCCAACACCATCAGCAACGCCGCCGACGGACTGGCCGGCCAGACCTGGGGCACCTCGCGGGACGCCGCGTTCCAGCGCGCGATCGCCAACGCCCGGACGCACTTCAACCGTTGCGCCCGGTGCACCCACTACGTCTGCGGCCAGTGCTTCAACCCGGCCCAGGGCCTCTGCCACACCTGCGCCCCGGACACCGCGGCCGAGGCGGTGGCGGCGCAGCACCGCGGCCTCAACGACACGGTCACCGAGCGTGCGTACAAGTCCGGTCAGCAGTCCGGTGCCGAGTTCGACGTCAACGCGCCGCGACAGCTGGTCTGCCCGCAGTGCCACACCGAGACCCACGGCACGCCGTTCTGTCCGGGCTGCGGCTTCCGACTGGCGCAGCCCGTCCAGTGCACGAGCTGCCACAAGGACGTTCCGGACGGTTCCGCGTTCTGCCCGTCCTGCGGGACGAGGCGCTGACACCCCTCGGACGCACGACGGCGGGGCGCCCCCGGAGCCACGGTCCGGAGGCGCCCCGCCGTCGTGCGGGTGGGGTCCGGGTCAGCCGTACGAGAGGTTGGCGCAGGGGTCGTCGTCGGCCGATCGGGCGGTGCCGCTGAC
>NZ_JAHSQD010001079.1 GCF_020103755.1 Streptomyces sp. LS1784
GGTGCTGCCGGTGCCGCCGGCGTCGCGCAGGAGGAAGCCGGAGACCACGGCGGCCAGCGCGACCACGGCGGTCGCGCTCAGCAGCACCCGGGTGCGGGCGAAGCGGCGCGGCCCGGCGGGCGGGGACGCGAGGTGGGTGGTCGTCACCTCCTGTTCCTCCTCCGGTGCGGCGGCGGACCGCGGGTCGGGTGCGGCTGCCGGCCGGTGCTGCGGCTCCGGCTCCGGTTGCGGTTCCGCCTCCGGTTGCGGCTGCGGTTGCGGCTGCGGTGCGGTCGCCGCTGGGGTGGCGGTCGGGGTGCCGACGGCGGAGGTCTCCCGGCGGCGGGCCGCGTCGGCCAGGATCCAGCGGCGGTGCAGTTCGACCAGTTCCTCGGCGCCGGCCCCGCAGACCCGGGCCAGCCGTTCCACCGGCGCGTACTCGGTCGGTACGGCGGCGCCGTTGCAGTAGCGGTGCAGGGTGGAGGTGCTGACGTGCAGCCGAGTGGACAGGGCCCCGTAGCTGCGGCCCGAACGCTCCTTGAGTTCGCGCAGCATCGCCGCGAACTCCTCGGTCTCCACACTCATCTGCTGCCCTTCTCCCACCCCGGCCCGGGATGCCGGCGATGTGCGGATCACCGTACCGGCAGGCCCGGGCGGGGCTCTGAGCAGGGGAGTCGTGCGAGGCGGCAGGTCAGCTGCGGCCGGCCGTCTCCGTGGAGGCGGCCGCGTCGGCGACGCTCTCCCGGTACAGGCCGAGCTTCGGCTGCTTGCCGACCTTCGCGCCGGCGCCGAGCGGGAAGTTGCGGGTGTCGGCGTTGGGCATCTGGTCGTCGGGCAGGACGTTCAGCTCGTCCACGTCGGCCACGGCGCCGCTGCCGGGGTTGAGGTCGACCACCGCGTAGGTGCTCTTGCCGGGAGCCAGTGCGTGGGCGGGCGGGCCGCCCAGCCCGCCCGGAACCAGCGGGGTGAGGTCGTTGCCGTGGTTGGGGGCCTTCGAGCTGCCGAGGCTGATGAGCGGGTAGTAGCTCAGGCCGCAGTAGGCGGTGCCCTGGTTGTGCACCTCGATCACCCGCTGGTTGGGAGCCTCGGCCCGGGTGGTCACCTTGACCGTCAGCTTGTCGGCCTTGCAGGGGTGGGTGTAGGCGTAGGCCTCATCGCCACCGGCCGCGCCCGCGCCGCCCGTGGCGGGGGCCACGGGGTTCTTGGGGCGGGCGGAGCTGCCGCCGGCGGG
>NZ_JAHSQD010000108.1 GCF_020103755.1 Streptomyces sp. LS1784
GCAGGCCGCCGCCGGGCGTCGCGCCCGCCGGCGGCCTGCCGTCCCGGTCGTGCTCGACCTGCGTCAGTGCCCACACCCGCAGTGCCGGAAACCGAAGTCGAGGGTGTGGTCGTTCTCGCCCGGCCCGCCGGTGGTCAGCACCCGCTCGGGATACCTTCCCCCCGGCGGGACGATGCCCTTGGAGTCGATGAACGGGTTGTCGCCGACGTCGTGCCTGGTGGGCACCCACCGGTACAGCGGGCCGCCCTCGGCGTAGTCGGCGGCGTTGTCCAGCCGGATCGTGTACCTGGTGCGCGGCTTGAGGCCGCCGTCCACGTTCGAGTCGTCGAAGTAGTACTCGCCGCGCGCCGTCGTCCTCTCCGTTCCGACGAGCTTGCCCGACCCGTCGTAGAGGTGGACGGTGACGCCCTCCGCGGGGCGCTGGCCGGGCTTCTGGATGCCCGTGCGCTCGGGGTCGTACCAGACGCGGTTGCCGATCTGCAGCGGCGCCTGGTCGCAGAGCACCTCCAGATCGCCCATCGAGGCGCCCTTGCCGAACGGCGCGGGCACGTCCGCCGGGTTGAGCCGCAGTCCGGGCTTCGGGTCCGGCCTGCCGTCCGCCCGCTGGAGGAACGACGTCCCGTAGCCGAAGGCCGTGTTGTTGGGGTCGTACCCGGAGGTCCCGACGGTGGTCTCGACCTTGGACAGCGCCATCCCGGCGTAGTCCGCGTTGTGGTGGACGCCGAACCGACTGGTGTCGAAGAAGCGGGTGCCCCGGGGGGAGAGCCCGCAGCCGTTGTTGGTGTCCATCACGAAGGTGCCGTTCGCGAGGCAGGCCTTGTTCAGGTCACCGCCCGACAGGACCTCACCGACCGCGGCGCCCGCCGCCGTCTGGCCCGTCGCCCGGTCGGCGAGGCGGTCGCGGAAGGACAGCAGCATCGTGCCGTCCGTCTCGAAGCCGACCTCGCCCAGCTCCGGCTCCGGCTGGGCGCGGAAGCCGGAGCAGGTCTGGCCGTTCTGCGTGGTCGGGTAGGTGTTCGTCCACGGGAACCAGCCCGCGCCGTCGCACGGGCCCGAGCCGACGGTCGACTGGCGCGGGTAGTCCAGCGGCTGGTCCAGCACGGCCCGGCGGAACGCGCCGGTGGCCAGGTCGAAGGGCAGCACGATCGCCCGCAGGTCCGACACCTTGCCCGTCGACTCGCCCGAACAGACACCGCCGAGGTAGCCGGTCCCGTCCTGGAGGCCCAGACCGAAGGGGCGCCAGTCTCCCGCCGAGGGGCAGCCCGGGTCCGGGATGGGGTAGACGGCCTTCGGCGCCGACGCGGTCGGCACGGAGGCGTCGTAGCGGTACAGCCGACGGTCGTTGAGGTTGACGACGAACAGGTCCCTGCCGTCGTCCGTCACCTTGAGCCCGCCGAGGCTCTCCTTGCCCGGCACCGCCAGGAACGCGTCGTCCGGCCCCGGCCCGTGTGCCGTGCTTCCGGCGTCCGGGACGGTGGTGAACAGCGTGGTCCTCTTCTGCGCCAGGTCGGTCACGTAGATCCCGCCGGAGCCACCCGGGCCGTAGGCAGTGGTGCGCTTGGCCGCCGCCGAGGAGAACACCCGCCTGTCGGCCTTGTTCCACGCGATGCCGTACAGCGTGCCGGTCTCCGCGTCGGTGGCGATGTTCGTGACGTTCACGTCCACGCCGTCCTGGCCGCGCGCACCGTACGGGAACGACACCAGGGTGCGCTGCGCACCGCCTCCCCACGTGGTGTTCTGGCAGGTCGTCACCAGGGGTGCGTTCTTCTGGCAGTAGTCGCCGGGGCTCCACAAACCCGTGGTGTACGAGATGTTCCTGCCGCCGGAGAGGTCGACGAACTCCTCGTTGGAGCTCAGCTGGTTCGGCGCGCCGTCCAGCCCGTGCCGCGAGGCGAAGGCGGGGAACAGCACGCCCGGCTTCGGATTCACCACCTGCACCCGGTACTTGCCACTGTGTTCCCGACTTTGCGGCGGTGTCAGCGTCACCGTCCCGTCGGCCGCCGTGGTGCCCTCGACGTGGACCCGGTCCCCGCCGGTGAGCGTCACCTTCACGCCCGCCAGCCCCGGTTCCAGCGCGGGCGTCCACGCACCCGAGGCGTCCACGGCCCGGATCACCCGGACCGTCACCGTTCCGTCCCCGCTCTGCGGGAACGCCGCCGGCGCCGTCAGCAACCCGCTGCCGGCCAGCGCGACGGCGAGCACCGCGGCCCGCGCGACGCACGTCCTTCGTGTTCTCATCCCCACCTGGGCCCCACTCTCGTGATCGGCGGGCAGACGCCCGATCCGGACAGAGCCCCAGGAGAGCGGCAACCAGTCGTTCACGCCCCCGCTTCGGGGCACATTCACTGGTGTGTGTGACGGAAAACGGTCTGGAAATCGCATCAAGTTCGGATACGGCCTCACAAGTTCGCATGCGATCGTAGTGGCGCGACGCCCCTGACACCCCTTCGGGACCGGGCCACCCGATCGGCTCCGGCCGGCCGCAGGTCCGCGACCGCCCGCGCACGGCACTCGCCCCGGTGCCGATCAGGACCACCCGCTAGTCCAGGTCGGCCTGCCACAGGTCGGGGCCGAAGACCTCGTACTGGATGTCGCGCGGGGCGACCCCGCGGTCGACCAGGCCGCTGCGCACGGCCTGCATGAACGGCAGTGGCCCGCACAAGTAGTACAGGGCGTCCTCGGGCAGGTCGACCGCGGTGGGGTCCATCAGCCCGTGGAAGACCCCGTCCACCGGCTCATGGCTCTGCGCGCCCTGCTCGAACCACAGGTACATCCGCGCGTTCCTCAGGGCCAGGATGTCGCCCACCACCTGGCGGCGCAGCGGGAAGGACGCGTCGTCGACATCGGCGTGCAGCAGGGTGACCGGCAGCCCGGACTCGGCCGCGACCAGGTGCGAGAGCATGCCCGCCATCGGGGCGATCCCGATGCCCGCGCTGGCGAACACCACCGGGCGCCCCGCGTCGTCCAGCACCACGTCGCCGTAGGGCAGCGACAGCGTCAGAGTGTCGCCGACCTTCACCGAGTCGTGCAGCAGCGTCGACATCTCGCCATCGGGGCCGGCGCCCTCGTCGCGCACCCGCTTGACCGAGAACTGGCGGTGCTCCCCGTCGTCGGCCCGGGTCAGGCTGTACTGGCGCGGCTGGAGCTTCCCGTCGGGCATCCGCATCCGCACGGTGACGTACTGGCCGGGCAGCGAGGTCTTCACCAGACGGTCGTCGATCCGCTTGACCACGAAGGTCACCACGTCGTCGGTCTCCTTGGCCTTCCGGACCACCTGCCAGTCCCGCCAGACCGTCTCCGGCCGGACCCCGCGGGCGCTGTACAGGCCGCGCTCCTGGGCCGTTCGGGGGACGGGCAGGCCGGCCCGGCCGGACCGACCTCGAAGCGGCCGTCCTCCCGCGAGTCCGCCGCCTCGGATTCCAGGCCGCCCGCCCGCTGGGCATCGTCGACGTCCACCCCGAACCCCACCGGCTGACCCTGCGCCTGACCCCCAGCCCCACGTCGTACGCACCCGGGCCTTCGGACGACGCCGAGCCTCACAACGCAGGGCCCGGGTCGAATCGCCGCCGAAGCGGGAAACCGGTCACGCACCTTCCGCGGGCCGATTCCACACCGGTGCGGGGAAATCGGCCCGTTCCTCACCTGCCGCGGCTCCTCGTGGTGCATGATCGCAACGTGAGTACGTGGTGGGACACACGCCGCAACGCCCGGCTGGCAGAACTGGCGTCCACGCTGGAGTTCTTCGGCGCCGAACCGGTCGACGACCCAGGCGTCGGCGAACTCGCCCTCGCCGCCGAGGCCCTCGCCGAGGAGTACCGCACCAGCGACCGCGGCCAGACCGTCCACCGCACCGGCGACCTGCTGCAACAGGCCGCTACCGCACTGCACACCGCCGACCGTCTGCGCGGCACCCTGATCCCCGTCGTCAACCATCACCTGCGCTGCGCCGCTGTGGCCCTGTCACACGCCCGCACCTGCCTGCACGGCCAGGCCTTGCCGGGCGCCGAGACCGTCCCGCCCGCCTGATCCCGGTTCCGTCACGAAGGCGCCGGGCCGGGCCGCAGAGCACCGGCAGCATGGCCGGCGGTGGAGGCTGCCGGCCGTCCTGGCCGGTGGCCGGCCTGTTCCGGCCGGTCGGAAGCCCTCCACAGGTGGGTCCGGGTGTACGACCAGCTTGCCGCCGAGTACGCCGGCCACACCTGCAACTGCGAGCACTGCTTCCATGGCGGCGGCGCCTGCGCCGAAGACCAGTGCCCCTGGCTCAGAGTTCCTTGGTCATGAAGATGCGGCTGGTGCCGGAGGGAATGCAGGGCACTTCTCCCAGGTGGTGCCAGCCGTGCCGCTGATAGAACTTCGGGGCTTGGAAGCTGATGGTGTACAGGACGGCGGCCTTGCACCCACGTGCCCTCCCTTCCTCCTCGGCCCGGCGCAGGATCCGGCTGCCCAGTCCTTGGCCGCGCAGCTCGGGTGGCAGGTAGAAGAGGTCGATGAACAGGA
Organism: Streptomyces sp. LS1784; assembly: GCF_020103755.1. Taxonomy (GTDB): domain Bacteria; phylum Actinomycetota; class Actinomycetes; order Streptomycetales; family Streptomycetaceae; genus Kitasatospora. The sequence goes on from NZ_JAHSQD010000108.1 coordinate 4,498, forward strand.
GCCCGAGGGATGTACGGCCGGACAGGCCCCCGAGGATCTGGTGGCCGCCGGGCTCGCGGACCAGGACGGCGAGGGGGCGCCGGTCGTCGATTCCCGTGATGCCGACGTTGAAGCGGTCCAGCGCGTCCGAGATGGCCGCCGTCTCGGTGCGGTGCGGGGTGTCGGTGAAGACGATTTCCACCGGTTCCGCTGCTCGGCCGGGCGGGCTCGCCGGCCCCGGTGCCGCACCGGCCACGGCGTCGGCGGCGTCCGCGAGCGGAGCCGGCGGGCCCGCGGCGTGGGCGTCGGGGTCGGTACACAGCCGCAGGTCCTTCTTGATGGGTCGCACTGTGGGACGGCCTCCTTCGGATTCGGATGGTCTGCGCCGGGGGGCCGAGACGCTCTCGGCCGACCGGTCGGGACTGGTCGACGGGCGGGGAGCCTAGGCGGCCGCGGGTTCGGCGCGGGCCGAACCGTCCGTCGGGATACTGGGGGGCATGACGGCTGACAGTGCGGGCAAGGACGTCGGCGTCGACCTCGCCGCGGTGGCACGCCTGCTCGCGGACGGTTCCCGGGCGGACATGTGCCTGGCCCTGCTGGACGGCCGGGCCTGGACGGCCAGGGAGTTGGCCCGGTATGCGGATGTGGCGCCCTCGACGGCCACCGAGCACCTGAACATGCTGGTGGGCGGAGGCCTCCTGGCCGAGGAGCGGCACGGCCGCCACCGGTACCTGCGACTGGCCGACCCCAAGGTGATGGCCCTGATCGAGAGCCTGGCCGAAGTCGCCCCGCGTCGCCCTCCCCGGCCCGCTTCACTGGGCGCGAGCGGCCGGACCAGGGCACTGGCCCGTGCACGGCTGTGCTACGACCATCTCGCGGGAATCCTCGGCCTGGCCGTCACCGACGCGATGGTCGACAACGGCCTGATCACCTGGGAGCCGGAGCCGCGGCTCACCCCGGCGGGAGCGGCCTGGGCGGCCGAGAATGGCATCGAGCCCCCCACCGCTTCGCGGCGCCCCCTGGTGCGTTCCTGCCTGGACTGGACCGAACGCCGCCCCCATCTGGGCGGTGCCGTGGGAGCCGCGATCTGCTCGCGTGCCCTGGAAGCGGGCTGGGTCGTCAAGGTCGGCACGGGCCGAGCCCTCGCACTGACGGAACCCGGCCGCCAGGTGTTCCACGAACGCTTCCGGGTCCCGACGGACAGACTTCCCACGGGCCGGACCACGACCGAGCCGGCCGTCCGGTCCGGCCGCCGGTCGGCCACGGAGAGCCGATGACCGGGCGGGTCCTGTCCCTGAAACCGGCGGTGTCGCCCCGAGCCCCCGCCCGCCGTTCGGGGCTGCGGCCGGCCGGGCACGGCGCCTGCGTCCCGCCGTGCAGCACCCTCACACAGGACTGAGACTCGGAAGCATGAACACAGCGGACCTGTCACCGAGTGCCTCCTCGGACCGACACGGGGCACCGGACGCGGACGTTCTGGTGGTCGGGGCCGGCCCGACCGGCCTGCTGCTCGCGGGTGACCTCGCCAGGTCCGGAGTCGATGTCACACTGCTGGAGCGACGCGATCACGAGTCCAACCTGAGCCGCGCCTTCAGCCTCCATGCGCGAACCCTGGAGCAGCTCGACGCCCGTGGCCTGGCCGACGAACTGCTCCGTATCGGCACACCGACCCGGGCGCTGCATCCGTTCGGCCGCCTCAGCATCGACTTCTCCGGCCTCCGCACGCGCTTCCCCTTCATCCTCACCATTGCGCAGTGGCAGGTCGAGCAGGCCCTGCTGCGCCGGACCGGGGAAGCGGGAGCCACCATGCTTCGTGGGGCTCGGGTCACCGGGCTGCGGCAGGACCCGGACGGCGTCGACGTGGATGTGCGCTATCCGGACGGCGCCACGGGAACGCTGCGGGCCCGTTACGTCGTCGGTGCGGACGGGGCGCGCAGCACCGTCAGGGAGAGCCTGGGTATGCCGTTTCCCGGCAAGTCGGCGATCAGATCCGTGATGTTGGCCGATGTGCTGCTCGACCGCGCCCCCGACGAGATTTTCAACTTCGCCTCGAACGAGGACGGTTTCACGTTCTTCGCGCCGTTCGGGGACGGCTGGTACCGGATCATCGGCTGGGACCGGCACCGACAGGTGCCCGACGATGCGCCGCTCACCTTGGAGGACGTCCGGGACATCACGAAGCGCACGATCGGCAATGACCTCGGGATGCACGACCCGCGGTGGCTCTCCCGGTTCCACAGCGACGAGCGGCAGGTACCCCGCTACCGGCAGGGAAGGGTGTTCCTCGCGGGTGACGCCGCACACGTCCACTCGCCGGCCGGCGGCATGGGCATGAACACCGGGCTTCAGGACGCCGCCAACCTCGGGTGGAAACTGGCAGCCGTCGTGCACGGCTGGGCTGGTGACGCACTGCTGGACAGCTACCACGCGGAGCGTCACCCGGTGGGGCGGACGGTCCTGCGGGTCAGCCACGCACTCCTCACGGCCGTTACCACCGGGTCGCCTCTGATCCGCACGCTGCGGGCCGCGCTGGCCACCGTCGTGCACCAGTTGACCGTGGTGGAGGCCCGCGCGTCTCGCGGCATCTCCGGCATCGGGATCACCTACCCCGCGCCCCGGGGCTCTCATCCGCTCGCTGGGCGCCGGGTTCCCGACCTCCGCCTGGCGGGGGAGCCGGCTCGGCTCTACGAGGCGCTGCGGGAGGGCAGGTTCGTGCTGGTGGGCCGCGATGTCGCCGCGGTTGCCGCGCCGTGGGCGGGGCGGGTGGTGACGGCCTCCCCAGCGACCAGCCTGCGCCCGACCCTACTGGTTCGGCCCGACGGCTATGCCGCGTGGGCGGCCGAGGACCCCGACCCGGACGAGGTGCGCACGGCCCTGACGCAATGGCTGGGCGCGGTGGACCGCCGGGCAGCGTGAACGGGCCGTCGGTCTGCGAAGCGGATCCCGCTGGTTCCGACGGCGCCCTGACGCAGCCGGCCGTTGGGCAGGGCGGTGGCGAGGTGCTTCACACCCGGGCGCGGGCGTCGGTGTGGTGGGCGTGCGGGTGGGGTGCCGCCGGCGGTCATGCCTGGGTCCCGGTGGTCTGCGGTGCGGTGTAGAGGATGGTGCGGGGCTGCACGGTCAGGTGCCGCGGTGCGGTGGGCAGGTCGCGCTGGACGGTGATCCGGTAGCGGATGGCCGTGTCGCCGTCGTGGGTGAGGATGCGGCCGGTGAGCGGGATCCGGGTGTAGAGGGTGCCGGTCTGCGAGTCCAGGTCCATGGGCTCCCAGCGCCGGGTCGCGTCGTCGAACCACTCCAGGCGGATGTCGTCGCTCTGGAGGTAGGGGCCGTGTTCGGGGGAGAGGACGAGGATCTGCTGGGCCTGGGCGAGGCGGGTGTCGTCGGCGTAGCGGACGGTGAACTCGTACGGGCGGTGGTCGGTGCCGATCTGGTGGGCGGGCAGGGAGTCGATCCGCAGGCCGGTGTCGACGGTGGTGGCCGATGATGACGACGACGAGTGCGAGGCCGTCGCGGGGGCGGTGGCGGCCATGGCCTGGCCGGAGACGCCGAGGGCGGCGGCGCCGGCCAGGAGGAGGGAGATCGTCGCGGTGGCGGTCCGTCGCATGGTCGTGCGGTTCATGGGTTCTTCCTTCGGGGTCATCGGATGCCTGGCTGCTTGCGGCGCAGGCCGGAGGAGGGGGAGCCCTCCATCCTTGTTTGTTTAATCTTCAACCAACGCGATCCACCGTACGGTCCGCGGATTCGAGCGTCAAGCGATGGAGTGAAGTCATCGCGATGAGCCGGGACGGGCCCGAACGAATCCGCGCCGGTCTGTCCGTGCCGGTGGGGCGGATGGCCTGTGAACCGGCTTGGGGGCCGGATGCTTCACGACGGGCGGGGCCCGGGCGTGGTCGGGGTGGGTCGGTTCGCGCGTTCCAGGTCGGCGAGCAGGCGTTCGATGTCGGTGATCAGTGATCCGTAGACGTGCCAGGCGCCCGGTTCGGCCAGCGTGCCGTGCCTGATCTCGTCGGTCATCGTCCTGTGCCAGGTCGTGGCGTCGTCGATCGCGTGGCGCAGCGGCCCGCAGAGGCTGTCGAGATCGGGGCCGGCGGCATGCCCGGGGGCGGCGAACGACTCCATCGCCTGCTCCGCCGTTTCCAGGGTCGCCGCGTACCGGTCGAGGAAGAGCCGGTTCAGGCCGTGACCGGCGGGCTGGTCGTCGACGCTGTCGGCCAGTGTCCGTGCGATGCCCCGGACCTGGAAGGAGACCCGGTGCAGGGCGCGCAGCGCCTCGCTGTGGTCCGTCGGCTTCTGTTGTCCGTGGACGATGCACCGCGTGTTCCAGCGCAGGCTCTCCTGGCTCTGGCGCACGTCCTCCTGGGCCTGGAGTGCCAGGTCGTCGAGGTGCCTGCTGCGCTCCAGCCACTGGTGGGCGCGGTCGGTGTGCTGCCGCTCGCGCAGCCCGCGGCCCATGTCGCCGAGCAGTTCTCCCATGGCCGAGGCGAGTTCGCGTACCGAGGTGTCGGAGGCGCCGAGGTGCACGGGCGGGAGGATGAGGGCGTTGACCACGATGCCGACGGCCGCGCCGGTGAGGGTGGCCAGGGTCAGGGTGACGACGTGGCCCACGGGGACGGCCGTCGCCGCCGCCAGGGTGAGTACCGCCGTCGAGGCGATCTGCAGGCGGCTGTCGGAGCCCCGGCGGCCTCCGGCGACCAGTGCGATGGCCGGGATCGCGGCGACGCTTCCCGCGGCCGGGCCGAGCAGCCATACGACGGCCACGGCCAGTGACAGCCCTCCGGCGCGGGCGGTCACGCTGCGCAGGGCCTGCGTCACCGATCGGTAGATGGTCGGGGCGTTGACCATGGCCAGGGCGGTGGCCACGGCGAGGTACTGCTGTTGCCCGGGGAGCCACCACGAGGCGGCCTGCCAGGCCAGGAGGGCCGCGACGAGTCCCTTGACGCTGCGGGTGAGGACGGTGGCCGACCATCCCGGGAGCGACAACCTGGGCACGCGCGGCAGCTGCAGGGCACGGCTCGGTGCTCCCCGCCACCGGACGATGGCGGCCGGACGCGGCGCGAAGGCCAGGGCTCTCATCTCTGTGCTCCTGCTCCGTCTACTGCTCACTTGCTGCGGCGGTGTGCCCCGCCGGGGTCGGCCGGGCCGCTGAACGGAAGCGGCCGGGGCCGGGGCCGGGGTCTCGGGCGGGTGCCCGGCAGCAGGCACGACAGTTCGGCGTCCAGGTCGTACCGGTCGGCTTCCTGCCCGGCGGGTACCAGTCGGTGGGTGCGCTCCAGCCACTCGGCCACCACGTGGAGCGGGGCCCGGAGCCAGGCGGTCCCCTCCGGCGAGGAGAAGGCGAGGTTCAGTACCTCCTCATGGCCGACCGCTCCCGGCCAGACCTGTACGTCCCCTTGCCCGCTCGGTCTGTGCAGGCCCTGTGCCGGCAGGTCGCGGGCGAAGACCCAGGGGATGCGGCCGTGCGCGTCGGTGTGGAAGACGATGCGCACGGCGAGCGGGTCGTAGGAGCGGTAGGACAGGAGGGTCGGCAGTGTGACCGGTTCTCCCGAGGGAAGCAGGAGTTCCATGTCGAGCATTTGATCTGCACAGCCGTTCACGGCATGACTCCCTGTGTGGGTAGTGCCCCCCTGGGTGGCGGGTGCGAGCGCCCCGGCCGTGGGCGTCGCCGTCCGGCCGGACACCGGTGTCCGGCCGGACAGCGACGCGAGAGGGCGGCTGGGGCCGCGCGGTGTGCCGGCACCGAATCAGGCGCGCGTTCCCGCCCCGAGCCGTCGCAGGTCAGCGGAAGATGTGCGGGTCGAACCCGTACACGTTGATGACCTGGATGATCTGCCAGCCGCCGTCCCACTGGTAGAACCGGTGGCCGTCGTAGCGGTACCGGTGGCCGTGGTCGTTGCTGTACCAGTAGCTGCCCTGGCGCTCCCAGGAACGGTGGCCGTCCCAGCGGCTCGTGTGCCCGCTGCCGTAGCCGCCGTAGCGGTCGAAGCGGTCGCCCTCGTGGTCGCGGACCTGGAAGGCCGCCGGGGAGACGGAGACGGTGTCGCGGTGGACGGCCTGAACGGGTGCGGCCGAGGCGGTGCCGCCAGCGAGCAGCAGCCCACCGAGCGTCGCGGCGAGCGCGGCGGCCGCGGTGGCGGCCCGGCGTCCGACGGACTTGTTCATGATCTTTCCTCCTTGATCGGCCCGGAGCCATGGGTCGATGGCTCCGGGCGGCGCCCCGCTGTGGTGGGGCAAGAACGACGCTACGGGAGAAATGTTGAAACTTGTACATACCGGGCTGTGGGGTATGTCATGCCCATCGGGACGGCAGGGCGAGGAATAACGGGCGGGGCAACCGCGCTGCCCGCGGCCTCCCGCGTCTTCATCGGGCAGCAGGCCCTGCCACGCACCCTCCCCGAGGTCCTCGCCACCAAGCCGGACAAGAACGCCGAGCCGGACCGCCCGGAGTGCCCGGCCTGCCATGCCGACCGCCCCGCCCTGCCCTTTGCCCGCGACCTGAAGAAGGCCGCCAAACACGGCCCAAGCAGGACCGGGACACCGGAAAAGTCACTGAACTCTGGCCCAGCGCCCGCGCCTGACGGTTAATCTTCCGCGCATGCACACTACTGGCGCTCCGGAAGATTTCGACCGAGAGATCCGGGCAACCAGCAGCGACGTCGTATACAAGAACCGCTGGATGACCGTCCGCGAGGACAAGACGATTCGCCAGGACGGTTCGACCGGGATTTTCGGCGTGGTGGAGAAGCCCGATTTCGCGCTGATCGTTCCTTATGCCGACGGTGGATTCCACCTCGTCCAGCAGTACCGGTACCCGGTGGAGGGACGCTACTGGGAGTTCCCACAAGGCTCGTGGGAGGAGCGCCCCGACGCAGATCCGCTGGACCTCGCCCGGGGTGAACTCGCGGAGGAGACGGGGCTCACTGCCGCAGCGATGACGCGGCTCGGGTATCTGTACGAGGCCTACGGATACTGCAACCAAGGCGTCCACATCATTCTCGCCACCGGCTTGACCAGCGGAGAGGCCGACCCGGAAGAGACGGAGGCCGGCATGATCAGCCGCTGGTTCAGCGAGGACGAAGTGTGGCGATTGATCGAGGGCGGACAGCTCCGCGACGCCCCGTCGGTTGCCGCACTCGGCCTGTTCCAGCGCTGCCGCGGCGAACTCGACGTCTGACCGGTCGGAGCCGGGCCGTGGTAGTTCGGCCTGTGAGTGGGTGGGGTGATGTCAGCGGGATGGGTGGCAGCGGGCCGGCCGAGGACGAGGGATCGTCGAGCCGGTCTTCTGCCGGTTGAGGTCATGGATCTGGGCTGTCATGAGGTGAACAAGTCGCTGTCACGGACTGCGATTTGCGCCCGTCGCGCGCGGTAGGCGGCTGACGTGGGGTCGCTCATTCGGCCGTGCAGGTGAGTTGTGAGATCGCTTGTCGCCACGTTCCCAGAGCGCCTGCCGGCTCCGACAGCGAGTGTCACCGGCGACCGGTACCTTGCGTCAATCCGTGCGACACGACATGAATCCGACCCGAAGGAATGCCCATCATGACGCCCGAAACGGCCCCGACGACCGACCTCGACGGGTGGGACGCCGCGCTGGCCGGTGCCTTCGCGATACTGCTCGGCGGAGAACCGGCCGTCGACCCCGCCGCCGGATACGGGGTGTACCACGCCTCGGACTCCCTCGACGAGTTCCTGTTCCCGAACCCCTGGGCCACCCCCGACGCGCTGTCGGGCCGGGAACCGAGGCACCTTCCGGATCCGGACGGCGCGTACCCCTTCTCCCCTTGGACACGGCGGTTCGACCTGGGCGGATCGCTGTTCCGCTTCGACGCCGACCTCCTGACGGGAAAGGGACCGTGGGGCGACGGCGGGCACAAGGGCCCCCGGCCGTTCGACGACACCTTCGTCGCCGACCTGCGGGCCGTCTCCACGGTCGACGAGTCCGGTGAGGCGCTGGTGCGCGGCACGGAGTTGGGACCGCTCCTGGGCCGCCACGGAGTCGACCTCACCACCGAGGAGTCCACGAAGCTGAACGGCTGGCTGACCGTGCTGCTGCGCGTCGCCACAGACGGCACTCTCACCGACGCGATGCGGGCCGCCACGTTCACCGAGCGCGGCCCCGAACACCTGGTGTCGATCCACGACCTGTCGGGCGCCGGCTCCACCGACGAGCCCTGGGAGGACAGGCTGGGCGCGGTCGCGCATCCCGCACTCCGCGACCATCTCCGCATGCTCTGCCGCACCGAGGAGGCCGCGCGCAGCGAGGGCGGCTTCTACTACGGCACCGACCACTGGCCGTGGAGCGACGTCCTCGAAGCGGTCGGCTGCTCCCTTGTCGCGGGCTGGGGGTTCGGCGAGTCCCAGGCCGGCACCGCCGTCGTGCGGTTGCCGGACGCCCCAGGCGCCCGCTGAGCACGCCGCTTCGCCGTCGGCGCCCCTCCAGGCCGACTTCCCTCGCGTTCCTGCCGGCTTGCGCCGCGCAGGGGACGGCACCGTTTTGCTGCCGTCGTGTCGTGCTCAGCGCCAGAGGGTGCGGGTGTGCCGTCGGGGTCCACCCCGTGGGGCCGGCGACCCGGTCCTGAGGCGTAGAGACCGATGCCTGCGTCGGCGGCCTCCCTTCCCGTTCCCAAACCCCTCGCCCCCGCACCACCGCCCGACTCGACGCCCACCCGCGCCGTCATGCTCTGCCACGGCCACCTTTGGCCCGGTTCCACCACACGGGCGCGGGCTGCCTGCTGCGCCGCGGTCTGCTCGTCGCCGACGTCCGGGCGGTGACATTCGATCAGCAGAGGACCCCTCAACCAGCGACAGCGTTTCCGAAGCCGAGCGGGAGCCCGTTCCCGCGAACTGAGCGATGCAACCTTTGCGGCGGCGCGGTGGTGAGTAGGGCAGAGCGATGGTCCGGTCGGGTCGTCGCGTGGACGCAAAGAGGAATCGGATGACCGCGAGCGTATGGCACATCCCGGTGGAGGACCGGCCTCGGCCCGTCACGGCACCGGCTTCCGCGGGCGGCCCGGGCCTGCGGGAGCTTGACTTCGAGGGGTTCGCCGCCACGCGCTGGCGGCGGCTGGTACGCACTGCCTACCTGCTCACAGGCGACTACCACGAGGCCGAGGACGTGGTGCAGGCGACTTTCGCGAAAGTCTTCAGGAACTGGTCCCGGATCAGCCGCCTGGAAGAGCCGGACGCCTACATCCACCGGGCCCTGGTGAACAACAACCTGAGCCGTCACCGACGGCGCCGGGTCAGGCAGCTGCTCATGCCCGTCCTTCCCGATCGGGCGCACACCGCGGGCGGTGGCCACCGCGACGTCGAGGAGCGCTCGGCGCTGCTCCAGGCGCTGGCGGAGCTGCCACAACGCCAGCGGGCCGTGGTCGTCCTGCGCTACTGGGAGGACATGAGCGAGTGCCAGGTCGCCGAAGTGCTCGGCTGCTCGCTGGGCAATGTGAAGAGCCAGGCCAGCCGAGGCCTGGCGAAACTGCGCGGCCACCCGGCGCTGGCCTCGTACTCGGCGGGCACCGGTTCAACGATCGACGGCACGAACGGAGGCAACAGGTGATGGACACCGAGGACATGGTGCGCGGCGCTCTGCGGGACGAGGCGGCCCGGGTCGCGGTGGCGGACTGGTCCGCCGGGCCCGTGTGGGTTCAGGTGCGCCGGCAGCGCCGGGGGCGCCGGATGGCGATGGGCGCGTCGGCGGCGGTGGCCGCGCTCGCCGTGCTGGCCGGCACGGGTGCGGCACTGTCCGCGCAACACGGGGGCCAAGCCGTCGGGCCGGCCTCGCAGGCTCCGCTGGTACCCGTGGGGCCGGCTCCCGAGGCCGTGGTGGTGCAGCCCGGCCAGCAGCTGCCATTGGGCCGCCAGGACTGGTGGATGCAGCTGAAGGACCAGGAGATCTGCATCCACGACGCTCCCGCCTACCAAAGCGGTTCAGGGTGCAGCGGGTATTCCTGGGCGGGGGACACTACCGAGATCACCATGCAGTACTACGGGGCCCCCCCGCAGCACCAGGAGGGTCTGTACAACCTCGTCTACCACGGGCCCGGGCAGGTGGCCCGGATGACCATCGAGCTGGACGGCCAGGCATACTGGGCCACCGTCGCCTCGCTTCCCGGCAACCCGGGTTACGCCAGCGGTTATGTCTGGGGGCCCAGCCTCAAGACCTCCACTGATTCGAAGGCATACCCGCCCGAAGGCATCAAGCTCGCCGCGTACGACGCCCAGGGGAGGGTACTGGCGAGCAAAACGCTGTCGTCCTGAACCAGACCGGCATCGCGCTCCCGGCGCCGGTCGCAGACGAGCACCGCGGCTGCGTACTCGGCCAGGCGCCGGAGCCCGGCCCGGACACCCACTCCGCCGCAGTCGCCGCGATCCCCACGACGGCCGCGAACGCCTCACGCCGGGACGTCTGCCCGCCTGCGTGGTTCGGCCTCGGTCTGCCGATGCCGGCCGGCTCCCGCTCGGTATCGCCCGGCGGGGCGCAGCGGCGGGGGCCGCCAGCGCTGCGCCCGGCGTTGTCGTCCAGCCGAGTCCCACGGCCTGCCCGGGCAGGCCGTGGGACCTGCCCGGCACCAGCGAGCACGGGCGGCCCGCCCTCGGCTAACCTCCCCCCCTCGTGGACGATCACCCCGAACCCTCGACCCTGCGCGTCTTCGTGGCCCTGGCTCCGCCCGACGACGCCAAGGACGAACTGGCCCGGGCCCTGCAGCCCACCTACGCCAGGTACCCGCGGCTGCGGTGGAACCGGGTCGAGGACTGGCACATCACCCTGGCCTTCCTCGGCGAACAGCCGTCCACGGCGGTGCCGCTGCTGCGGTCGGCACTCGCCGCCCCGGCCGCGTCGCACCCCGCCCTGCACCTGGGCCTGCGGGGCGGCGGCCACTTCGACCAGCGCCTGCTGTGGAGCGGGATCGACGGGGATCTGGAGGGACTGCACCAGCTCGCCGCCGACGTCCGGGACCTGATCAGGGCCTGCGGAATCGAGTTCAGGGACCGGCCGCTGAGCCCCCATCTGACGCTGGCACGGTCCCGCCGTGACGATCCCGTCAGCGTGCCGCAGGCCGCGGCCGGGCTCACCGGGTTCGTGGGTCGGCCGTGGCGCACCGAACGTCTCCACCTTGTCGGCAGCAACATCGGCCGTGGCCCCGGGCCGATCCGCTATCGCGACATCGAGGCGTGGCGGTTCGGCGCCGCCGTCCAGGCCAGGGGCGGCGGCGCTCTCACCGAGCCGTAGCCCGCGGGCGAACACCTGCGAGGGGCGGGGAGTCGGCGCCGTGCCGGAGGCCGTCACCGGCTCTGGGCCGACCGTCGTCTGTCCCCGCCGGACGAGGCGGACCGGGCGGCCGAACCGGACTCGTTCGAGGTGATCTCGAAGCCCTCGCCCGCGAACTCCTCCCGCAGTGCCCGGAGCGGGACGGGAAGGACCTCGGGCCGCTGATTCCGCCCAGGCCGACCAAGCGCCGGCTGCTCGCCGCATTGGTGACCGTGCCGGGCGATCCGTGGCGGGAGGCCCGGCGGCAGCACACCCGCGACCACCCTGATCACAAGGCGCAGGGCTGCGCGAGCCGGCTTCTCACGTGGGGCGGGTCGGTGGTTCGCTGAAGATCCCTTGAATGGGAATGCCGGGCCGCGACACTGCCTGTGATGCCGGTCGCGAGTGCGTGGCCTTCGGCACGGCCCCGCCCGTGATCCGGAAGCGAGGGCCTCATGAGCATGATGCGCGCGGTACGCGCTCACCGGCGCGAAGGCCCCGAAGAGCTGGTCTACGAGAGTGCGCCCCGCCCCGAGCCAGCGCCAGGTGAGGTCGCCGTCGCGGTCCGGGCCGCCTCCGTCACCGCGGGAGACCTTGCCTGGGACGCCACCTGAACCGACGGCTTCGACGGCTCCGGGCGGGACCGGACGCCCGCCATCCCCGCGCACGAGGCGTCCGGCGTCGTGGTCGAGCACGGGGCCGGTGCCACGGCTCCGGCCTTGGGCGCCGAGGTGTACGGATTGATTCCGTTCCTGCGGGACGGGGCCGCCGCCGAGTACGTCGGCGTGCCGGCCGGGATCCTCGCCGCCAAGCCGGCCCGACCGGACCACCGCAGCGCGGCGGCCGTCCCGCCGGCGGCGCTCACGGTATGGCAGGCCCTGGTCGACCACGCCCACCCGGAGCCCAGCCGGCACGCCCTCGTCCACGGCGGCGCCGGAGGCGTCGGCTCGTTCGCCGTCCAGATCGCCACCGCACTGGGCACAAGGGCCACCGCCACCGCCTCGGCCCGCGACGCCCAATTCGTCGCCGGCCCTCGGCGCCCAGGACGTCATCGACTACGCAGGCGGCCGGTTCGAGGACCAGGTGGCCGCATGGACGTCGTCCTCGACACGGTGGGCGGCGACACCCAGACCCGGTCGTGGGCCGTGCTGCGCCCCGGCGGCGTCCTGGTCGGCATCGTCGCGCCGCCCGACCCCAGCACGGCCCGGGACCCCGCCGCACGTGGCGTGTTCTTCGTCGTCGAGCCGGACCGTGACGGACTCGACGCCGTCAGCGAGTTGATCGCGAGCGGACGGTTGCTCCCGCAGGTCGACCGGGTCGTTCCGCTCGCGCAGACGCGCGCCGCGTACGAGGCGCTGGAGAAGGAACACCGGCGCGGCAAGGTCGTCATCCAGGTCGCGGACGGATAGCCGACCGCAGCCCAGCCGATGACCTCCGGCTGGGCCGCGCTGTCAGGCCCACGCCGCCGGTAGCCGGGGCAACTGCCCGGTGGCGGAGCTGCGCACCGTCCAGACACGGTTCCCGGCGTTGCCGGGGCAGTATGCCGACGGCCCGCCGAGCATGGACCACCGGTTCATCCCGGACAGGACCACCCAGCGGGCGATCCGCCTGCTCACGGCCCTCCTGGCCGTGCGTCCCAGGGCCGTACGCCGCCAGGGGGCTGCTGCACTCTGGCTCGCCCCGCCGTCCGGGCTCGCTCCGGCTCGCCCCGGCCTGGTCGGCTGGTGGCCGTCAGGCCGCCCTGGAGAACGTCCAGGAGGCCGTCCTGGCGTCGTCCTGGTGTCTGTCCGGTGCTGTCGCGTTGTGCTGTCGTGGGGGCGTGTGACGTGGGCGGATACCCTCGATCCTGTGTGTGGTGGGGCGCGACAGCACCCGCAACAGCCGCAGCCTGGTGCCGGTCGTCCCGGGCTCGCGACTGTCCGATGACAACGAACCTTGAGCACGTGCCATCGAACCTTGACGGACACGGATCGATGTCACCGAACTTGGAACACGAGGCGCCGGCGGGTGCGAGACAGGGCAGAATGCTGGGCTGTGATGATCACCGCGCGTGAACTCAACCGGGCGACCCTCAGCCGTCAGCTGCTGCTGGAACGCGAGCCGCTGACCGTCCCCGACGGGATGCGGCGCGTGGTCGCGCTCCAGGCGCAGCACCCGGCCTCGCCGTACGTTGCCCTGTGGAACCGGCTCACCGGTTTCGCCCCGGCCGAGCTCGACGCAGCCTTCGCCGGGCGATCGGTGGTCAAGGCGACCCTGATGCGGATCACCCTGCACGCCGTGCATGCCGAGGACTATCCGGTCTTCCGCGCGGCAGTGCAGCCCTTGCTGTACGCCTCCCGACTCGGCTCCCGCTTCGCCGCCGCCGGGCTGACCCCCGCGGACGCCGACGAGTTGGTGCCGGAGTTGCTGGCCTTCGCCTGTCGACCGCGGACCTCGGCCGAGATGCAGGCGTGGGCCGAGAAGCGTCTCGGCGCCGAGAAGAAGGACGGGGCATGGTGGGGGCTGAAGGCTTATGCGCCGCTGCACCATGCCCCGACGGATGCGCCGTGGTCGTTCGGCCCCCGGCCGTCCTTCGTCGCGGCCGGAACCGGGCCCGTGCCAGAGGACGGGGAGCACCAGGCCCTGCGGGCCCTGATCCTGCGCTACCTGGCGGGGTTCGGACCTGCGTCGGTCGCGGACGTGGCGCAATTCGCCCTGGTGCAACGGACGCACGTCCGCACGGCGCTCCGTGCTCTGGACGGCGCCGTCGAACAGTTCCAGGGGCCGGACGGCGACACGCTGTTCGACCTCCCGGGCGCCTCCCGACCGTCCGCCGAAACCCCCGCTCCTCCCCGGCTCATGGCCATGTGGGACAGCATTCTGCTGGCCTACGCCGACCGCAGCCGGGTGATACCCCCGGCCTACCGCCCTCTGGTGATCCGACGCAACGGCGACGTCCTGCCCACCCTGCTGGTGGACGGCCATGTCGCCGGCGTGTGGCGCCCTGCGGGCGGCGGCATCGAGGCCACGGCCTTTCAGCCTCTGGCACCCGCCGTCTGGGACGGACTCGCCGAGGAGGCCCGGTCCCTGACTGCCCTCCTCAGCGACCGCGAGGCAGCCGTCTACAGCCGTTACCACCACTGGTGGGCAAAACTCCCCGAGGCCGAGGTACGGATGCTGTGACCAGCGATCTGCTCGCTCGGACTTCGATGACACACGCTCAAGGTGCGCCGTCACAGGACAGCATCCGTCGGGGCCGGCCTTCGGCTGGCGACGGTGGGGCTCGGCGGCAGGTGGGGAAGTGGCGGGGTGCAATGCGGGGCTGTGTTGCGGGTCTGAGTAGGTGTTATGTGGCCGGGAGGGGCCGGTTGGGTGTGTTGTGAGCTTGCTCCGCTTTGACGGACACCGTTGGTGTGGTGGTCAGGCCGCCAGGACGGTCTCGTATTCGGCGGGACTGCGGTAGCCAAGGCTGCTGTGCAGCCTGCGTATGTTGTACCAGGCTTCGATCCACTCGAAGATCGCGGTCCGTGCCGCGGCCCGGCTGGGCCAGGGCGGTCGCCCGGCAGCTCCCGTTTGAGGGTGGCGAAGAAGGACTCGGCGAGTGCGTTGTCCCAGCACTGGCCGGCCCGGCCGACCGACATCCGAACTCGCCTGCCAGATCGGCGAATTCACGGCTGGTGCTGCCCGGGTTCAACCGGTCGTTGCAACACCGCCTTGTTGGATCAAGAGTAGTTGTTCGTTGAGTACTTCGGAGGGCGTCTTCCATTGCAGGGTCTTGCGGGGACGGCCGTTGAGTGCGGTGGCGACGGCGTCGAGGTCGCTCTTGCTATGCCTGCTCAGGCCGGTTCCCCTCGGGAAGTACTGCCGCAGCAGGCCATTCGTGTTCTCGTTGGTGCCGCGCTGCCAGGGTGAGTGTGGGTCGGCGAAGTAGATCTGCAGGCCGGTGTCGATGCGCAGTTGGACGTGCTGGGCCGTCTCCGAGCCCTGGTCCCAGGTCAGTGACCTGCGTAGTTGCTCGGGGAGGTCCGTGATTGTGGCGGCGATGGCATCGCGGACGGCCTCGGCGCCGTGGCCGGCCAGGGCTGGGCCGTTCTTGGAGCGTGGACCGCCGTGGCCTTCCATCGGTGGAAGGTGCAGCAGCATCGTGAAGCGGGTGGTGCGCTCGACCAGCGTGCCGATCGCGGACCTGTTCAGGCCGA
>NZ_JAHSQD010001080.1 GCF_020103755.1 Streptomyces sp. LS1784
CCGGCCGGGGTGCGGGAGGCGCGCCAGACGGCGCCGTCGCCGGTGCTGCGGTACGCCGGGTCCGCGGGGCCGCGGCGCAGCGGGAGCAGGGTGCGGGCGACGTCCAGCGGGAAGGCCGGGCGCCAGCGCCGTACTGCTTCCACCGCTGTCGCCTCCTGTGTCGCCTCCGGACATGAACGATACGCGGGGGGTCGGACGGACCGGGAGGGGCGGCAACCGGGCACCGGGGATCGAGCGGCCCGAGTCGTCTTCCACAACGCGCGGTTCCCCGCGCCCCTGTCGGGACGCGGGGAAGGAGGGACGCAGGGAAGGAGGGACGTGGGGGAGGGAGGGCTCGGGGACCTGGGGAGGAAGGGGCGGACGCGGCGGAGGTCAGGAGGCCTGGAGGCCGGCCGCCGTGGCGCGCAGGTCGGGGAGTCGGGCGTAGAGGGCAGAGCCCGGGCATTCGGTGGCGACGGCGTCACGGTGGCCGGAGACGGCGTCGAAGTCGACGACGGTGCCCTTGGGGTAGCGGCTGGCGGAGGAACCGGAGGTGAGCTTGGTGCGGCCGTCGGCGGGTTGGGCGGTGAGGCCGAGCTTCCAGGCGGCGATGGCGGCGAGGCCGTCGAGGAGGGGCTGGGTCGGCTGGTCGTCGACGTAGGTGCCGATCGCGGCGATGCCGGCGGAGTCGGTGTTGAAGCCGAGGGTGTGGGCCCCGTGGACGGGCCGCTCGACGCCGCCGGCCCGGCCCTCGTAGACGGTGCCGCAGCGGTCGATCAGGAAGTTGTAGCCGACGTCCCGCCAGCCGTTGGTCGTCACGTGGTACTGGTAGATCGCCCGGATCACCCGGGGTGCGTCGCCGCAGGCGTAGTCGGTGGCGCTGTCGGTGTGGTGGACGAAGACCTCGCGGACCGGGCCGGTGTACACGAAGTCCGGGTCGCGCAGTGACTCGTCGGCGCCCCAGCCGGCCCGGGTGACGATCGCCGGGCGCGGAGCCTGGCCCTTGGGCTGCTCGGCGGACGACCCCGCCGGCGGCTCCGCGGACGACCCCGTCTGAGGCTCGGACAACGCCCTCGGCGGCTCCGCGGGCAGGACCCCTACGGCGGTCGAGGCGGCGCCGTTCCCCGGGTCGACGAGGTCGAGCCGCAGCCCGGGCGGCACTCCGGCGGGCCCGGGCCGGACCTCGACCGCGACGCCGTTGCTGCGGCCGGTCCACAGCGGGGCGG
>NZ_JAHSQD010001081.1 GCF_020103755.1 Streptomyces sp. LS1784
CGGCACTCCGGCGCCCGCTCAGCCCCAGAGCGCCGAGGCCAGCTCCGCGCCCGCGTACACCGCGGCCAGGCCCGCCACCACGCTGCCGGCCACGTTGGCCAGCGCGTACCGGCCGGCGCCGGTCTCGGCCAGCCGCAGGGTCTCGTACGAGAAGGTCGAGTAGGTGGTCAGCGCCCCGCACAGCCCCGTGCCCAGCAGCAGCTGGACCTTCGAGGAGGCCGCACCCGCCGCCACCGCGCCGGTCACCAGCCCGAGGATCAGGCAGCCGACCACGTTGACGGCGAACGTCCCCCACGGGAACACCGAGTCGTGCCGGGACTGCACCGCCCGGTCGGTCAGGTACCGCAGCGGCGCGCCGACCACCGCACCGGCCACCACCAGCAGCCAGTTCACTCCGCCGTCTCCCCCCGGCCCGAACCCCGGCCCGGCCCCCGGCCCGCGTAGGTCACGACCTCGCAGCGGTCCAGCAGCACCAGCCCCTCCGCCACCATCCCGTCCAGCTGCGGCAGGAACGCCCGCACCCGCTCCTCCTCGTCCACGATCACCACCGCCACCGGCAGGTCCTCGCTCAGCGACAGCAGCCGCGTGGTGTGCACCAACGACGAGGCACCGAACCCCTCGATCCCCCGGAACACGCTCGCCCCGGCCAGCCCGGCCTCCCGGGCGCGGTGCACGATCTCGCTGTACAGCGGGCGGTGGTGCCACCGGTCGCTCTCCCCGATCAGCACGGTCAGCCGCAGCGCCGGCCCGCTCAGCCGGTTCACCGCGTACCCCCGCCGGCGCCCCGTCCGGCCCCGCGGCGGACGGCCCGGTGGATCAGACGCCGGGTCAGCCCGGCCGCCGCCCACACCGCGAACAGCGCGCCCACCAGCGTCAGCCCGAGGTACGCCAGCGCGGGCCCGGGCCGGCCGCCCTCCAGCAGGCGTCGGATGTCCACCGCGTACGTCGAGAAGGTGGTGAACCCGCCCAGCACGCCGGTACCGAAGAACGGCCGCACCAGCGGATGCGCCTGGCGCCCCTCGGTGATCACCACCAGGAACACCCCGATCACCGCGCAGCCGACCACGTTGACCAGCAGCGTCGTCCACGGGAAGGCCGTCGGCCCGGTCTGCCAGCCGAGCCCGGCCGCGTACCGCGCGGTGGCCCCGATCGCCCCGCCCGCCGCGACCACCGCCACCGCCCGCCCCTGCCCGCGCAGCACCGG
>NZ_JAHSQD010001082.1 GCF_020103755.1 Streptomyces sp. LS1784
CGGCAGCGCGCCGGTGTCCCGGCTGGCCGCGCGCTACGGCGCCCGGGTGCGGGTCGTCGACGTCGCGGTGGACGCCGACCCGGCCGGCTTCCCGGACGAGGTGGTCGCCCACCGGGTCCGGCGCGGCTCCGGGCGGATCGACGTCGAGGACGCGCTCACCGCGCAGGAGACCGTCCGGGCGTTCCGGGCCGGCATGGCCGTCGCCGACGAGGAGGCCGACGCCGGCACCGACCTGGTGCTGCTCGGCGACCTCGGGGTCGGCTCCACCACGGTGGCCGGTGTACTGGTCGGCGCGCTCTGCGGGACCGACGCGGCGGCGGTGACCGGGCGCGGCTCCGGGATCGACGACCGGGTGTGGATGGTCAAGTGCGCCACCATCCGGGACTCGCTGCGGCGGGCCCGGCCGGTGCTCGGCGACCAGCTGGCGCTGCTCGGCGCCACCGGCGGGGCCGACTTCGCGGCGATCACCGGCTTCCTGCTCCAGGCGGCCGTACGGCGGCTGCCGGTGGTGCTGGACGGCGTGGTCTCGGCGGCCTGCGCGCTGGTCGCGCAGCGGATCGCCTTCCGGGCGCCGGAGTGGTGGCGGGCCGGGCAGTCCAGCGGCGAGCCGGCCCAGGCGAAGGCGTACGACCGGCTGACTCTGACGCCGCTGCAGGACCAGGGCATCACCATGGGCGAGGGCGTCGGCGCGCTGCTGGCGCTGCCGCTGCTCCAGGCCGCGGGGGACGTGCTCGCGGACGAGGCGCCGAAGCCGTTCGCCCCGGAGCCGCCGAGCGGGCCGAAGGAGCAGCCGAAGCTGCCCTCGGCGGCGGATCTGCTGCGGAAGCTGTAGCGGGGCGGAGCGCCGGCAACCGGCTGCCACCGGCTTCCGGAACACCGGCGACCGACCGTCGCTGATGTCGTTTCGGGCCCGGCCCTTGCGCCTCGCGCGGTTCCCCGCGCTCCCGGATGAAGGCCCGACAATCCGAAGGACGCCCCTACCGGGGGCGTTCTTGCTGTGAGAGGAACGTGGTCATGGCCGGCGGCAGCGATCGGGCCACCTGGGCCGACGGCCTGCGGTTCGGGTTCGGGACGCTGTCCGTGCTGCGGGTGCGGGTGGAGCGGTGGGACCGGGCCGCGGCCGCCCGGGCGATGGTCACGGCCCCGGCGGTCGGGCTGGTGCTGGGGGCGATGGCGGCCGCGGCCGGGGCGCTGGTGGCCTGG
>NZ_JAHSQD010001083.1 GCF_020103755.1 Streptomyces sp. LS1784
CCTGCAACGCGTCCAGCGCCTCCTGCGGGAACCGCCCCTGCTCGTCCACCTCCGCCGCGAACGGAGCGATCTTCGCCTCGGCCAGCGAACGCACCGCCTCACGGAGCATCCCGTGCTCCTCGGAGATACGGAAGAGATCGAACTCCTGGCTCATGATCGCCACTCCTGTTTCACGACGGTACTCAGTACCCTTCATTATGCATGCGTGCGGCAAAAAGGGAACTCAGTGCCTTCCCTTGACGGCACTGAGTTCCCTATCCTTTTCGTGCCGAACTTCTGCCGAACTTCTGCCGAACGAGCCGGTCCGAGCGCAGGGAGATGACAGCGTGGTCCACTCAGCCATCGATGCCGACACCCGCAGCACGACGCTGTACTTCCAGCGCTGCGCGTGGTGCAACAACCCGACCTTCCAGCGACTGCTCTGCCCCACCTGCGGCTCCACCGACCTCAGGCTGGAGCCCAGCGAGGGCACCGGCGTGGTGCGGCGCTGCGCGGTCGAGCAGGCCCGGACGCCGCTGGTCCGTCAGAAGTCCCTGATCCGCATGGCGGAGGGCTTCGACGTCTGGTGCATCGTGGACGGGATGCGCAGCACCGTCCCGGTCGGCACCCGGGTGCGGCTGCTCTCCTCCCCCGACTCCGACCAGCCGGAGCTGCGGCTGCTGCCGATGGAGGAGCCTCCGGCGCCGCCGGACACCGAGCCGCGCCCGCTGCCGCCCGCCCAGGGCGGCTTCACCCGGCACCTCGCGGCCTTCGTCGCGGAGTGAGTCGCGGAGCCGACCGCGCAGCGATCGGGACGGGCGGCGCGACCCGGCACCGCCGGGAAACGACGGAGGGCGTGGCACCGAGTACCACTCGGCGCCACGCCCTCCACTGCACTCCGGGGATCAGGCCTTGCGGGCCTTCACCTCGGCGGTGAGCTGCGGCAGCACCTCGAAGAGGTCGCCGACCACGCCGTAGTCGGCGAGCTCGAAGATCGGGGCCTCGGGGTCCTTGTTGACGGCCACGATGGTCTTCGAGGTCTGCATGCCGGCCCGGTGCTGGATGGCGCCGGAGATGCCGTTGGCCACGTACAGCTGCGGGGAGACCTGCTTGCCGGTCTGGCCGACCTGGCTGCTGTGCGGGTACCAGCCGGCGTCCACGGCGGCGCGCGAGGCACCGACGGCCGCGCCCAGCGCGTCCGCGAGCTCCTCGACCACGC
>NZ_JAHSQD010001084.1 GCF_020103755.1 Streptomyces sp. LS1784
GCCCGGTCACCCCGGCCAGCCCGTACGCCGGCGCCACGTCCACGTGGGCCCGCACCGCGCGGGTGCCGCGCGTCACGGCGTGGCTCAGCAGCCGGTGGGCGCGGTCGGCGAGCGGGGTGCGCTGCCGCCGGTAGAGGTCGACGTCGCCCTGCACGTACTCGGGCAGCGAGCCGGCCGGGCGGCGGCTGTACCAGGGCTCGCCCCAGGCGGTCTTGTCCGGGTGGATGTGCGCGTCCACCAGGGTGGGCAGCACGATCCGGCCGGCGCCCTCGACCACCTCCGGCACCGCCCCGTCCGGCACCCGCTCGGCCAGCAGGCCGTCCACGGCGATCAGGTCGACGGCCCGGTCGGCGCCGTACGGACGGACGTCCCGGAAGACCATGACGGACGGCACGGTGGCGGAAGGAGTGGCATCGGGTCGCGTGGCGCCGGAAGGCGTGGTCATGGGGTGCTCGCTCTCGCTCTGGTTCCCGGGGTGATCCGGCTCCGTGGACGGAATCTGTCCGACAGGCAAAACGTCCTACCTTTCATTCAACAGTCTGTTTATCATCTCCGGGTTCCCGTCCCCCGTCCGGAGTCGCTCACGCATGCCCACACCACCGCCCGCCGTCACGCCCGGACCGCACCCGCTGCATGCCCTGCGGGCCACCGTCTTCGCCATCGGCGCCCTGCTCCTGCTGGTCGGAGTGGGCGTACTGCTCGACCAACCGCTGCTGATCCCGCCGTTGGCCGCCAGCGCCGCGCTGGTGCACGGCGCACCCGGGCTGCCGATCTCGCAGCCGCGCAACCTGATCGGCGGTCAGCTGATGTCGGCCCTGATCGGCTTCGCAACCCTGGCCGTCACCGGCAGCACCGCCTGGGGCGCGGCCGTCGCCGCCGGGCTCTCACTGGGCGCGATGATGCTCACCCACCTCTCGCACTCCCCGGCCGCGGCCACCGCCGTGATCGTGGTCCTGCAGGCGCCGCACCCCGTGCCCTTCCTCCCTCTCCTCGTGCTGGCCGCCGGGCTGCTGGTCGCCATCGGTCTGCTGCCCGGCCGGATCGGCGGGCATCCGGTCCGCTACCCGGTGTCCTGGTGACGGCCGCATCCCGGCGACCGACCACGCCCTGCCGACGGGGAACACCCCGTCGACCGGCGACGCCGTGGTGACCTGCTGTCCACTCTCCTGCTGAACGCCGGCGGTCGGG
>NZ_JAHSQD010001085.1 GCF_020103755.1 Streptomyces sp. LS1784
GGCCGGCGGCGAGCCGCTCGGCGGCCGCGGCCAGTGCCTTCGCCACCGTCGCGGCGTCCAGGGCCCGTCTGCGGCGGGCCAGCACGACGGCGGCCGCACCGGTCAGCGCCACCACGACCAGCAGCACCGCTAACAGCACCATGCACCGTCCCCCTGCGTTCGGAAACCGCCCGCTCCATGATCAACTCGCTGCGGGCGATCATGAGTTGACGCCGTGTCGTGATGTTGATCGAACGCCATCAGAATAGGCCCTCGATCGGACAGACGAACAGGAAAGAGCACTATCCTGGGCATCACATCAGCAGCAGCACGGCAGCACATCAACAGCGGTCAGAAGCGTCGGGGGTCGTGTGTCCGAGTCGCGTTGGGTGCCCGGGCTCCGGTTCGGGCCGGAGTTCGACCCCGAGCAGTACGAGCTCCTGGAGTTCCACCACCGGGGCGGCGAGGCCGAGGTGTGGCGGGCGGTTCGCACCGGACACAACGGGCGCAAGGAGCTGGTCGCCGCGAAGATCATGCTGGAGCGCGACCCGACCGAGGTGCGGCGCTGGCTCGGCCGCTGGGACGACGTCTCGCACAATGCGCACCGGCTCGGCGTCACCGACCTGGTGGTGCCCAGCTTCCTGCTCGGCCCCTCCCCGCACCGGCCCGGCACCCCGCCTGGCGGCACGCTGCTGGCCTACCAGATCTCACCCTGGGTCGAAGGTGCGCCGCTGCACACGTGGGCGCGCGGCCAGCGCGGTGGCCCGTCGGCGGTGGCCGAGGTGCTGACCCGGCTCTGCCGGATCGTCGACGAGCTGCACCGCAAGCGCTGGGTGCATCGCGACATCTCCCCCGCCAACGTCATGGTGGACGGCCAGGGGCAGGTCAAGCTGATCGACCTGACCTTCCTCGCCCCGCTGGACCACACCCTGACCGTCGCGGTGTTCACCCCCGGGCACGTCCCGCCGGAGGCCGAGCAGGTGGGCGGCTTCCCGACCACCGCCAAGGACCTGTTCGCGGTCGGCACCCTCGCCCGCACCCTGCTGCTGCCCGACCACGGCCGCCTGGACCACCGGCTGGCCGCCGAGCAGGCCCGCGCCGAACTGCTGGCGGCGGGCTACAGCGAGGAGTTGGCGCGCTGGGCCTGCGAGCCGCTGGCCCGCGACCCGGACCGCCGCCCCTCCCCGCTCGGCCCGTGGGCCG
>NZ_JAHSQD010001086.1 GCF_020103755.1 Streptomyces sp. LS1784
GCGGCACCGTGGCCTCGCCGTCGGCCCGGCGCAGCGCGACCAGCATCCGGCGCAGCGCCGCCAGGGTGTCCCGCCCGGCGGCCTCGATCTCGCCCAGCGCCTGCTTGGCCCGCTCCGGCCGGCGGTCGATCACCCGGCGGGCGGCACCGGCCTGGAGGGCGACGATGCCGAGGCTGTGCGCGACGGTGTCGTGCATCTCGCGGGCGATCCGCAGCCGTTCGGCGGTGACCGCCTCCTCGGCCGCCCGGGCGCCGAGCGCCTCGGCGTGCTCCCGGTTCTGCCGCACCGAACGGCCGACCAGCCAGGCGACCAGCGCGAGCAGCGCGGCGCCGTCGGCCGAGCCGATGTGGGTGCCGGTGAAGATGCCCACCGTGCTGCCGCGCACCAGGCCGATGTGCAGCACCAGGAAGGCCATGACCAGGGCGAACGCGGCCCGGGAGCTGCGCCGCGGCCGGGTCGCGGTGATCAGGCAGAGCGCGGTGTCCACCGCGAGCAGCGCGCCGGGCGGCACCTGGACGAAGGCGGCCCAGCCGTCGGTCTCGGTGAACGCGGCGACCAGCAGCAGGGCGACGGAGAGCACCGGAAGCCGTCGCACCAGCGCCGCACCCGCGAAGGCCACCACCGTGTCGGCCAGGGTGAACGCCCAGCCGCCGTGCGCGGCGGCGCCGGGGTGCTGTGCGGCGTCGCCGCCGAGCCGGACGGCGGGGTAGCCGGCGGCCACGCACCAGGCGAGGCCGACCCAGACCTCGGGCGGGACGCGCCGGAGCAGCGGCGGGGAGGGGGGCGAGGGCATGGTTCGAGATCGTAACGACGGTCCGCGACGCCGTCATCCAACCGTGGTTGTACGGCCACGGTTGACCAGCAGTGTCGACGCCGGTCCGATGCGGCCGGCCGGCTCCCCCGGGCACCGTGGGACGCATGATCGAAGTCACCGAGCTGACGAAGCGCTACGGCCGCGGCAAGCGGGTCCGCACCGCCGTCGACCACCTCTCCTTCACCGTCCGGCCCGGCCGGGTCACCGGCTTCCTCGGCCCCAACGGCGCGGGCAAGTCCACCACCCTGCGGCTGGTCCTCGGCCTGGGCGGCCCCACCGCCGGCACCGTCACCGTCGACGGTCGCCCCTTCCGCGGCCGGCCCCGCGGCCTGCGGCACGCCGGCGCGTTGCTCGACGCGGGCG
>NZ_JAHSQD010001087.1 GCF_020103755.1 Streptomyces sp. LS1784
CGGCCGAAGGCTGGCTGCGCCGCCCGCCGGGCAGCTGGCTGCCCGCGGCGGACGCGGCGCTGCTGCCGCCGGGGTAGGCGAAACCGCTGCCGCAGGGTGGGCGAAACTGCCGCCGGGGTGGGCGAAGCAGCCGCAGGACGGACGGAACCGCCCCTGCCCCGGGGGGACGGGCAGGGGCGGTGCTCGTGGGGGCCGGATCGCCCGGCTCAGGCCGCCTTGACGGCGGAGATGTCGAAGCTGAGCTTGACCTTCTCGCCGATCAGCACGCCGCCGGTCTCCAGCGCCGCGTTGTAGGTCAGGCCGAACTCGGTGCGGTCGACGACGGCCTTGCCCTCGAAGCCGACCCGCTGGGCGCCGTACGCGTCGGTGGCGCTGCCGGTGTACTCCAGGTCCAGCACGACCGGGCGGGTGGTGCCCTTGATGGTGAGGTCGCCGGTCATCCGGTACGAGTCGCCGCCCAGCAGCTGGGCGGAGGTGCTGCGGAAGTGGATCTCCGGGTGGGTCTCGACGGCGAAGAAGTCGCCGGTGCGCAGGTGCTCGTCGCGCTGGGCCTGGTTGGTGTCGATGCTCCCGACCTTGATCACCAGCTCCGCCGAGGAGTCGCCCGGGTGGGTCCCGTCCAGGTGCAGCTTGCCGTCGTACTCGGTGAAGCGGCCCTTGACGTTGGTGACCATCGCGTGGCGGACCGAGAAGCCGATCTCGCTGTGGGTGTTGTCGATCGTCCAGTCGCCGGTCAGGTGGGCGAGGTCCGGGCCGGCCGGGGTCCGGACGGCGGTCGCGGTGGGGGCGGTGACGGTCTTGGTGCGGTTGAACAGGCCCATGGCTTCCTCCTTGGTCCGAAGCCATTTGTTTAGGCTTCAACTTGTTGGCTCCAGCGTAGGGCAACTTCGTTCAACTTTCAACCAGAACTTTCGGGCTTCCCTCGAACGGCCCAGCGGACCGGCCCTGTCGGCCCTCCCGGTTAGGCTGCGAAGGACGGTCCCACCCCGCCCGGAAGGCCCCCGATGTTCGTCCTGCACGCGCTCTGGCGGGCGGACGGGCAGCTGGCGCTCTGGGCCGAGGACGCCCGCGCCCACTCCGCCGTCACTGAACCGCGCCCCGGCCGGCCCACCCCGCGCGCCCACCCCTACGCCTGCCCGGCCGGCGAGTTGGCCGCCGTGCTCGGCGGCATCGGC
>NZ_JAHSQD010001088.1 GCF_020103755.1 Streptomyces sp. LS1784
CGCCGGTGTGCCCGCGCCGAGCACCACGGACACCGCGACCGGCCACGCGGCGCCCGCCCGTTGCGGCGGGCCGCCGCGCAGCTTGCCGAAGCCGATCTCGCAGCCGGCCGGGAGCAGGATCCGATGACCGGTCAGGACAGGTGCCCCGGCACCCTGGCACACCGTCGGTCTGTCACCCCGGCAGACCGCTGGTGCGTCCGGGCACCTCGAAGGGCCCGGCAGTGGGCCCGGGCCGTCAGGCCGCCACCTCGGCCTCCCGGGCGTCGGCCGGAAGGCCGAGGTCGCTCAGCACCGCCTGCGCCGCCCGCCGCCCGGAGACCAGCGCGCCCTGCACGGTGCTGGTGTCCCGGTGGTCCCCGGCGACGTACAGCCCGGCCAGCAGCCGCACCGGGCGGCGGGGGTTGTGCGGCGGCGGCATCGCGGGCAGCGCGTCCGGGACGTGCCGCACGCCGAGGAACTGCCAGCCCGACGTCGAGCTGCCGTAGAGCTCGGTCAGCCGGGCCCGTACGGCCGGCTCCAGCCCGGCCGGGCCGCCCACGTCGAAGGCGCGGCGCCCGAGCACGGTGGTGGCGATCAGCGCCTGGCCGGCCGGGGCGTAGGACGGGTGCAGCTCGCTGAGCACCAGCGAGTGCGAGACCAGCGGCGGGTGCCCGTTCGGCCGGTCGCCGTCGAGCAGCAGGACGGCCTCGGCCAGCGGGGCGGCGTCGGCCGCGTGGTAGAAGGTCGTGACGGGATGGAAGTCCGGCAGCCGTAGCCCGGGCAGCAGTTCGGCGGCCGAGCGGGCGTCGGTCGCGACGATGACGGCCTGGGCGCCGATCCGCCCGTGCGCGAGGGTCTCCACGCCGTCCGCGGCGATCGAGGTGACCTGCACCCGGGTGCGGACGGTGCCGGCGGGCAGGGCGGCGGCCAGCTGGGCCGGTACTGCTGCGATCCCGTCGGCGGGCAGACAGGGCCGCCCGCGCGCGTACGAGCGCAGCACCAGGTCGGCGACCCGGCTGCTGGTGCCGAGTGCCGGATCGGAGAGCAGCGCGCTGAGCAGCGGGCGAAGGAAGCCGTCCACGGTGCGCTGGGCGAGGCCGTGCCCGGCCAGCGCGCGGGCGGTGGTGGTCTCCGGTCGGGTCGGGAGCCGGCCGACCGGGGTGGTGGCGAGCCGGCCGAGCCAGCCGGCCAGCCG
>NZ_JAHSQD010001089.1 GCF_020103755.1 Streptomyces sp. LS1784
CGGCCACCACCGGACGGGCCTGGGCCGCGGCAGCCGGGCGGCGGACGGGCGCGGCGGGGGCGGGCAGGCCGGGGCCGGAGTCGGTGACCTCGATCCGCAGCCGGTCGCCGCAGATCGAGGCGGTGACCTGGAAGCCGTCGTCGGGCCGCCCGGTGGCGCCGTGCTCGACGGCGTTGGCGCAGGCCTCGGTGAGGGCGATGCCGAGGTCGTCCGCGATCTGCGGGTCGACGCCCGCCGTCGCCATCGCACCGAGCAGGATGCGCCGGGCCAGCGGGACGCTGGCCGGGTCGCGCTTGAGGTGCAGAGTCCACCAGATGTCCACGGGAGGTCCCTCCTGGCTGCGACTCCACATACAACTAGGTATCTCCGGGCGATTCCCGGGCGAACCGTGCCCGGGGGCCGCTACCGCCCGTTCGGCGGATGGACCGGGGGACGGGGTCTGTGCCGGGCGACGCGTACGCCCCCTCTCACGCCGCCGCCGAAAGGGGCATTCGTAGGGATTTCCCACCCTGCCCGTGTCCGCGGCGTACGCAATGAGAGGATGGCCCGGCCATGACTGCCCTCGCCGCCGCCCCGCTCCCGGGCGCCCCCGGACCGGCCCAGCCGGTGGGGTCCGCCGCCTGGGACCTGCGGCTTGCCCGGGCGGTCCCGTTCGCGCTGGTGTGCACCCTGATAGCGGCCGCCGGGCACGCCCTGGCGGGTGGCGGGAACGTGCCGCCGACCGCGCTGGCGGCGGGCTTCGCCGCGGTGCTGGCGTTCGCGGTGGTCTGCGGCGGGCGGGAGCGTTCGCTGGCGGCCATCGCCGGGGCGCTGGGTGCCGGGCAGCTCGGACTGCACTGCCTCTTCCACGGCTTCAACGGCTCCATGCCCGGCATGCACCACGGCGGCTCCGGTCCGCTGACCGTGCCGCAGGTGGCCGGCCGGCTGATCTGCAACGAGGCCCGCCCCGGCACGCTGATCGGCCTGTCCGGCAGCCCGTCCCCGGAGCAGCTGGTCTCCTCCGCCGGCCTGGACCCGCACGCGTTCGCCACCGCGCCCTGGTGGCAGGCCGGCGTGTTCGGCATGACGCCGTCGATGCTGGCCGGGCACCTGGGCGCCGCGCTGGTCGCGGGGTGGTGGCTGCGGCGCGGCGAGGCGGCGCTGTGGCGACTGCTGCGGGTGGCCGCCGCGGC
>NZ_JAHSQD010000109.1:0-9694 GCF_020103755.1 Streptomyces sp. LS1784
GGTCATCGGCTCCTCCTCGCCGGGAGGAGCAGGGTGCTGGAGACCAGGGGCTCGCCGAGCTCGGCGAGCAGGACCCGGGTGACGGCGTGGTCGGGGATCCGGACGCCGACCGTCTTCTTCTTCGGGTGCATCAGGCGGCGCGGAACCTCCTTGGTGGCAGGGAGGATGAAGGTGTAGCTGCCCGGCGTCACGGCCTTGACGGCGCGGAAGACGTTGTTGTCGATGTTGGCTGCGTAGGTGACAACGGGTTCTGGTCCAACTTCTGTGGTGTGGCTACTCCCTGTGACTGTAGGTCTTGCTGGTGGTCTCGCGAGATCGTCCGGAAACTGACGGTGCCGACCGCGTGCGGGCTGATGGTTCTGGGCTGTGCGCGAGGTACTGCTCCGGCTGGAAGAGCTGCTCTTCCTGTCGGATCCGGGGATCAGTGTGGTGTCGGTACAGGACGACGGCGAGGTGATCCGAGTTGGTGTCAGGTGCCAGACGGACGGTGCACGGTGCCCAGGCTGCGGAAGCTGGTCCGGGCGCGCGCACGGTGCCTACCTGTGGCTTCCCGCTGAGGGCTTCACGTGCGAAGACGTTTCCTGCGGACGGCGGACGTTCGTCAAGCAGGTCGAGGGCCAGGCGCAGGCGTCCGGTCTCGGTCAGCGGTGCGTTACGGTGTGGCATGAGGGCCTTTCTGGCCGCCGGGTAGATGTCGCAATCCACACCGAGCCAGAAGGCCCTCACTCATTTCAAGATCAGCACGCCGTGAACCCCGTCCTCAACCTCACGGCGCCGCAGTTCGAACACACCTGTGAGGTCGGCTCGAAACGGCCTATCCGGTGGAAGGCACGCCCGTATCGCACGGCCTTGTACTCCAACATGGCCACGAACGCCGACCACCCGGCGTCGTGCACGGACTTGGCCAGGCGCGTGCGGGCAAGTCCCTTCACCGCCAGGTCCTCCACCGCGACCGCTTGGCTCTCGCGGACCAACTCGGTGGAGAGCCGGTGATGGAACTCGCGCCGCGCATCGGCCACCCGGCCATGAGCACGAGCGACCCTGACCCGGGCCTTGTCCCGGTTCTTCGACCCCTTCGCCTTTCGGCTCAACGCCCGCTGTGCGCGCTTCAACTTCTTCTCCGCGCGGCGCAGGAACTTCGGGCTGTCGACCTTCCGGCCGTCCGAGAGCACCGCGAAGTGGGCCAGACCCAGGTCGATGCCGACCACTGCGTCGGCCTCGGACATCCGTTCAAGGTCGGCGGCCGGGTCGGTCTCGACCACGAAGGAGGCGAAGTACCGCCCGGCGGCGTCCTTGACCACGGTCACCGTGGACGGCACCGACGGCAGCGAGCGCGACCACTTCACCCGTACGTCGCCGATCTTCGGCAGACGCAGCTTCCCGCCACCGGTGATCCTCCACCCGGCATTGGCCGTGAAGCGGATCGCCTGCCGGCTGTCCCTGCGGGACTTGAACCGGGGAGGTCCGGTCTTCGGCCGCTTGCCCTTGATGCCGTCGAAGAAGTTCCGGTATGCGGTGTCCAGGTCCCGCAACGACTGTTGCAGGATCACCGACGACACCTCACCGAGCCAGGCACGCTCGGGGGTCTTCTTCGAGGCCGTCAGCCGCCTGGACAGCTCGGCGGAGGTGACGAACGGCAGCCCGGCGGCGCGGGCGTCCTCACGGATACGGAGCGCGTCGTTGAAGACCACCCGGGCACACCCGAACGACCTTGCCAGGCAAGCGCGCTGACTGACGCTCGGGTACACGCGGAAGGCGTACCGAAGCTGCACGATGCTCACCGTAGCATCCTGGTTCATGTCACCACGCTGGAACCCGAACCCAGACGTGCGCACCGGCCGTCACGTCGTCCACCACCTGCACGTCCACTTGGTTTTCGTCACCAAGTACCGGCGCAGGGCCTTCACGGACGCCATGCTGACCCGCTGCGAGGAGATCATGCAGGACGTGTGTACGGACTTCGAAGCCGAGTTGAAGCAGTTCAACGGCGAGCAGGATCACGTACGCCTGCTGGTGCACTACCCGCCCAAGGTCCAGCTCTCCAAGCCGGCCAACAGCCTCAAAGGCGTCAGTTCCCGAAGGCTCCGACAGGAGTACGACAGCCACGTCCGCCGCTACCTGTGGGGCGGCCGCTTCCGGTCCGGCTCCTACTTCGCCGGATCGTGCGGTGGCGCGCCACTCACCGTCGTACGCCAATACATCGAGAGTCAGCAACGCCCGACCGTCTGACCCTCGCCCCGCAGGCGCAGAGAACTCCGGCGCTCCGCGCCTCCGGGCCAGGGATGGCCTTCACCTCCGGCGTAAACGCCGGAGCACTGGCCAAGATCAGAGGTAGAGCTGCGCGGCCGTGTTGTGCAGATCGGTGAACCCGGCGGAGGAGAGGATCATGTCCGCCGGTTTGACGTGGAAGCTGGTCATCTGGCTCCCGGTTGTCCGTCCCCGTTCACGGTAGCAAGGCAGGGCGCCACTGAGACGGTGCTTGACGCCGCCTCCTCTGGGCAATCGAGGCGCGCTGAGCCCGGGTGGGGCGCGGCAGGGCGCAGTAGCGCTGCAGCACGCCGGTGTCCGACCTGGTGGGCTGGCTGCCGCCCAAGGGCGTGCTGCAGCGCACCGAGTGCGCCGTTGTCGACGACGGACAAGCCGCCCTCGACCAGCTACTGAAGCGACTCACCGACGTCCCCGCGCCGGCCGGGCCGACTCTCCGGCAGATCGGCATCCTCCACAGGCCACCCTGCTGCCTGTCATCGAGATCAACCGGAAACCGACTGAGCAGTAGTGCTCAGCGGCCCAGTCTGTGTCGGATGTAGTCCGGCTGGGCCGCGCCGACCTCGATGCGGTTCGACGTCCAGCACGGCGAAGTCCCGCGCCGCATCCGGGAGCTGGAGAGCCATAACGCGCTCCTGGCCGCCGAGCTTGCCGAGCAGGCCGAGCGGGCCGGCAGGCTCGAACGCCGGACTGTCGAGCTGGAGGACGAGGTCACCGCAGTCCGGAGAGTTCTCACACGGTCGATCAGAGCCGTTCCGCCACTGGCACGGTAGTCACCGACGCACGTTCTCCTGCGATGTGCTGTCGGCCGGGCGGCTGGCCGGCAGCACCGAGAGTCCCTTCCTGTGGACGGTCACCGTAATTCCCCGGGCGGCCATCCCTTCGCTCCGGAGGGTGTCCGGAGGCCAGCGTGCCTCGAAGCGGCCCGACCGCCGCCCCGAGCGGAGGCCACGCGAATTCACGGTCGCCGGGAACTCGCCATTCGCGGAGTGGGACAAGACGTTCGGTGACCCCAGGCTCTGCGCCGTCATCGCCGACCGGATCACTTTCCGCTGCACGCTCATCCAGACCGGCACCGAGTCCTACCGTTTCCGGGGCACCGAAGCCGAAGGTGCCGAGCGCTGAAGAGCAACCTCGAATCGGAGAGCCATCCCGATCGAGACGGATGCGGTGTTCACGCACACCAGCGTGATCACCGCATCCACCGCCGGCAGTGTCTCAGGCGGCGAAAGAACCCCCGTCCAGGACTCGCTACGCGGCGCATGCCGCCTGTCCGCCGTCGGTTCGTGCCAGTTCCTCCAACGCCTGGCGATCGGCCCACCCGAACACCTCCCGCAGTTCGGGAGTGAGATCGAATCCGATCTCTTGAGCAATCCAGTCCGTGATCACCAGGGCGTCGGCGACGGCCGCCGGATCAGTGGCGATCTCCAGTCAGTGGCCAGCACCGCCGCCCGGTCACCGCCGCCCCGAGTCCCATCGCTTCGGAGCCCCGTTTCCGCAGGCCGCCGGTTTCGCCCTCCACCAACGACGGGCCCGGCCTTCGGGTCGACTTCTGAAGTTCCCAGGCCCGCCACCGATGTCGTCGCCCGGACGTCCTCCGCCTGCAACGAGGGAGCAACGCCCGGCCAAAGACCCCTCTCATGTCTCAGCGCGCGGTACCAGGGGGTCTCGGCACCACCAACGACCTGCGCACCTCCATGGTCACGGTGCGGTCGCGGGGCGTCCCTGTACACGGCCTTCGTAGGCCCCGTAGCGCCCTGGTGCCGGCCGATGAAACGCATCACGGCTCCTTGCCGAGGCGTTCCGGACTGGGCTGCGGCCTCCTTGGACGCCTGGACATGGCGGCCCACAGCCAGGATCAGGCCGGCGAGCTCGAAGAGCTGTGAGGTCTGCTTCTCGTCCACCGCACCGGCGCTGGACGGTGCTCGTCCGGTCAGCCCAGCGATGCGCTCGCCGCACGCAGTTCGTCCAGGGCCGCCAGGGTGTACCCGGCGAGCTCGTCCTCGGCGCCACGGTCGTCCTCGGCCCATTCGGCGTACCCCCGTTTGAAAGCGAGGACGCCCAGCTCGCCCGCGAGAGCCGCGGTCGGATCGGGTACGCCGCGGGCGACCAGAGCGGTTGTCATCGCGGCTGCGAGACTGACGGTCTTGAGGGTGTCACGCTCTTGAAGCTCGGCGCTGGCGGCGACGGCCGCCTTCAGACGGGGGGCGAGCTCGCGACTCCTGGGGCCCATCGCGGTCGAGGCGCGCTCGAGACCGGCGGCGACTGCCTCAAGCGGGCTGGCGTTACCGGGCGCGTCGGCGATCCCCTCGGTCAGCAGCCGGCTCAGCGTCTCCTGCCCGGCGACCAGCAGCTCGCGCTTGTCGGGGAAGTGCCGGAAGAAGGTGCTCTTGGTGACCCCGGCACGCTCGGCGATCTGCGCGACCGTCGTGGCGTCATACCCCTGCTCCGTGAACAGGTCGACCGCAGCCACGACGAGGCGTTCACGCGCACCTGGTTCCCATCTACCCATGGGTACAGCATATGCGATGGGACTCTTGTCCCATCACCCTGCTAGAGTGAGTGACGGGACAAGAGTCCCATCACTTCCGGGAGGGCTTCCATGCGCGTCTTTGTCACCGGCGGCACCGGTCTGATCGGTTCCGCCGTCGTCGCCGAACTCCTCGGCAACGGCCACACCGTCCTTGCGCTCGCCCGCTCCGACGCCTCCGCACAGGCCGCCGAGGCAGCCGGCGCCGAGCCGCTGCGGGGAGGCCTCGCCGATCTGGACGTCCTGCGCTCCGGCGCCGCCCAGGCCGACGGGGTGATCCACCTGGCCTTCGGCAACGACTTCAGCAGCCCCGAGGCCCTCGCCCAGAACGTCGCCGAGGAGACCGCCGCCCTCACCACCCTCGGCGAGGAGCTCGTCGGCAGCGACCGCCCCTTGGTCACCGTCTCGGGTACGCCCTGGGTGCCGGGCCGTGCCTCCACCGAGGCCGACCCGGTGCCGACCGACGGGCCGGTCGGCGGCCGCGGTCGCACGGTCACGGCAGTCCTGGGCCTGGCCTCGCGCGGGGTCCGGAGCACGTCCGTACGCATGCCGCGCACGGTTCACAACGAGGGCACGGGCGGGTTCGCCGGTCTGCTGACCAACATCGCACGCCAGAGCAGGATCTCCGGCTACCCCGGCGACGGCACGCAGCGCTGGCCCGCCGTCCACGCGCTCGACGCGGCCGTTCTCTTCCGGCTCGCCCTGGAGCAGGCGGAGGCCGGTACCGTCTGGCACGCCGTGGCCGACGAGGGGGACAAGGTACGGGACATCGCGGCCGTCATCGGCCGACGGCTGGGCCTGCCGGTCGAGTCGGTGCCGGAGGAGACCTACGGCCCGCTCGGCCCGATCTTCAAGGCCGACCAGCCCTCGTCCAGCACCCGCACCCGGCAGGCGCTCGGCTGGGAGCCGAAGCACGCCAGCCTTCTGGAGGACCTGGAGAACATCCAGCCCTGATCGGCGACCGACGATCGGGGCGGACCCGCTGCCGGCGCTCACGCCGGCAGCGGAAAACCCTCGCCCACGTCACTCGCGACCGACCGTCTCGCCGCAGCGACATCCCGTACCCGCACATCCCGCGGTCGACGCGCTCCGGCTCCCGACGTGTTCCCCACACCATCGCCAACAACCAGGCCCGCCGGCGCCGGTCCGCCACCCGCGTGGCAGCGACACATCTCGCACGACCCGCGCCAATGCGGCAATTCATGTCCACAACAAGCAGGAGGTTCCATCATGGTGGCAGTTGTCTTCGGCGCTCGCGGTAACGTCGGTCGTCATGTGGTCGATGGCCTGCTGGTCGCCGGTGAGCAGGTCAGAGCAGTCAGCAGGACCCCAGCCGCGGGCTTGACGCCCGGGTGCGAAGCAGTCGTCGCCGACCTGGAGCGTCCCGAGACGCTGCCCGCAGCGCTCGACGGTGCCGACAAGGTGTTCCTGTACGGAATGCTCGACCCCCAGAAGCCCTACGACATCGAGAAGGTCGCTGCGGCGGCCGCAGCCGCGGGGATCCGGCAGGTGGTTCTGCTCTCGTCGGTGTCCGTCGTCCCGGACCCCGACGCCGACCACCCGGTCGCCCGCCTGAACCGCACGATCGAGCAGGCCGTCCAACGGTCCGGCATGGACTGGACGTTCCTCAGGCCGGGGACATTCGCGGCCAACACCCGCACCTGGTGGGCCGAATCGATCCGCACTGACAACGTCGTCCGCCTTCCCTATCCGCTCGCACAGTCGGCACCGGTGCACGAGAAGGACATCGCGGCGCTGGCGGTGACCGCCCTGACCGAACCGGGCCACTCGCACCAGGCCTACACCATCTACGGGGCCGAGTCCCTGACCCTGCAACGCCAGGTCGAGCACATCGGCGAGGCCATCGGCCGTCATATCCGGGTTGAACACATCTCCGCCGAGCAGGCTCGCGCGGAAGTCGCCAGAACGATGCATCCGGTCGTGGCCGAGGCGATCGTGAGTCAGTGGGCCGCCGCCGACGGCGTCGTGGCCGTGACCTCCGTCATCGCCGAAAAGATCACCGGCGTTCCGGCACACACCTACGCCCAGTGGGCCGTCGACCATGCCGACGACTTCCGCTGAGCTTGTCGTGCCGACCAGCCACACGGGGCCCGGTCTGCTCGGCACCCTGGTTTCCGCCGCCCTGGCCACAGTGGCGGAACGCGCAGCGGCGCACCCACCCGGCCATGTCTTCACGGGACGCCCAGAACGGGGTTGACTGTGTCAATCTTCGTACTGAGATACAAGCCACGGCCGGCCGCGGGGACGGCCGTGTTGGCTACCGGAGCTTGCCGGCACCGTCCGAGTTCCGGGAGAGCTGGGTCTCGATGCGCTGAAGGGCCGAGATGACCGTGGGCGATCTCGTCGGCATCGGTGACAGTGCCGTCGAGCAGGCGACTCCAGGCCTCCCGCAGCCGTCTCAGGTCTTCCAGGGCCGCCCGGACACCGGACCCTCCGGAGTGCAACGACCGCCCGGCACCAGTGCCGGGCGGTCAACGCCCTTCCGCTGCTCCGGCTGCCGCACGCTGCCTGTCGTCAAACGATCGTTTGACGACAGGCAGGTGCCGCGTCCAATGAACCCGTGCAATCCGGGGGTTCACGGCGGCTCGAATCCCATCAGATCTGTTGGTGGTCGATGACAGGGTTTGACGACAGAGAGGGTCCGATCCTCCGTGTGGAAGGGGCCCTTCGACGGCGAACCTGGTCTACAAGCGGGTCTCGACCGACCAGCAGTCAACCGCCCGGAAGAACCTCGTCCTGGACGAAGCCGGGATCGAGGACCCGGTCGTCTTCGAGGAGGACGGCGGCACCTCCAGCCGCCTCCACCCTCTCCAGCGCCCGAAGTTCCGCGCGCTCCTCGGCTACGCGCGGCCGGGCGACACCGTCCACATCTCCGAGATGTTCCGCCTCGTCCGCGGCACCGGCCACATCCCTCGACGTGCTCGACGTCCTGCACCACGACCGCCTCGCGCTGCCCATCCACGACGGCGCGTTCTCCGCCGACCACGGCGTCAGCCGCAGCGCCATCCGCACGGCCGTCGCCGACCTCCTGCCCGACCACACCGTGGCCAGATTCAGAGAGCCTCACCAGGGCCGGGGGCGTCCTTCGTGGACGGCCCCGGTTCAGCGATTCCAGTGCGGGCTGAGTGCGATGCCGCGCATCTGGTCGATGGTGAGCGGTGGTTCGGGGCGGGTGGGGCCGGTCTTTCCCGAGGGGTCGATACGGCTCGTGTTGACCTCGTCCACCTCGATCTGGCGGCCGTCCGGCCGCAGGACGGTTACCTTCCAGTGGGTTACGCCACCGATCCACTGGCCCCGGTCGACCAGCACGGCCGTGCCGTCCGGGAACCGTTCGGCGCGGCGCTCGGGCGAGGTCGCCTGCCAGTCAAGGTTGTTCAACGGCATGTCGTCCGCGAGATCCACCCAGATCAGGGCTTCGCCCCGTCCGTCGTCGTACACGAAGCCGCCACCGGCACCGACATCGCCCTCCGGCTTCGGCTTGGTGATACGGCCGTCGACGAAGGTGCCATTGCTGTTGGTTCTGGTGATCTTGCCGGGGGGCATGAACGCGGCCAGCTGGGCGGAGATCGCTCCGGACCGAGGACCGCCGGGGGGCGGACTCGCCGAAGGGGCCTGGGTGGGTGCCGGAGCCGGGGTTGCGGTGGCTGTCGGTGTTCCGACCGGGGAGGGCAGCGCGGAGGTCGGGCGCCCGGAGAAGACGACGCTGCCCGCAACGCAAAGGCCGGCGGCGACGAAAGCCGCAACGCCGATCTGCGCGCGGCGGACCAGGCACAGGCGCCGGCCGTGGGCGGTGGCACGGGCCACAAGGTCCGTGCTGTGCGACCCGAACTGCTGGGAGGAGTGGTGCAGGGCGTCGTGCAGACGCTGATCGGGGTTCATGAGTGTGCTCCGTTCGGTCAGGCCTGGACGAGGTCGGCGAGCAACTCGTCGCCGAGGACATGCCGCAGCTTCTGTAGGGCCCGCAGGCTGCGGGTGCGAACAGCCCCCGCGGACAGCCTCAGCATCTGCGCGGTCTCCTCGACCGGGCGGTCCTCCCAGTACCGCAGGACCAGCACCGCCCGATCCTTCGGTGCCAGTTGCGCCAGCCCGTCGAGCAGCGTCAGCCGCAGCTCCGGGTCGCCGGCGTCGACGGACGCGCGGTCCGGGAACCGGTCCACCGGTCGCTCCCGCGCGCTGCGCCGACGACGGTATGAGGTGAAGGTGCGGACCAGCACGGTGTGCGCGTAGGCGACCGGCGACTGCGCGCGGTCGATCCGGCGCCAGGAACGGAACATCTTCGCCAGCGTCTCCTGTACGAGGTCCTCGGCGAGGTGGCGGTCTCCCGTGAGCAGACACGCGGTGCGGTAGAGCTGGTCGCTGCGGGCATGGGCGAACTCCAGGAAGTCCGCGGGTGCGTCCCCCACGGGTCGGTCCTTTCTCGAACTGTCATCGACCCAGGCACGCGTTGGGGGTGGGTTCGCGTTACAGCAACGGCGTCGATGTTGTCCCTGTCACGTTCTGCGCCAGGCCAGATCAGGATGTCGGACTTGCCGGCTCCCTGGTTGAGAAGCATCGGGAAAACCCTTCCCAGTCCATCCATGACGCCAAGTCCCTCCGGCGCCGGGTCCCGTCGTGTCGACAGATGGCACTCAGGTGACGATCATTCAGTTCCCGGCTTCCAAAAGTAGTTTGGCGGGAATCCGGCAAGAGCTGTTGCAGGTCGAGAACACCGGAGGCGGTGCCACAGCGATTGCCGGCGGCTCGGGGCCGGACGCTGCGGGACGAGGGATGGCCGGTCGGGGGCTCTCGCCGAGAACCGCGGGGGCACTCCCTCACGACGGAGACGCCGGGAGGGGCGGCCCCCCCCGGGGCGGGCCCGCCCGCGGGGACCACGGGCGG
>NZ_JAHSQD010000109.1:9704-19893 GCF_020103755.1 Streptomyces sp. LS1784
CCCCCCACACCCGCGGGGCCCCCCCCACACGCCGCCGACGCCGGAAGGGCCGTCACCGCAGGTGACGGCCCTTCCGGCGTCTCCTCGGTGCGGAAGCCACGTCGCGTGGTCGCCCGCGGCGTCCGCACCAACCACCCGGAGGGAAGTCCGCGTGGCCAGACCGGTCGTCGCCGCGATCCTGTTCGATGCCGGCTGGGGTGACGCGGACCCGGAGCGGACGTCAGCCCCTCATCGCACGCCATGGCCGTCAACGACACCATCGTGGCGTTCACCAGCTCGGCCACCCCCGGCGAGCCGATCGGCCGGATCGCCGACTGGGTCACCGAGGCCCCGCACCCGAGATAACGCTTGCGTCACGACCAGAGATCGCGTGCAGCAGTCGCGAGTCGGGCTCCGTCAGGTTGAGCGGGGGAGCCAAGGGGGCTTCGGGAGAGGCGAAGATGCTCAAGAGTCGCGAGCCGGGTGACCATGCGAACCGCTGACGTCCCTGCCTTCACGGCATTCGTGCATGCACGGTCGTCGGCCCTCTTCAGGACCGCACTGCTGCTCACCGGCGAGCGTCATGTGGCCGACGATCTGGTGCAGTCCACGCTGGAGCAGGTCTGTCGGCACTGGCGCCGGATTCGCTCTGCCGACGCACCGGAGGCCTATGCACGCCGGATCCTGGTGAACCTCGCCAACGACCGCTGGCGCAAACTACGTGGACGTGCGGAAGTACCCCTGGATGAGGGTATCGGGGACGGGTACGTCGATCCGTACAAAGGTCTCGTGGTCCGCGACGAGTTGATGCGCGAGCTGCAGTCCCTGCCGATCGGCATGCGCACCGTACTGGTGCTGCGGTACTTCGAAGATCTCGACGACGCGGAGATCGGCCACTTGATGAACATCTCGGCCAGCTCGGTCCGATCCCAGGTGGCCCGGGGCCTGTCGAAACTCCGGTCGACCGTCGATGCACAGGCACTGCACACACGTTCGGGAGGGGCGGCATGAAGGACTACGACCTGGAGGAGGAGCTGGCCGCGGCCATGCGCGACCGTTCACGGCGGGAACCGCCGCGCAGCTACGACGTCGATGACCTCATCGGGTCGGTACGGCAGCGCCGCCGGCGCCTGCAGACAGGTGCGGCGGCGGCCGTGGTGATCGTGGCCCTGGGCGCTGGCTTCGTGTCTCAAGCGGATCATGACCGTGCCTCGGTGCCCGTACAGGCATCGACCGCGTCGAGTGCCGATATGCCTCCTTCACCCCCGCCCATCGAGCCGTCCTCGCCCACGGCTTCGGCATCGGCTTCGACACCGGCCTCCCCGGCCGACCCGGCCCGGACGACGAACACCCTGTTCCTCTCCGCCCTGCGCTACCAGAATCCGGCCACCCGCTCTGAGGTGGATCCGGCACAGGTGGCAGCATTGTTCGCCAACGAGTCCACGTACCAACGGATCTGGGGAGCCGACTCCCGCGGTGTGACCTGCGGTGCCTTGGTCGACGGCGTGCTGGCGTCGGGTGAGGTCTTGCTGTACCAGGGGACTGAACGGCTCGACCGGGCCCCTTCCCTGGACTTCGACGGGGCCACGGGGAAGGTGACCGACCTGACCTGCACAGCGGTCGCCGGAGACAGCAAGGGGGGCGACCCCACGGTTTCCGGCTTTTACGGCGGGCTGGTGGCGGCCACCAAGTCCGGCGACTCCACGGCAATGGCGAGGCTCGGGAAACAGTTCGTGACCGAATACCTTCGATCCGACCGGGGCCAGGGCCCGACCGCCGGCACCTGCTCCCTCACCACCCCCCCTTTCTGGCTCGCCGACAACCCCTCGTCCGGAACTCTCACCCACGGATGGACCGTGAACCTCGGCGGCCACCACGACTTCCCGATCGAGATCGACGAGAACGCGAAGATCGCCAGATCTTGCGGCGGGTGAGCCGCACCAGCCGCCGCTGAGGCAGACGACACCGGACCCAGCACGCACGGCGGCGCGTCCGGAAACCCCTACACGCCCTTACAGGTCCATAGGCGATGTCCGCGTGCCCGGACATCGGAAAGCGAGTGCCCGTATGAAGCACCGGACAGCCTTCGTCATACCCGTGCTCGTGGGCGCCGCCATGGTGGCCCACGTCCTGATCCCGACCTCGGGACCGGCCGAGGGCACCCCTCCTGCCCCACTGCCGACGTCAACCCCGTCAGCGCCAGGCACGCTTTCCGAGCAAGAACTTGCCGCCGCGGCTACGACAACGCCGGAGCAGGCCGTGCGCCTCGCGCTCGACGGGCTCGGGGCGCACCACGGCCGGTACGCTCTCGCCGTCGAGGACCTCACCTCGAACCGCTCGGCCGCCTACGGTTCGTCCACCGAGACCTTCACCTCCGCGAGCATCATCAAAGTCGACATTCTGGCCGCCCTGCTGCTGCAGACGCAGGACCGCGGAGGCCAACTCAGCTCCGCTCAGCGACAGCTGGCCTCCGACATGATCCGCCTCAGCGACAACGACGCGGCGCAGAAACTCTGGACCGACATAGGCAGACGCCAAGGTCTGGACGCGGCCAACGCCCGACTCGGACTCACCCCGGCACACGCCGGCCAAAGGGGAGCCTGGGGACTGACCCGGACCACGGCCCGTGACCAAATCTCCCTCCTGAAGGCCGTGTTCACGCAGGACTCCCCCTTGAACGCCGCATCCCGGTCGTACGTGCGGGCCCTCATGAGCGCCATCACCGACGGACAGAACTGGGGCGTCGGCGCAGCGGGATCGCCCGGCGACCTGCCCGTACTCAAGAACGGCTGGCTCCCGGGCGGGATACCTCAGCTATGGGTCGTCAACAGCGTGGGCATCGTCGAACGCGCGGGACACACGCTGCTCGTCGTCGTACTCACCGACGGTCAGCCCACGCGGGAGGCCGGCATCGCACTCATCGAGCAGGCCGCGGCGACCGCGGTCGAGGCACTGGTGCGCACGCCGTGAAAACCCTCAACCGACCACACCCCCACCCAAGCCTGTCTCCGGCAGACAGCGGACTGCTTCGCACATTTCGATCACGCCTGGGCATCAGATGCGTTACCCGGGTGTCGAAGCCGCCACCCATCGAGTGACCCTCGAACACCGTGTCCTGCGGCAGCACGGCCCAGTCGACCAGGCCGTCGCAGGCCAGCCACCACAGCCGGGCGGTGGCGTACGCGCGCTGCCAGGTGACCAGCCAGACCGGGCACCACCACGGGTCGATCTCCTCCAGTGCCCTGCGCCGCTCCGGCGACAGCGCACCCTGCTCCCCGGCCGGCACCTGCGCCGCGGCCCGCAGTTCCGAGAGCCACGTCCCGATCGCGTACCCGCCGACCGGCGCCGCGAGGCTGCCGCCGTGCCCCTTCGCCCAGACCCGCGTCCAGTCCAACCCGGCCTCGAACCGCGCATCCGAGACAGACCAGATCATCCCGAGCGCGTCCAGCATCTCCACACATCAAGGCCGCCAGTCTCCTCGAACCACCGCCGCGCATGCCCGATCCCCTCACGCCACAGCTGCGTCTCACCGATCAGCACCCGCGAGGCGATGAACAGCCTCCTCCACGCCGCGCACGGCCTGGCCGTGCGCCACCGGGAGCTCGCGGAGCAGATGCTTGCTGCTCACCCCACTCAAGCCGCCGCTGCGGAAGAGGCCGCCCCGGCGCCTCCTGTTTCGCCCCGGGGTGAAACGGCGGACCCTTCCGGTGCCTCCCGGGTGGCGGGTGGGCAGGCGTCGGCGGCTGCGCCGCTCCAGGCTTCGGTGGCTGGCACCCCGCCTGCGAGGACCGGCCTGCGTCCGCCGCACTCCGGGGCGAAACCCTTTGGCCAGCCGGCTCTGTCCTGGACCAGCCGCAGGCCCTGGCGGCGCCTGTTCCTCCCCGAGGAGAAACGGCGCAAGCTGCTCGGCCTGCTGCCGAGGCGCCCGTTGCTCCCTGGGGCGAAACCCGGCCCGGCGGCGAGCAACTGCGCGGGCTCGTCGACCTGCGCCTCGCCCAGCAGCGGACCGAGCCCCGGCCTGTCCCGGTCTCGCCCGCACCGCAGCGGCCCGCCGAGGTCCCCGTCCCGGGCGACCCGGCGCACCGCCGGCTGCCCCCCGAGCGACGTGCGCATCGTCCTCGACCCGCAGCGGCCCGGCGACTGGTGGGCGCTGGCTGGCTGGACGGTCACCCCGGACGTGTACCTCGTGACCGGCGAGGGCCATCAGGTCGGCTGGGCCAAGCGCGGTCTGACCGGTATCGGTGACCGGTGGGTGGCGGTGTACGAGGGCTACTTCATCGGCGACATCAACACTCAGGAGGCGATGCTCCACGGCACCCCCGAGCAGGCCGCCTTCACCGTCCACACCGCCTACCTGCAGAACCTCTGACAACGCGGCCGGGCGTGCCCGCGGGCCGAGCCCAGGCCCGATCCAGCACACCACCGCCGGTGGGCCGCAGCACATTGTTCCGGCCGGGCCGGCGCAGCGATGGGGCGACCCGCGAGGCGCGAAGCCGCCGGCGCAGGTGTGCGCGCGACCGGAGTGCGGTCAGCCGGTGCCGGTCAGCGATTCCGGACGGGGCCGCCCCACCCTGTACTGCTCCCGCTCCTGCAAGTCGAAGGTCGCCCGCGCCAAGACCGCCGCCCTGGCCGAGGCCGGCCGGGCGGCCCAGCGGCAGCCCTCGCCCTCGCTGGAGGGCGCCCGGGCCGCGCTTCTGGGCCACGCCGCCCGGCTGGAGAGCATCGCCCATGCGGTCCTCGCGGCGGTGGATGCCGATCCGGCGACCGCGTACGAGGAGTTCTACCAGCAGGCCCTGCTCCTGGACGCCCGGGTCAGGCAGACGGCGGCCGACGCACGGGACGAGGTCCGCTCGCCCGGCATCACCAAGGACGAGTGCGAGCTGCGCCGGGCCGAGGAGGACCTGATGCGCCCGGAACTCCTGGCCCGCGTCGCCCCCGAGATCCTGGCCTCCGCGGACCGAGCCGCGAACCCGCCCGCAGCCGGGACCGCCGACCGACACAGCGGAACGGCTCAGCCCGCAGACGACGTCGTCGCGCCCGGCTTCGGAACACCCACCACCACGGCCCGGCCCGGGAGATCCCCCTGAAACCACTCGCGCCCAACGGCGCTCTCGTGCTCGGGCGGCTCGTGCAGCGTCTGCGAGATCATGAAGCGGTTGGATGAGGGCGACCTCGTCGTTGATGCCGCGATAGGTTAGCTCGGTCTCTGGAGTGTCCAGTGCCCACCACGACGGGATGTTCCGCCTCCAAGGCGATCACCCGGATCACCCGCACCGACTTGATCATCGTTGACGACATCGGGCTCCTGCCCGCCTCGCCCGACACCGCCGAAGGCTTCTACCGCCTGGTCGACGCCGTCTACGAGTGCCCCAGCCTGGCAGCCAGCAGCAACCTTCACCCCAGATGGCTGGACGAAGACGTTCACCGATCCTTGCCTCTACGCGGCCATCGTCGACCGCTTGACCTTCAACGGCACCATCATCGCGACGGGCAGCGACGCCTACCGGCTCGCCTCAACGCGGGCGCGGGCCGAGGAACGGCGAAGGCCGGCTGACCGTTGCAGGC
This sequence comes from Streptomyces sp. LS1784, assembly GCF_020103755.1. Taxonomy (GTDB): domain Bacteria; phylum Actinomycetota; class Actinomycetes; order Streptomycetales; family Streptomycetaceae; genus Kitasatospora. The sequence continues at coordinate 15,249 of NZ_JAHSQD010000109.1, forward strand.
TTCTGCGCTGTCGGCGTCCTCGACATGGCCGTACGCGTCGACCGTGATGGCCGTTGCCCGCCCGTTCGACGTGATCAGCCATGCGAGGACCTGCTCGGTCAGCGGGGTTCCGCCGGGCCCCTGGTCGCACCGATCGAGCTCGACATAGACGCGCTCGTACCCCACGTCCCTCAGCGATTCACTGTGCCAGACCTCAGCCACGCAGGCAGGCTACTGGTGATCACTGGCATCTGTCCCGGGCGCGGTCGTTCCCGCCCCGCCTGCCCATTTCGTGCCGAGATCACGATCTACGGCTGGAGTACCAACGCCGTGCGATCAAGCCGAGGAGCAGTGACCATGCCAGTGTGCACACGTGACTTGACCAGCATCGACCGGAACCGGATGACAGTTGCCACCTCCAACCGACAGGAACAACGCGATCACCGACTCTTCCGCGACGGGCGGAGCAGATGCAGCAGTGGTGCGCCTGTGCCGGGGAAGCGGTGAGCCGGTTCGAAGCAGCGCTTGACAACGATGTCCTCGCTCCACACCTGTGCCGATCAGGGGGGTAAGAGGGCGAGGTCTGGCACCGCTAACACTCGTGAACCGTAGGTGCCGTGCGGGCGAGGACTGATACAGAGAGGTGTCCAGATGAAGGCGATCGTGGTGACGGACCGGGCCGCAGGAACGGCCGGGATGACGCTGACGGAGCGACCCGAGCCCGAGCCGGCGATAAACGATGTCGTCGTTCAGGTTCATGCGTCGGGATTCGTCCCGACCGAGATGGCGTGGCCCTCGACCTGGACCGATCGCCTCGACCGCGACCGAACACCGTCGATCCCCGGACATGAGCTGGCCGGAGTGGTCACCGCCCTCGGCTACGGCACGACGGGTCTCTCGGTGGGCCAGCACGTGTTCGGCCTCACCGACTGGTATCGCGACGGCACCCTCGCCGAGTACGCGGCCGTCGAGGCACGCAACCTCGCGCCGTTGCCGGGCGACGTCGACTTCACCGTGGGCGCTAGCCTTCCGATCTCAGGCCTCACCGCGTGGCAGGGACTGTTCCAGCACGGCCACCTCCAGGCGGGGCAGAGCGTCCTCGCGCACGGCGCGGCCGGCGCAGTCGGGACGATGGTGACGCAGCTCGCACGAGAGGCCGGTGCCTATGTCATCGGCACCGGACGTGCCGCTGACCGTCAGAAGGCACTCGACTTCGGCGCAATGGAGTTCGTCGACCTCGACAACGACACCCTGGAAGACGTCGGCGAAGTCGACCTGGTCTTCGATGTCATCGGCGGCGACATCCAGAAGCGATCCGCATACCTGATCCGGGCCGGAGGAACACTGGTAACTGCCGTTGGGCCGCCCGAGGCGCGGCCCGCCCACGGTCAGGCGATCGACTTCGTTGTCGAGTCCGATCGCGTCCAACTGGGTGAGATCGTCCAGCGGGTGCGGGACGGACGACTGCGCACGAACATCGGCAACGTCGCGGCCCTCGACGATGCCGTCGCCGCCCTTAACCCGACCGAGCGACGCCAGGGGAAGACCATCATCCGCGTTCGCCCGTGAGGGACAGCGCGGCCCTCCCGTCCTCGTAGATCAGCATCAGCCGCGTAGTGATGTCGGGCGCGCTTCACGCACTCGGCGGTATCGCAGAAGAACCGGCGAACCCGCAGGTGCAGCACCAGCTCCCGCCCGGAGACCGCCGTGTCTGATCCGCCGCTCATAGGCGCTGTGCACGCGGGTCGGACCAGCTACCACAGCCCGGGCACTCTGCCCGCGGTGTCCGGCCTCGGGCATGCACCCGCACCGACCCGCCGACCGGTCTAACCAAGTCCACCTGCAGCAACGCGAACTGAGGGAACAGGACGGCCAGAAGACCAGTGACAGACACCCGACATGATCGCCAACCGTCGAGACCTGCGGGCGGCTTTCACGAAACTCGCGCCAGAGCCAGTCTGCCGCGTCCGCTGACACCGCAGCACCGCGACAGGCCATGCAGTCCCCGCCAAGGGCCACGGCGAGCGCGACGTCCAGCAGGATCTCGCCTGGATCACGGACCGCCCGACTCCTCGCCGCGATCCTGCTCTGCGGTGTTGCCGTCCAGCCGGAGGGCCCGGCAGTGCCGTCGCCGTCAGATCAGAGGGTCTGGAGACCGCGAGCGCAGCAGGGCAGCTACATCCGAGCGGCTTCGCGCAAATCGCCATCGCGGACACACCGCACTCGCAGGCAAACCACCCGCCAGCAGCGTCCCCGACCTCGCGGGTCAGAACACCTAGGGCGGGCGCTGTCCGCGCTCCGTGCCGCAGGAATCCCTGGGAGTTGTCGGCCCCGACGGGGTGCGGCCAGATGCTCAAGCGGCTTGCTCTCCAGGCGTGTTCACGGTCCTCCCGGCTCGGAACGGCCGTCCGGTGGGAAGGCGCCCGCAGAACCGGGGGTGAAAAATCCCGCCGCAGTCGGCGGCGGCCTGCTACAGTCGCCTTAGTTGCAGTAGTGGTTCCCATGAACTTTGTGTGCGCCTGCTGATGTGTTGCAGGCGCATTTTTTGTTCCCCGGTTCTTTCCCGGTGGGCGCTCCATGCGGTGACTCGAAGCCCGCACCGTGCGTGCTTCGGACAGTCCCTTGAAGGAGATTTTTAATGGCTAATGGCACTGTGAAGTGGTTCAACTCGGAGAAGGGCTTCGGCTTCATCGAGCAGGAGGGCGGCGGCCCCGACGTCTTCGCCCACTACTCGAACATCAACGCCAACGGCTTCCGTGAGCTGCTCGAGGGCCAGAAGGTCGAGTTCGACGTCACGCAGGGCCAGAAGGGCCCGCAGGCCGAGAACATTCGCCCGCTGTAGTTCTTCTGCCATGGCACCCGCCTAGCAGCGAGGGGCCCGCACCGCGCACATGCCCGGTGCGGGCCCCTCGGCCATCGCGCCACGGCGCATCCCCCGGCCGTTCAGGCCCCCGGCCCCGCCACTGGCGGCCATCCCCACGCGAGACGCACAGCGCCGCGTCCGGATCGGCGCCCCGCCGTGACAGCTCGCGGTTCGAGGTTCTTCGCTCCCGTCCTCCGCGGTGCGGGCCGACCGTTGGTGACGTGCCGCACGGTTCCACCGTCCACGCTCCGCTCGTCACACTTCCGGCCCGTTCCCTTGCGGTCTCCGCCCGGTGCCCCGCGCCACGGGGCCTTCCTCGTGACGTGCCGCCCCAAGGAAGGTTTCCCGCATGGCCCGCTCCAGTCGCTCCTCGTACCACAACGCCGACTTCCGCTCCGCGGCCGGCTCCCGCTCCAGTGACGGCCGCTTCTACGGCGACCGGCCTGCCGGAGGCCGACGCTCCTCCGGCCGGAGTGCCCCTCGGGGCCCCTCCGCGCAGGGCGAGTTCGCGATGCCGGTGAGCACGACCCCGGCACTGCCGGCCGTCGAGTCCTTCGACGAGCTGGACATGCCGAAGGCGCTGCTGTCGGTGCTGACCCGCCAGGGTGTCACCGCGCCGTTCCCGATCCAGGCCGCGACGCTGCCGAACTCGTTGGCCGGCCGTGACGTCCTCGGACGGGGCCGGACCGGCTCCGGCAAGACCATCGCGTTCGGCCTCGCCGTGCTGGCTCGCACCGTTGGGCAGAGGGCCGAGCCGCGTTACCCGCTGGCCGTGGTGCTGGTTCCCACCCGCGAGCTCGCGCAGCAGGTCACCGAGGCACTCACCCCCTACGCCCGCGCCGTACGCCTGCGGATGGCGACCGTGGTGGGCGGGACGTCGATCAGCCGCCAGGCATGGATGCTGAACCGCGGGGCGGAGGTCGTGGTGGCCACCCCGGGCCGGCTCAAGGACCTGATCCAGCGCGGCGACTGCCGGCTGGACCGGGTCGGCATCACGGTGCTCGACGAGGCCGACCAGATGGCCGACATGGGCTTCCTGCCCCAGGTCACCGAGCTCCTCGACCAGGTCGCCGAAGGCGGCCAGACCATGCTGTTCTCCGCCACCCTGGACCGCAACGTCGACCGCCTGGTGCGGCGCTTCCTCAAGGACCCGGTCACGCACTCGGTGGACCCGTCCGCGGGAGCGGTCAGCACCATGGAGCACCACGTGCTGCACGTGCAGAACTTCGACAAGAACGCCACGATCGCCCACATCGCTTCCCGTGACGGCAGGGTGATCATGTTCATCGACACCAAGCACGGCGCGGACCGCCTGGTGGAGGACCTGCTCGCGAACGGGGTGAAGGCCGCGGCCCTGCACGGCGGCAAGTCCCAGCCTGAGCGCACCCGCACCCTGGAGCAGTTCCGTACCGGCCAGGTGACCGCACTGATCGCGACCAACGTCGCCGCCCGGGGCATCCACGTCGACGGGCTCGACCTGGTCGTCAACCTGGACCCGCCGGGCGACCACAAGGACTACCTGCACCGGGGCGGGCGCACGGCCCGGGCCGGCGAGTCCGGCACCGTCGTCACGCTGGTGCTGCCCAACCAGCGCCGCGCGATGGCCCGCATGATGACCACGGCCGCCATCACCCCCGTCATCACCAGGGTCCTCGCCGGCGGCGAGGACCTGGCCCGTATCACCGGCGCCCGCGTGCCCACCGGCATTCCCGCCGTGATCGCCGACCCCGTCGTCGAGCGGCCGCGCCGCAGCCCGTCGACGAGTCGCGGCCGCCGCGGCCGCCCCGTTCATGCCGCCGGCGA
>NZ_JAHSQD010001090.1 GCF_020103755.1 Streptomyces sp. LS1784
CGGCGGCCGAGGAGGAACGTTTCCTCCTCGGCCGCCGCAGCGCTGTCCCAGGGGCCCGTGACGCTTTCACCGGGCCCCGGAGACCGGCGGGCGATCATCAGTCTGACCAGTCCGACAACACTCCCGGTCGCGAGGACCGTCGTACCCTTGGGGGGTGACCGACGCCGTAGCAGCCATGCCAGAAGAAGCAGCCCCGGTCCCGCTCCTCGAACCGAAGGAGGGGATCCCGCCCGTGGTGGCGGACGACCGGGCGCTGGCCGCCACCGTCGCCGCCTTCGCCGCGGGCACCGGACCGGTGGCCGTCGACGCCGAACGGGCCTCCGGCTACCGCTACGGGCAGCGCGCCTACCTCATTCAGCTGCGCCGCGCGGGTTCCGGCTCCGCCCTGATCGACCCGATCGCCTGCCCGGACCTCAGCGCGCTCGGCAGGGCCGTCGAGGACGCCGAATGGGTGGTCCACGCGGCCTCCCAGGATCTGCCCTGTCTGTCCGAGGTCGGCATGAGACCCCGGCAGCTGTTCGACACGGAGCTGGCCGGGCGGATCGCCGGCTTCGCCCGTGTGGGCCTCGGGCCGATGACCGAGAACGTGCTCGGGCTGAGCCTGGCCAAGGAGCACTCCGCGGTCGACTGGTCCACCCGCCCGCTGCCCGAGCCGTGGCTGCGCTACGCCGCTCTGGACGTCGAGGTGCTGGTCGAGCTGCGCAACGCACTCGAACAGGAGCTGGACGCCCAGGGCAAGCTCGGCTGGGCGATGGAGGAGTTCGCCTCGATCGCCGCCGCGCCCCGCCCGGCCCCGCGCACCGACCCGTGGCGCCGCACCTCGCAGCTGCACAAGATCCGCCGCCGCCGTCAGCTGGCCGTGGTGCGCGAGCTCTGGCTGGCTCGCGACCGGATGGCCCAGGACCGCGACGTCTCCCCCGGCCGGGTGCTCTCGGACGCCGCGATCGTCAACGCCGCACTGGCCATGCCGCTGAACATCGTCTCCCTGCAGGCCGTCCAGGGCTTCGGCCCCCGGGTGCACCGGCGCCAGCTGGAGCAGTGGCTGGCGGCCGTGCAGCGCGGCCGGGAGATCCCGGAGAACCTGCTGCCGCCGGCCACCGCGCCGCACGACGGACCGCCGCCGCCGCGGGCCTGGGCCGAGAAGGACCCGGTGGCCGCCGCCCGGCTCGCC
>NZ_JAHSQD010001091.1 GCF_020103755.1 Streptomyces sp. LS1784
GGCGCCTCCTCGCCGACCAGCTCCCACTCGGCCAGCGCGGCCAGTGTCGCGGCCGCGTCCGGCACCGGGCAGCCGACCAGGGCGGAGGCGGTGCGCGGGTCGGCGGTCTGCGCCGGGGCCAGGGTGAGAGTGCGCAGCATCCGCGCCTGGGCCGTCGGCAGCCCGCGGTACACCAGGGTGAACGCGCCGAGCAGCGGGTCGTTGTCGGGGACGGGCACCGGCTCGGCCGGCTCCGGGCCTGGCTTCACCCAGGCCGCCGGATCACCGGCCGACTCGGTCACCGGGGCAGCAGCACCGGGAGCGGGCTCACCGGCCCGGCCCTCCGACGCCTTCCCCGGTACCGGTTTCCCCAACGGGCCCCGCGCGGACCCAACGGCCCCGACGGACCCGACGGACCCGGAAGGGCCGGCCGGAGGAGTGCCGGGAAACTTCGCCGCCCGCTCCCCCTCCTTCTTCTTCCTCGGCGCCCCGCCTTGCTCCTTCTCCTTCTCCTTCTCCACAGCGGCCGCAACAGGCTCCGCGGAAGCCCCCGTGACCGCCGTCTCCTCCCCCACCACCCGGTTGAGCTCTCGCGCCGCGTCCGTGACCGCGGTCTTCGGACTGCCGCGCAGCCACCCCGCCATCAGCCGCAGCGCGGCCGGCCGGGCGGCGCAGGCCTCGGCCAGGTCGGCCCCGCCGACCGGGTCGCAGGAGATCCGGGTGCCGCCGACCAGGTCGGCCAGCAGTTCGCCGGAGCCCTGCCGGTCCAGCCCGCCGAGGATCACCGGGTCGATGTCCTCGATCCCGGTGAGCGGCCCGGCCGTGGTGGCGAGCACCAGGCAGCCGGGCTCGTCGGCCAGCAGCGGCCACACCTGCCCGGCATCCCGGACGTCGTCCAGCACGAGCAGCACCCGCAGCCCCGCGAGCGCCTCGCGCAGCGCCACGCAGCCCGGCTCGTCCCGCCCGTCCTCGCCCGCCCCGGGCAGCGGCACCGCACTCTGCGGGTCGAGCTGTTCCAGCAGCAGCCGGGCGGCCCGGGCGGGCGGCACCCGGCCGCCGTCCGGGGCGGACAACCGTACGAACAGCACGCCGTCCGGGTAGTCGGCGGCAACGGTACGGGCGAAGCGGGCGGCCAGCGTGGTCCGTCCGGAGCCCGGACGCCCGGCCAGCACCAGCACCGGGCAGCGCCCG
>NZ_JAHSQD010001092.1 GCF_020103755.1 Streptomyces sp. LS1784
CCGCTGACGTGGGCGGCGCGCAGCGCGGCGACGAAGGCGCGCTGGGCGGCCGCGTCGTGGCCGAGGTCGTACGCGGCCCAGCCGGCCAGCCGGGCGAGTCTGCTGGCCGTGCCGTACAGCTCGCGGCCGAGCCGTTCGTCGTACGCGCCGAGTTCCAGCAGCTTGGCCAGCATGGCGAGTTCGGCCCGGACGGGGCCGAGGACGAGGCCGCCGCCGCAGGCCCGTTCGAGCTTCTGCTTGCTGCGGTAGGACAGGCCGAGTTCGCCGACCAGCCCGGGTTCGACGCGCAGCGCGCCCTCCCCGCCGCCGACGGGCGGTGGCGGGGAGTCGAGGCGGGCGGCGGCCTGGTCGAGGTCGGCGCTGCGGAACAGGTCGGTGAGGCGGACCGGGCCGGCGTCGGTGGCGGCCTCGCGCAGTGCGGTCTGGGCGGTGTCGGCGGTCCACGGGTCGGTGAGCAGCCGGGGCGAGAGGATCTTGGCGCCGCGGTGGCCGCCCATCCGGCCCCAGAGCTGTTCGTAGGTGACGGCGATGCCGAGGGTGCGGCTGAGCACCTCGCAGACCGCCTGGTCGTGCGGGCTGCGCGGCACCATGCCGCGGTCGCGCCACTTGTACGGGGCGGTGGAGCTGATGGCGAGGCCCGGCGGCAGGGCGAGGCTCACCTCGCGGGCGAGCCGTTCCGGACTCCAGCCGAGCTGGTGGAGTATCCGGGCCAGTTCCTCGTTCCGCCTTCGCTCCAGATCGGCCATGGCACGACGGTAGCGGGATTCCGGGCTCTCCGACCGGTGGCACGGGCAGAACGGCGAAGAGCCGCCTCCCGTTTCCGGGAGGCGGCTCTCGACTTCTGTGGAGCTATGGGGAATTGAACCCCAGACCTCTTGCATGCCATGCAAGCGCTCTACCAACTGAGCTATAGCCCCTTGACCTGCGATGTCACCGTGGTTCCCGGTTGTTTCCGGCCGTTTCCCTCGGCGACATCGACTACTTTACACGGTCCGGGGCGTGCTCCAGAAATCCGTTTCCCGAGGTCCGCACCACAGGCCCCGGGAGCCCCGCGCCCCGAGCTCCGAAAGCCCGAGCTCCGGGGGCCCGCCTCCGGCGCCCCCGGCGCACGCCTCCCGCCCCGGGCGTACGCCTCCGCCCGGGGGCGCGCGGCAACCAGGCG
>NZ_JAHSQD010001093.1 GCF_020103755.1 Streptomyces sp. LS1784
CACCAGCGCCGGGCCGCCGACCCGGGCGAGCAGCGGGGCGGCCAGGGCGCGCAGCTGGTGCAGCGCCTCCAGCCGGTGGGCGCGCAGCTCGGTCTCGGCGAGCCGGGCGGCGGTGGCGGTGAGCTGGAGCAGGTACGGGCGGACGCTGTGCGCCGGGCCGCTCAGGTTGACGGCACCGACCAGCTGTCCGGTGCCGGGGTCGCGCACCGGCGCGGCCACGCAGGTCCAGGAGTGGTGGCTGCGCAGGTAGTGCTCGGCGGAGTGGACGTGCATCGGGCGCCGGGTGCGCAGGGCGACCGCGATGCCGTTGGTGCCGACGCTCTCCTCGATCCAGCGGGCGCCGGTGGTGAAGCCGATCCGGTCGGCGCTGCGGCGCAGACCGCGCTCGCCCTCCTGCCAGAGCACGTGGCCCTCGGCGTCGGCGACGGCCAGCAGCAGCGGGGCCGCGCCGCCCACCTCCAGCAGGGTCTCGCGCAGCACCGGCAGGACGGTGTCGAGCCCGCTGGTGCGTCGGCGCTGTTCGATTTCGCCGGGGCCCAGCAGGACGGCGGCGGCGCCGGTGTCGGGGTCGAGGCCGAGGCGGCGCAGCCGGGCCCAGGAGTCGCCGATCTCGGGGCGGGGTTCGAGCAGGCCGGGGCCGCCGGCCTGCTCGGTGAGGGCGGGAGCGGCCAGTTCCCGGGCGGCGGCGTCGGCGAGGGTGCGGTCGTGGACCTTGGCCAGCTCCGCCGCGGTCGGCGGGGTGCGGCGCTCTGGTCGTCGGGACTGCCGTCCGGTCTGCCGCACTCGCGTTGCTCCTCGCCGCCGTTCGAGGACGCGTCGGGGCCGACGCGCTGACGAAAGCGTACGGGTGCGGTGGGCCGCTGGGGATGGGGTCCGGCAAGTCGGCAAACCGGACGGTACGGATGCGGCCCCGGCCCCGGGACGCCCGGTGGGCGTTCGAGGGCGGGCCCGCATCCGGGCGGGGTCAGCGCTGGGCGCCGGAGCCCTGCTGGGCCGCCTCCACGGTGTGGTGCAGGTCGGCGGTGGCCTGCAGGGTGGCGGCGGTGCTCAGCGTCAGGCAGGCGGCCAGGGCCACGGCGGCGGCCCGACGCCAGGTGCCGGGGGCGGTGGCCGGGCGGGGCTGGAGCAGTGCGGCGACCCGGCGCGGGACCGGGCCGGAGTG
>NZ_JAHSQD010001094.1 GCF_020103755.1 Streptomyces sp. LS1784
CTAGTGTCCTGCGCCAGAGATTCGTCGGCAGAATCGGGCGAGGGAGTCGAGGATCTCCTCTGCGGTTTTGGTCCAGGTGAACGGTGTGGGGTTGTCGTTCCAGTTCTTGATCCAGGTGCGGATGTCTTTTTCGAGGGCCTGGACGTTCTTGTGGGATCCGCGGCGGATCATCTGGTCGGTGAGGAAGCCGAACCAGCGCTCGACCTGGTTGATCCAGGAGGATCCGGTCGGGGTGAAGTGCATGTGGAATCTGGGGTGTTGGGACAGCCAGGACCTGATTGCCGGGGTCTTGTGGGTGCCGTAGTTGTCACAGATGAGGTGGATTTCGAGGCCGTCGGGGACTTCTTGGTCGATCTTGACGAGGAACTTCTTGAACTCCTGAGCGCGGTGCCTGCGGTGCAATGAGGTGATGACTTTCCCTGTGTCGGTGTCGAAGGCGGCGAACAGGGTGGTCAGCCCGTTGCGCACGTAGTCGTGGGTCCGGCGCTCGGGCATGCCCGGCATTATCGGCAGCACCGGCTGGGACCGGTTCAAGGCCTGGATCTGCGATTTCTCGTCGACCGACAGCACCACGGCCCCCTCGGGCGGGTCGAAGTAGAGCCCGACTACGTCGTGGACCTTCTCGATGAACAACGGGTCGGTCGAGAGCTTGAAGGTGTCCGCCAGGTGAGGCTTGAGCTGGAACTTCCGCCAGATCCGCCCCACCGTGGACTTCGACAGGCCGCTGCGGGCCGCCATCGAGCTCCGCGACCAGTGCGTCGCGTTCTTCGGGATCTCCTCCAGCGTTGCCACCACTACCGCTTCGACCTCGTCCACCGCGATGGTCGGCGGCCGGCCCGGACGAGGCTCGTCCACCAGCCCGTCCAGGCGCTCGACGAGGAACCTCCGCCGCCACTTGCGGACCGTGTCTGCGGTGATTCCCAACTCCCTTGCCACACCGACGATCGTCGGGACCTCGGGGCCGGCACACGCCAGCACGATCCGCGACCGCAAAGCCAAGGCCTGGGCCGATGTCGCTCTACGGGACCACCGCGTCAACACCGCCCGCTCCTCCTCGGACAGCAACAACGGCTCCAACGCGGGACCACGACGACGCACCGGAACATCTGGAGAAGGACTCATGAACGATCTAACGACGGATCTCTGGCGCAGGACACTAG
>NZ_JAHSQD010001095.1 GCF_020103755.1 Streptomyces sp. LS1784
AGGTCCGCGCGCACCCAGCCGGCGAGCACGGCGGGCCCGGCCTCCTCGGGCAGCGCGGCGAGCCGGGTGCCCAGGCGCTCCTCGACCAGGGCCAGCAGCCGGTCCCGGGCGGCCGGGCTGAGCGTGTCGAACCCTCCGCGCAACGCGGGCAGCCGGTCCAGGAAGGCATCGTCGGGCAACGAGGTGACCCGCTCCAGCACCGGTTCCAGCGCCTGCGGCGCGGAGTCGAACAGCCCCTCCGCAGCCGTCAGCAGACCGACCAGCGCCCGTCCGAGCGTCTGTCGCGCCTCGGGACCGGTCGCGCCGTCCACCCAGGATGCGGCCCGGCCGCCCAGCACGTCGGCCGGCTCCTGCCCGAGCAGCACCCGCACCGCACCGGCCGCACCCCGTACCAACGGGCTCCCGTGCTCGGCGAGTTCGGCCAGCACGTACGCCAGCCGGACCCCGCCGAGCCGGTCCGCCCGCCGCACCAGCTCCACCAGCGCCCGCGCGTCCTGCGGATCGTCCGACCCGCCCAGCCCCTCCAACTGCCGCACGGCGGCACCGGTGAGCACCTCGCCGGCCGCGGCGAGGACGGGCCGGCCCGTTGGCCCGGAGAGCGGGCCGGGATCGGTACCTCCCCCTGGGGCGAAGCCCGGGAAGTGCCCCGCGGCCAGGCGGTCGAGGAGGGCGAGGGCGTCGAGGAGGTCGGAGAGGGTGGCGGAGGCGGGGAGGACGGCGGTGAGTTGGGTGAGGCGGGTCTCGGCGAGGGTGGGGAGGGCGCAGGAGGCGGCAGCGGTGAGGCCGTCGATGATCTCGCGCGAGGTCGGCTGGTCGGAGAGGCGGGCGCGCAGGGCGCCTTCGGCCGCCTGGGCGGGGGTGACGCCGCGGGTGCCGGCGACGGTGAGCATGGCGGCGGTGGCGGGCGTCCAGTGCAGGCGCCAGCGGGTGCCGAGGGTGTCGGTGCCGCCGGCGCCGGTGGTGGCGACGGGTTCGGCGTAGGGGACCTCGCAGACGGTGAGGCGGTGCAGCAGGATTTCGCGGCGGCGGTCGAGGTCGCTGCGCAGCGGGTCGAGGCGCAGGTCGCGCGGGCCGGGGTCGGTGGGGCCGGGGAGGCCGAGGTCGGCGAGGAGGGTCTCGACGGCTGGGGCGAGTCCGCTGCGCGGGGCGGCGGGGGTGG
>NZ_JAHSQD010001096.1 GCF_020103755.1 Streptomyces sp. LS1784
GGCGGGGTCGGCAGCGCGGCGGTCCAGCTCGGCCGGGCCGCCGGGGCACGGGTGATCGCCGTGGTCGGCGGGCCGGCGAAGGCGCGGACGGCGAAGGCGCTCGGCGCCGACCTGGTGGTGGACCGCCGGGAGCGGGACTTCGTCGCCGCCGTCAAGGAGGCCACCGACGGACACGGCGCGGACGTGGTCTTCGACCCGGTCGGCGGCGAGGCGTACACCGGTTCCACCAGGTGCATCGCCTTCGAGGGCCGGATCGTGGTGGTCGGCTTCGCCGCCGGGCAGGTCCCCACCCCGGCTCTCAACCATGCGCTGGTGAAGAACTACGCGATCCTGGGCCTGCACTGGGGCCTCTACAACACCCACGACCCGCGCGCCGTCCGCACCGCCCACGACGAGCTCACCAGGCTCGCCGAACAGGGCGTCCTCCGCCCCCTGGTGAGCGCCCGGGTGCCACTGGCCTCCGCCTCGGACGCCGTCTCGCGCGTCGCCGCCGGGCTCAGCACCGGGCGGATCGCCGTCCTGGGCGACTGACCCGCGATCCACCGCCCGCGCGGCCGGTAATCCGGCTGCGCGGGCCCACGGCCGCTGCCAGGATGCGGGGATGACATCGTTTTCCACCGCCCGCGACTCGTTGGAGGGCCTGGCCCTCGGGGACGGATTCGGGGAGCGCTGGTTCCCCCTGTTCCGCTCACCGAAGGAGGCCTTCGAGCAGATCCGGGCCCGGCGGGCCCCGGAGGAAGGCCCCTGGCACTGGACCGACGACACCGCCATGGCCCTGTCGGTGTTCGGCGTCCTGACCGCCTTCGACGCGGTGCACCAGGAGCGGCTCGCCCAGGCCTTCGCGGCGAACTACCGGGCGGATCCGGGCCGCGGGTACGGACACGGGATGCACCAGCTGCTGCCCGCCCTCGCCGGGGATCCCGGGGGCTGGCGCACCGCAGCACGGGAGCTGTTCGACGGCCAGGGCAGCCTCGGCAACGGCGCGGCGATGCGGGTGGCCCCGCTGGGCGCCTGGTTCTCCGCGGACCTGGACGAGGCGGCGGAGCAGGCGGCGCTGTCCGCGGAGGTCACCCACGCCCACCCCGAGGGCGTCGCCGGAGCCGTGGCCGTCGCCCTCGCGGCGGCTCTCGCCGCCCGCGGCCGCTCCGGGCCCGCACC
>NZ_JAHSQD010001097.1 GCF_020103755.1 Streptomyces sp. LS1784
CGCCGCGCACTGCGCCCGGCTGCGGCCGGCCGGCTACCGGCCGCCGGCCGGCGTGGACGGCGTGCGCACCGAGCTGCTCAGCCAAGGCCGCTACGGCGCGTACCAGGCGGTCCGAGCCCTCGCCAAGGCCCGTCGACTCGTCAAGCGGTAGGCACGGCCTGACGCCCGTTCGGGGGACATCCCGGTATAACCGGTGAGTGGACTTCCTGACCCGACTGCCGGTCGTCGGCCCGCTCGTGGCCCGGGTGCTGCGCAGCCGCCCGTACCGGGTGTACGAGTACTTCTCCGCCGCCCGGGGCAACCGGCTGGCCGGTGCCGTCACCTTCTTCGGCTTCCTCGCCCTCTTCCCGCTGCTCACGGTGGGCCTGGCGGTCGCCGCCGCGACGCTGAGCGACAGCCAGGTGCACGACCTGCAGGAGCACATCGCCGACCAGCTGCCGGGGTTCTCGGACGCGCTCAACCTGCCCGCCCTGGTGTCCAACGCGGGCACCGTCGGGCTGGTCGGCATGGCGCTGCTGCTGCTCTCCGGCCTCGGTTGGGTGGACACCATGCGCACCTCGATCCGGGACCTGTGGCAGCTGCCCCACGAGGAGGGCAACCCGGTGCTGCGCAAGGCCTGGGACGTGGCGGTGCTGGCCGGCCTCGGCCTGGTGTCGCTGTTCTCGCTGGCCGCCTCCGCCGCCGGGACCACGCTCGCCGGCCGGACCGCCGAGGCGATCGGCCTGGGCAACGGCTACCTGCTGACCGCGGTCGGTGTGCTGATCGCCATAGCGTGCGACATGCTGCTCTTCGCCTACCTGCTGGCGCCCTTCCCCGGGATCACCGACCAGCGCCGCCGGGACCTCGTGCGGGGCGCGCTGATCGGCGCGGTCGGCTTCGAGCTGCTGAAGCTCCTGCTCGCCTCCTACCTGGGCTCGGTCGCCGGACGGAGCCTGTACGGGGCGTTCGCGACGCCGGTGGCGCTGCTGCTGTGGATCAACTTCGTCTCCCGGCTGCTGATGTACTGCGTCGCCTGGACGGCGACGGCCGACCCGGTGGCCGCCCGGGAGCGGACCAGGGTGCACGGTCGGGCGCTGCTGGAGGCGGCCGACAAGGCGGAGGCGGCGGACGCCGCGGCGCAGGCGGCCGTGGCGGAGCGGGCCGCCCGGGCCGAGGAG
>NZ_JAHSQD010001098.1 GCF_020103755.1 Streptomyces sp. LS1784
AGGCGCGGGTGGCCGAGGTGGCGCAGCGGGCCGCCGAGGCGCTGCGGGAGTGGGCAGAGGCGCACCCGTCCGTCGCCGACCGGTCGGACGACCAGCTGCTCGCCGAGGCCGCCGCCGCCGGACGGGCGGAGCTGGTCGCGCCGCCGTACGAACCGCTGGTGCCGGACAACACCGTCGTGGCGGCGCCCGTCGACCGGTCCGCCGAACGATCCCTGCGGGCACTGATCGGCGCCGGATCCGCCGAGCTGCGCGAGGAGTTGCTGCGGATCGGCCTGCCCGCCCTCGACTCGGCCTGCCAGTTCCTCGGCGCGCACGGCGACACGCCGCAGGCGCGGGTGCAGCTGGTGCTGACGGCGCTGGCGGCGCACGCCACCGCGCACCCGGACGGGCTGGTCGGCGCGCACTACTCGGTGCTCTCGCACCTGGAGGACTTCCTGGTCCACGAGGACCCGGACGGCAGCCTGCGGGCCGGCTTCGAGCGCCGCTGGCAGCGCACCGGCCGGGCGGTCACCGCGCTGGTGGCCCGGATCACCGACGGCGGCGCGCGCGGATGGGAGCGGGACTGGGCGCACTGGTCGGCGACGGCCTGGAGCCTGGCCGAGCGGCGGCTGGCGGCCGGGGCCGATCTCGGCGGCCGCCACGCCGAGTACCGGCAGCGCGCGGAGGCCCTCGGCGACCGGGCCACCGCCGAGCGCTGGAACGCCGAACTGCGCACCCGCTACAGCGAGTTCCACCGCCTGCTGCGCCGCGTCGACCCCGAGGGCACGATGTGGCAGCGCCCGGACTACCTGATCAACCGGGCCGGCACCAACGGCCTGTACCGGCTGCTCGCGATCTGCGACGTCCGCCCGGTGGAGCGCTACCTCGCCGCCCACCTGCTGGTGCGCAGCGTGCCCGAGCTGACCGGCCACCGGTGGCAGGCGGTCCTCGGCGCCGTGGCGGAGGCGGGCACGGAGGAGCCTGGCACGGAGACGCCTGGGATGGATGGGGCGGCGGCATGACGGCCGAACCGGAAGCCGTCCGGCCCCGGCTGCGCCCCGGCGTGGCGGTGACGCCGCTGCGCGAGGGGCTGCACCTGCGCGGCCGCGGCACCAGCCTCACCCTGGAGGGCAGCCGGTCGCTCCCGGCGCTGTGGCAGGTGCTCGCCGCCCGGCT
>NZ_JAHSQD010001099.1 GCF_020103755.1 Streptomyces sp. LS1784
CGCCCCGCCCGCCCGCGCGGGCCCGCCGCTGTCACTCCGCCCGCAGCGCGTCCACCGTGCGCGCCCGCGCCGCCCGTACGGCCGGGAGCAGGGCGCCGAGCAGGGCGATCAGCACGCCGCCGAGGCCGAGCAGGACCAGCACCGGGGTGGCGAAGACGTCCAGCGCGGAGGCCGGGAAGTTCAGCCCGGCGCTGTGGCCCATCGCGGGCACCGTCAGGCCGTGCAGCAGCAGGCCCACCGGCAGGCCGATCGCGCCGCCGACGGCCCCGACCAGGAGCACCGAGGCGAGCACCACGCCCACGGTCTGCGCCGGGGTCATGCCGAGCGCCTTGGTGACGCCCATGTCCCGGGTGCGCTCACGGATCTCCAGGACGACGGTGTTGAACACCCCGAGCCCGGCGACCACGAGCAGCAGCACGGTCAGGGTGGCGGTGAGCGAGTTCAGCGCGGCGATCGAGTCGCTGGAGCCGTGCGGCCCCCCGGTGTCGGCGGTCATGTGCGCCGGGGCGAGCGCGGCGGTGACGGCGGTGGCGTAGGCGGTGCGGTCGGTGCCCGGCTTCAGCTTGACGGTCCAGAAGTCCGGCCGCGGGGCCGTTCCGGACGGGTAGGCGGCGGCGTCGGTGAACAGTTCGTTGGTCTGCACGTGCGGGTCGAAGACCTCGCCGACGATCCGGACGGTGACCGCCCGGCCGTGGCTCGTGAAGGTCACCTGGTCACCGATCCTGACCGAGGCCTCGGTCAGGAAGGTCGCCGGGGCGACGGCCTCGCCCGGGCCCTGGTACCAGCGCCCGGTGACCATCCGGTAGCCCGCCCAGGAGGAGTCGCCGTCGAAGGCGGTCACGGTGGTGCTGCCGGCCACCCCGGGGACGGTGACGTCCTCGGTGCCGACGCCGAAGTAGGCGGCGGTGCCCGGCTGGGCGTCCAGCGCGGCGGTGACGACGGCCCGCTCGGCCGGGACGGGCCTGGTCATCGGCATCGCCCCGGGCGGGCCGTCCGGGCGCGTCGGGTGCACCGCGACGTCCCCGGCGTCGCGGGTCTTCGCCTCCTGCACCCAGCTCATCGTCCCGCCCATGCCCACCGCGAAGACCGCGGCCGCCGTGCCGAACAGCACCGCCGCGAGCATTCCGGCCGCACGGGCCGGGCGGGCGAA
>NZ_JAHSQD010000011.1 GCF_020103755.1 Streptomyces sp. LS1784
TGCCCACGTGTTACTCACCCGTTCGCCACTGATCCACCCCGAAGGGCTTCACCGTTCGACTTGCATGTGTTAAGCACGCCGCCAGCGTTCGTCCTGAGCCAGGATCAAACTCTCCGTGAATGTTTACTCGGCCCCGACATAAAGCAGGGACGGTTCACACCCGCGTTGAGCGGCACGGCAACCACCGGAATAAGGCGGCCCCGCGCACTGCGTCCTCGCTAGTGTTATTTCAAAAGGAATCTCCAACCCCAGTCGCAATGACCGAGGCCGGGGATGTCAACATATCTGGCGTTGACTTTTGGCACGCTGTTGAGTTCTCAAGGAACGGACGCTTCCTTCGGACCGCCTTCCAGCGGGCCCTCCGGGCTTCGTTCTTTCGTGCTTCCAGCTTATCAGATGTTTTCTGCTCCGTTTCCGGGGCTTCGTTCGTCCAACTCGCCGGTGTCTTCCGGGGCTTGACGCCCTGTCCGACATTCCAGACTCTAGCCGACCTCTGCTCCGAAAAGCGAATCCGACCGCAATCCGATAAAACGAGCACGCCGAATAAGCACCGAGCCGCAACACGACAACGCGAAACGACCCGGCCCGAACCGGGAAGTGGTGTTTCAGAGGATTGGCCGCCCCGGGACCGTCCGCGCAAACGCGTGTCCGGTGCTCCCTGCCGAGCGACTGGAAGACAGTACTCCAACTCTGCGCCCGAAACAAATTCCCTGACCAGACCGCGCAGGTGAGCCTCTGCCGGCCCCGACGCCCTCAGCCTCCGCCGGCGCCGCGGGCGGAGGCTTCCTGTATCCGGGCGGGTAGAGCCGCAGGTCGCCGAGCTTGAGCCGGCCCGGCGGCACAGAACAGAGCAGAAGAGCCGCACCCACTCCTTCGCCGGGGCCTGGCCGCTGGCCCGGCCGGGGTTCTGAAGTCAGCCCTTGGCTGCGGCCCGCCGGGCGAGGATCGCCGCCTGCCGTTCGTCGAACCGGGCCGCCTGGACGGCCAGAGCGTCGAGCATCAGCCCCAGCTCCATCTGGGCCCTGAGCCCGTCCGGCCCCAGTCCGCCGACCTCCATCACCTTGAGGTGGCGCAGGACGGGCAGCAGCACGTCATCGAGGTGGACGCGGAGGTTGTACACGCCGTCGACGGCGATCCGCGCAGCGGCGCGCTCGAAGCCGGACATGCCGTGGCCCGGCATGCGGAAGTTCGTCACCACCTCATTGACGGCCTGCATCGCCTGGTCGGGGGCGAGTTCGAACGCGGCCCCGAGGAGGTTCCGGTAGAAGATCATGTGCAGGTTCTCGTCGTTGGCGACCTGCGCCAGCATCCGGTCGCAGACCGGGTCACCCGAGGCGTGTCCGGTGTTGCGGTGCGAGATGCGGGTGGCCAGCTCCTGGAAGGCGACGTACGCGACCGTGTGGAGCGGCGAGTGCCGGTTGTCGGAAACGAAGCCGTTCTGCATGTGCGTCATGCGGGCGCGCTCCAGCTCCACCGGGTCGACGGCGCGGGAGGTGATGAGGTAGTCGCGCAGGACCATCGAGTGCCGGGCCTCTTCGCTGGTCCACTGGTGCACCCAGGTGCCCCAAGCCCCGTCCCGGCCGAACAGGGTCGCGATCTCGTGGTGGTAGCTGGGCAGGTTGTCCTCCGTCAGCAGGTTCACCACCAGCGAGACCCGGCCCACCTCGGTCAGCGGTGACTGCTCGACCGCCCACGGTTCGCCGCCGAGCGGCCCGTCGAAGTCCCGACCCCGGCTCCAGGGCACGTACTCGTGGGGCATCCACTCCTTGAAGACCCGCAGGTGGCGGTTGAGCTCGCGCTCGACCACCTCCTCCAGGGCCTGCAGGAGTCGGGCATCGGTCCACCGGGTGCGGGAGGAGGTGTTGCTCACGGGTCCAACTCTCGATTGACGAACAAACCTACGGTTCCGTAGGTAACGCCACCGTAGGTTGACCACACCGGCGGCGTCTGGGGCCCTTCGGCCCCATTCGTCGCAGCCAGGGCGCGTCGGCGTTCGTCGCCTGCTCGACGGGCCTCGGCTCACGTCGGACAGTGGCGCGGGTCACACCGGGTTTCCCCCGGCCGGCGAAATGCGGAGGCTGCCGAGGTGGTTGGTGCGGGCAACCGTTTCCGTCCCGGCGCACACCACCGCTACCCGCGAGGAATCCCCATGACCGTCACCGAGCCCTCCACCTCCCGCGCGGCCGAGATCCTGTCCCGGCCCGTCACGGTCAACGGGCTGACCGTGCCCAACCGCATCGTGATGGCGCCGATGACGCGCAGGTTCTCCCCGGGCGGCGTGCCCGGCGAGGACGTGCGCTCGTACTACGCCCGCCGCGCCGCCGCAGGCGTCGGCCTGATCGTCACCGAGGGAACGTACGTCGGCCACGAGTCCGCCGGCCAGAGCGACGACATCCCGCGCTTCCACGGCGAAGAGCAGCTGGCCGGGTGGGCCCGCGTCGCCGAGGACGTCCACGCGGCGGGCGGCACCATCGTGCCGCAGCTCTGGCACATCGGCATGGTGCGCAAGCAGGGCGACCCGCCGTTCGCCGACGCCCCCGCCCTCGGCCCGTCCGGCATCCGGCTGGACGGCACCGAGGGAACCG
The DNA here is from genome assembly GCF_020103755.1 of Streptomyces sp. LS1784. GTDB lineage: Bacteria > Actinomycetota > Actinomycetes > Streptomycetales > Streptomycetaceae > Kitasatospora. The sequence continues at coordinate 2,586 of NZ_JAHSQD010000011.1, forward strand.
GGCAAGCGATGACCCGGACCGACCTGGACGCCGTCATCGGCGCGTTCGCCGAGGCCGCCGCGGCCGCCGAGCGGATCGGCTTCGACGGCGTCGAGCTGCACGGCGCCCACGGCTACCTGCTCGACCAGTTCCTGTGGGCGGGCACCAACCGCCGCACCGACGCCTACGGCGGCGACCCGGTCGCCCGGACGAAGTTCACGGCCGAGCTCGTCGCCGCGGTGCGCGAGGCCGTCTCCCCCGAGTTCCCGGTGATCTTCCGCTACTCGCAGTGGAAGTCGGAGAACTACGACGCCCGCCTCGCCGAGACCCCCCAGGAACTGGAGGCGATCCTCGCCCCGCTCGCCGAGGCCGGCGTCGACGCCTTCCACGCCTCGACCCGCCGCTACTGGGTCCCCGAGTTCGACGGCTCGGACCTCAACCTGGCCGGCTGGACCAGGAAGCTCACCGGCCGCCCCGCCATCACCGTCGGCTCGGTCGGCCTCGACGGTGACTTCGTCCGCGCCTTCATCGGCGAGGGCGCCCCGGTCCAGGGCATCGACAACCTGCTCGACCGGCTGGAGCGCGACGAGTTCGACCTGGTCGCCGTCGGCCGCGCCCTCCTCCAGGACCCGCAGTGGGCCGCCAAGGTCCTCTCCGGCCGCTTCACCGACCTGCACCCCTATGAGGCAGCCGCGGTCCGCACCCTGAGCTGACCACCACGCCCCGAGGCCCCGGCCGCACGACGAGTGCGGCCGGAACGGCGGAACGGCCAGGACCGGACGGCGAGCTCCACGGCCTCGGCCGGGCGCAGGTCGACGGTGTCCTTGCGCTGCTGCGTCTCGAAGTCGACGCGGACCAAGCCGAAGCGCTGGTGGTAGCCCTCGGCCCGTCGGGCCGTGCCAGAAGCTCCAGCGGCCGCGTCGTGGGCGGCCCGTGGTCTCCCGGGTCTGTGACGCAACGGTCATGTTCCGGTAGGGGCGGGCTGATACCGGATTCCTAGCGTGGCGGCTCCTTGATGTCGTTCGAAGGAGTTGCCGTGATCACCGAACCGATGGCCGAGAGCGTGCCGGAGGCCGCCCGGCGCAGGGAGCGCACACGGGAGAGGGCGCCGCGCGGGCGCCTCCTGGCGGTCGACGTGCTTCGGGCCCTGGCAATCTTCGGGATGGTGTGGATGCATTTCGTTCCGACCGGCTGGCTGGAGCCGACGCCGCCGGGGCACGCCTGGCCCGGAGTGCTGGAGTGGCTGAACGGGTTCCTGGACACTCGCGCCCGCAGCGTCTTCTTCCTGCTGGCGGGCGTCTCGGTCGCACTGATGACCGGTGGCGCCCGGCCGTTCGACGGGACGGCGATGCGGCGGGCGCGCAGCCGGATCGCCGTACGGGCCGGGGCGCTGCTCCTGCTGGGCCTCGGGCTTGAGCAGGTGTCCGGGAAGGTCAACATCATCACCGCCTACACCGGCTGGCTGCTGTTCCTGCTGCCGTGGACGCGGGTGCGGGCACGCCGGCTGTTCGCGGCGGCGGGGGTGTTCGCGATGGCGGCGCCGGTGTTCCAGATCACCCGGGCGAACTGGGGTCAGAACTGGGGCTTCCTGCCTCCCGTGGGGCCGGGCGCGCCGGAGCTGCCGCAGGGACTGGCGGTGCTGGTGCACCCGGGCGACTGGCTGGCGGTGTTCCAGTCGTACGTGTTCAACGTGGACACCTTCTACGCGCTGCCGCTGCTCCTGGCGGGCCTGGCGATCGGGCGGTTGGACCTGTACGACCGCGCGGTGCGGGTACGGATGGCGATCACCGGTGCGGGGATCGTGGTCGGCGGTTGGCTGGCGTCGTGGCTGGTGCTCGGACCGCTGGGGCTGGGCGTGGCGATCGACCGGTTCCAGGCCGAGCTGATGGCGCCCCCGCCGATGCCGCCGGTGCCACCGGTCGTCGGGGACGGCACGCTGCCGGATCTGCCGGCGGCCATGCCCGAGCTGCCTCCGATGCCGAAGGTGCCGTGGGCGGAGCTGTGGGCGATGTCCAAGCCGGGCCCGGGCATCGCGGAGTACGGCGCGCTGCAGATCGTCTGGATGGTCGGCGTGTCCCTCGCCCTGCTCGGCGGGCTGCTCCTGCTGACCGAACGGGGCCTGTGGCAGCGGGTCTTGTGGCCGCTGGCCGCGATGGGTGGGATGGCGATGACCTGGTACTTCGTCCAGGACGTGGTCACCAGCCGGTTCCTCGGCCGGGGGCCGGGCGGCTTCGGCCATGCGCCGCAGTCCCTCGTCCCGTACGCGCTGTTCGCCGCGGCGGCGCTGGTCGGTTCGGTGCTGTGGCGCCGGTTCTTCCGCCGTGGTCCGCTGGAGGCCCTGGTGCACCGGGTCACTGCGGCGGCGGTGCCGCGCAGCGAGGGCTGAACCCGGTACAGGCCCGGTACGCGTGTTTCGCGTGCCGGGCCCGTCGGCGTGGTGGTGATCAGTCGGCGCGGTGGAGGTCGCACTGCTGCTGGATGCCGGAGGGGGCGTCGCTGCTGACGATGGTTACCTTCGGCACGGGCCCGGTGGTGGGGGCGTCCTCGGTGGTGCAGACGAGCTGCTGGATGGCAGTGGTGCTCAGAGACGCAGCAGACCAGGACAGCCGCAGGGTGACGGTGCCGGGGGTGACGGTGGCTTGGACGCGGCCCGAGGCGGGCAGGTCGCTGTAGAGGCCGGACCGCTGCTCGGCCGGGTCTGGGCCTGCGGCGAGGGCGTCGAGGGTCTGCTGGAGGTCCTCGCGTTGGGCGTCCGGTCGGATGGTGAGGTGAATGCCGTGCTGGTCGAGGAAGTACAGCCGGGTGCCCGGCTGGACCCCGGTGGCCGGCTGCCCGCTCCTCACCGGGCCGGTCGTGGAGATCGAGCAGCCGCAGGCCAGCAGCAGCACGGCCGCGGCGGCCAAACAGCGGTGCCAGGTGGTCATGTGTCCTCCGTGACGAGACCGCGGGGCAGGACGAGGGTGAACACCGCACCGCCGGAAGGCGCGTTGGCGGCCTCGATGAGGCCGCCGTGCAGCCGGGCGTTCTCCTGGGCGATGGCGAGGCCGAGCCCGCTGCCCTCGGAGCGGGCCCGGGCCTTGTCGGCCTTGTAGAACCGGTCGAAGAGGTGCGGGAGTTCGGCGGGTGGGATGCCCGGCCCCCGGTCGGCGACGGTGAGCACGAGGTCGTCGTCCGTCCCCCGAAGGCTCAGTCGCACCGGCGGGCGGCCGTGGCGCAAGGCGTTGCCGACGAGGTTGGCGACGATGACGTCGAAGCGCCGCAGGTCCAGCCGGACGGGCAGTTCGGCGGGCAGGTCGAGGTCGACCCGATCGTTCCAGCCGCGCAGGTCGAGGGTCTCCCGGACGGCGGTGGCGGCGTCGACGGACTCGGTGCGCAGGGGTGCGGCGCCGGCGTCGAGGCGGGAGATCTCGATGAGGTCGTTGACGAGCCGGGTGAGGCGGGTGGTCTCGTTGCTGATCATGCGCAGGGCGGTGGCGGTGTCGGCGGGCAGGTGCTCGGCGTCCTCGTCGAGGATGTCGGTGACGGCAAGCATCGCGGCCAGCGGGGTGCGCAGTTCGTGGGAGACGTCGGCGGCGAAGCGGCGGCCCTGGGACTCGACGGCGCGCAGTTCCTCGATGGTGCCCTGGAGGGTGCGGGCGGTGTGGTTGAAGGTCTTGGAGAGCTGGGCGAGTTCGTCGTGCCCGGTGACGGTGAGCCGGGTGTCGAGCCGCCCCTGGGCGAGGGCCCGGGCGACGTCGCCGAGCGCCCGGACCGGCTGCAGGACCTGGCGGGCGGCCAGCAGTGCGAGCCCGGCGGCCAGGATCGCGGCGAACGCCCCAGCTCCGGCCGCCCCGGCGAGCAGTGCGTTGGCGGCACTCTGTTCGCGGTCGAGCGGGAGGAGGGCGTAGACGGTCAGGCCGGACGGGCCGCCCTTCGCGTACGTGACGGGGACGCCGGCGGCGAGCCAGGGGTGGTCGTCGGCGGTGAAACGCTGGAACGCGGCGTGGCCGCCGCCGACGGTGGCCGCCAGGGTGGGCGGGACGGCGACGGGCTGGGTCCACTCCGAGTGCGCGGTGCCGTAGGCGGCCAGGACGCGCCAGTCGCGGAAACCGCCGGTGCCCGACAACTGACCTGCCAACCGGTCGAGTTCGCCCTGGGTCGGCGGGAACGGCAGGGCTGGGGCGAGGACGTCGACGCGGCGGCGCAGTTCGTCCAGGGTGGTGTCCTGGGTCAGCTCCAGGGTGGAGTTGGTCGCGGCCCGGTAGGTGAGTGCGGCGGTGGCCAGGGCGCTCAGGGCGGCGACGGCGACGAACGCGACCAGCAGCCGCTGCCGCAGCCCCGCGACCGCGCGGCGCAGCCGGACCCGTCGGGGCGTGCGGGGGTCGGGGCCGACGGGTGGGGTGGTCACAGGGGCCCGAAGCGGTAGCCGAAGCCGCGCACCGTCTGGATGTAGCGCGGCGCGGAGGGGCTGTCCTCGATCTTGGCGCGCAGCCGGTTCACTCCGGCGTCGACCAGGCGGATGTCCTCCTGACGGCCCAGCCCCCAGACGGATTCCAGGAGTTGCTCGCGGCTGAACACCCGTCCCGGGGCGGCGGCCAGCTCCAGCAGCAGCCGCAGCTCACTGGGTGCCAGTGGCAGCGGGGCGCCGCGCTTGGTGACGGTCAGCGCCGCCCGGTCCAGCACCAGGTCGCCGTGGGCCTCCCGTTCCGCCTCCGGGCCGGCGCCGCCCGCGCGGCGCAGCACGGCGCGGATCCGGGCGTCCAGGACGCGGGATTGCGCGGGCTTGACCACGTAGTCGTCGGCCCCGGCCTCCAGGCCGAGCACGGTGTCCACGTCGTCCCCGAGCGCGGTCAGCATGATCACCGGGGTCGGTCCGGCCCGCCGCAGCCGTCGGCACACCTCGAAGCCGTCGATCCCGGGCAGCATCAGGTCCAGCACCACGAGCTCCGGCGGCTCCTGCCGCGCACGCTCCAGCCCCTCCTCACCAGAGGCGGCGGTGCGCACCGCGTGGCCCTGGCGACGCAGCCCCAGCGCCAACGCCTCGCGTACGGAGTCGTCGTCCTCGATCAGCAATAGCCGTGCCATGCCAGCCAGTATCCGGTCTCGACCTGCGGAATCGCGCCTGCGGCGTGGGGACAGGGCGGGTTGTTGCGAAACGCTCATATGCAGATCACAGGGCCCGCAACCCTGCGGCGGACGGTGGTGGACACCGACACCCGAACCCCTGGCGAGGAGTACCACCGTGCGCGACCACCACGAGCCGGCCCCGACCGACGAGACCCCGCACAGCCGGTACCCGCGGGCGGACCGGCTGGGCCGGCCGTCCGGACGCCGGAGCACGACACTGGGGCTGGCGCTGGGGGCGGCGCTGGGGGCGGCGGCCCTGACCCTGCTGGGCGTCGCCGGTGCGGTGAACGGGCCCTCCGTGCCCACCGCCGCGACCGACAGGGTCTCGGCTCCGGACCCGGGCCTGCCGGCGCCGACGGTGGACATGAGCATCTCCCGTCAGTCCGAGGACCCGGGCAAGACCGTCAACCTGACCATCGACGACGGCCCCGACCCGCGGTGGACCCCCCGGGTCCTGGACGTCCTCGCCCGCAACGGCGCCAAGGCCGTCTTCTGCATGCTCGGCCCCAACGCCCGGGCCCACCCCGACCTTGCCAAGCAGGTCGTCGCTGCCGGCCACCGGCTGTGCGACCACAGCGTCAGCCACGACACCGCCATGGACCACAAGGACGTCGCGTACCAGGAGAAGGAGATCGTCGACGGCCTGCAGATGATCCAGGACGCCACCGACGGCGCCCCCGTCCCGTACTACCGCGCCCCCGGCGGCGCCTTCACCCCCGAGAGCCGCCAGATCGCCGCCGCCCACGGCATGCGCCCGCTCGGCTGGAACGCCGACACCCGCGACTTCGAACGCCCCGGCGTCGAGAAGATCGTCGAGACAGCCAAGGCCCAACTGCGGATCGGCCCGACCGTGCTGTTGCACGACGGCGGCGGCAACCGCGCCCAGACCCTGGAAGCCCTGGAGCAACTCCTGCCGTGGCTCAAGGACAACGGCTACACCTTCAGCTTCCCCCGCCGGTGACCGGTCATCGAGCGTGCTTGTGGCGGCGTCGGGGAGAAAGCCGGATCGTGCGACGCCGCGGTTGCGGGTCGCCGTCCAGTCGGTGCACCGGGCGACCGCCGTCGCGGCGCTCGGGTTCCTGGCTGTCCACATCGCGGTCCTCCCGGCCTCGTCCGGCTCGGCCCGCACGGCTGTCCCGCGTCGACCACCATCCCCGTCGCCCCCTGGCAGGAACACGGTGCCCGCCGGGCCGTGAACCAGTGCCCGGCACTCGCCCTGCGCGTGCGCCGCCCCGAGCGGGGGCCCGGCCGACTCCGGTGAGCGGCCCTCAGGGAGCGGACTCGCGCGAACGGCGAACCAGTCGAAGCGCCGGCTGAACCCCTCGGCCCGTCGAACGGGCTGTCAATCTATCGTTGTCGGTGGTCTGCCAAGTCGTCGAGGAGCAGGTCCGCGACCACCTCCTCGACCACTGCGGTGCGCAGCTCGGCCATGGAGTCGACGAGTGCCCGGTCCCACGGTGCGGGCGTGAGACGCCCCGGGTCGGGGCCTGAGGGAACCCGGGGCACGGCGGCCCGGTAGTCGTCGGCTGACATCCGCCAGGGTACGGCCCCCGTCCTGGCGAGGACATGGGCTGCTATGCGGACCCCCTCTCCGTCGAAGTCGCCGTGGTAGTGCAGGGATGCGCCGTCGTCGGCGAGTCGGCGCAGCAGGTGGATCACGGCGGTGTTGGGCCACCCTGATGTGCAGACCAGCGGCGGGCAGTGGGGGCCGAAGCGGCGCAGGGTCAGGGCGAGCACGCTGGGGTTCTCGGTGATGTGCACGGGGCCTGCGGGACCGGTGAATTCGCCGGGTGAGCGCAGTTGGGCGAGGGTGAGGCTGACGGGGTGGCCGGCTCCGGCGCAGATCCGGGAGATCCCGGCGACGGGGCCTTCTCCCCTGGGGCGGAGACCGACGGCGAGCACGGTGGCGGACAGCTCGTCGTCGGCCACGCCGGCTCGGCTCCAGAGTGCGCGTCGCCCCTCGGCGGCTTCGGGCATGTCGGTGCCGTACAGCACCGCCAGTGCGCGCAGGACCAGGGATGACAGTCGGGTCCCGTCGTCGAGGGCGTGGGAGTCGCCGTCGAGGAGACGGGCGGCGAGGACCGGTAGCGGCTCGCCGTCGGCCGGGAGGGCGGCCAGGACGGTCAGCGCCGCAGTCAGCAGGCCCCGGGTACGGTCGGGTGAGCCGTCAACGAGGCCGTTGGCCTGCAGGTGGCCGACCCACTCCAAGAGCGCGGGCTGGGCAGCGACCACGTTGTGGCCGGCCAACCACTCCCACAGGGCGTCGCGTTGGCCGGCCTTGCGTTCGCGGTCGGCAGCCCGGTCGTGGATCGGGCCGAGGATCGCGGTCACCACGTCCCGGACGGGCCGACCGCAGGCCTCCAGCACGGCACCGTCGAGTCCCGCCAGGGGGATCGTCGGCTCGGCGCCGGGAAGTCGGTCGAGTCCGAGGAGGTCGGCCAATGCCTCCCGGCCCGCGTCGTCGAGCGGTCCGGACCGCACCCGGCTGACGGGACGGCCGGTCGAGAGGCGGTCGTGGACGGCCGACCAGAGGGGGCGGAGTTCGGGGAGGTCGAGGGGGTGGCGGGCCGTCATGCCGGTTCTTCCGTGTCGGCTTCGTCGGGCAGCAGCTCGGTGCCCGTCCAGGTGAAGCGGGCACTGGTGACGGCGTCGTCGCCGTCGCCTCCGGTGATCAGCTGGTGGACGGCGATGCCGGAGAGCTCCCGGTAGGTGCACCACTCGTGGTCGGAGGTGAGCACCAGGTCGAGGTCGAGTGCCGCGAGGAGGCCGAAGACCTGCCCGCGGTTCACGGTGTCGACGCCGACGAAGACCTCGTCGAGCAGGATCAGTCGCGGGGACTCCGGCACCGCCTCGTAGTGGGCGGCCACGGCGGCGAACAGCGGCAGGTGGAGGGCGATGGCCTTCTCACCTCCCGAGAGCGCGCCGTGGAGCTTCTTGGTGAGCAGTTGCCAACCGGAGCCGTTGGCGCGGTCCAGCTTGACGACGAACTGGTGCCAGGCCGTGTAGTCGAGGACCTCGGCGAGCTGCTCCTCCCACGTCGCCGCCGTGTTGCGGGTCTTGGCCTCCTCGATGCGGCCCCGGAAGAAGGCGTGCAGGGCCTCGCGGTCGGCTTCGGTGATCCGCGCCGGGTCCTTGAGCAGCAGTTCACGGGCCGTCCGGGTACCCGCGGGCAGGTCGGGGTGGATCTGCCACACCAGCCGGACGGCCACCCGCGAGGCGGTGCGGACCCGTTCGAGGTGGCCGTTCATCCGCTCGACGAGTTCACCGGCCTGGCGGATCCGGGCGGCGAGGTGGCGGCGGGTGTCGCCGGTGAGGGTCCGGTCGAAGAGGCTGCGTTCGGCGGTGGTGATGTCGTCCTGGCTGCGGTCACGGTCGCCGGTGAGGATGGCGAGGAGGCCGGTCGCGCCGACCCGGATGCCGTCGATGGTGGCGGTGAGGACGTGGATGTCCTCCTCGGCTTCGAGTTCGAGGTCGGCGCGGCTGCTGAGGCTCTGGCGGGCTCGGTGTACGGCCTCGGAGAGTCGGTTCAGCGAGTCTCCGAGGTTCCTGGTGCCGTGCGGCAGGTTGGGCCACGCGGCGGCGGTCTCGCGCGCCGCCCCAAGGGTGGCGCGGGTGCCGTCCACGGCGGTGAGGACGAGCCCGAGGCCCGCGTCCTCGGGGAACCCGAGAACGCACAGGCGCCGGAAGCCGTGGGCGGCCTCGTTCCGGGCCGCCACGGCGTCATCGCGCCGGGCCGCGTCCTGGGCCGTGGTGGCGCCCAGCGCGCCGATCCGGCCTTCGAGGGCGAGGAGCGACCGGTTGCTGGTGTCGATCTCATGGCGGGTCCGGTCGAGCAGCTTTCGGAAGTCGCTGATCCGGGCGGCCACTTGGCGGTAGTCCTCGCCGACGGTGCTCTCGACGGCCAGGAGCGCGGATCGGAGCCCGCGGGCGGCGGCCTCGGCGTCCTCGGCCTCGCCCAGGCTCTCGGCTGCCGCACCCCGGGATGCCTCGGCGTGGCTGCGGGCGGTGTCCCAGGCCTGCTGGGCGGCCGTCCAGGCCAGGTGCACATCGAGCCAGGCGTCTGCCTGTTCGCGCAGCGCGTCGACCGCCGTGGCGGTCGCGTCCAGGGCGGCGCGTTCGGTCGGCAGGGCGTGCTCGGCCGAGGCGACGGCGAGTGCGCGCAGCGCGCCCGCGACCGCCTCCTCCTGTCGCGCGAGCCGTTCGACGGCCTCGCGTACGGCATCCTCGCGGGCACCCACCTCGGACTCGGACCGTTCCCAGACGCGCTTGGCCTGCTCCACCTCCCGGTGGTGCGGCCGGGAGCGGAGGTCGGCGCCGAGGCGCGTCCGGCGGTCGGCGAGGGCGCGCAGCCGCGTCTCGAAGCCGGTGACGGTGGTGTCCACCTCAGCCAGCTCAGCTGTGAGTTCCGCGATCCGCCGTTGCCTGGCGCGTTCCCGGGCCGCGGCGCCGATGTGGCTGGACTCCTCCTTGGTCCAGGAGCCGACCACCGTCGCCAGCCGCCAGCTTCCGTCGGCCGCCACGGCGGCCTGGTGGCCCGCCGGGAGCGTGGGGCCGTAGGCGATACCGGCCAGCAGCCGCTGTACCCGGTCGGTCGTCACCGGGCCGTCGGGTTCCGGAGCGAGGACGTCGAGCAGCGAGGGACCCGGTGCGGGAAGGGCCGATGCCGGGTCGGCCAGGATGTCGTGCCCGGCGACGACGAGGCCTCCGTCGGGGGTCATCCAGGCGTCGAGCAGGCCGGCCGCTTCCAGAGCCGCTTCGATGCCTGCCTGGTCGGCGGGCGGCACGTCCGGCCGGAAGACCAGCAGTCGCCACAGTGGGGCACCCGGCAGGACCGACCGGTCGGCCGTGCGGGTCCGTGGCGGCACCGGCGGGAGATCCGCCGCGGCCGCGGTGCGTTCCAGTTCCCCGACGACCAGGTCACGCCGGGCGCGGGCGTCGTCCCGGCCGGCGCGGGCGGTCGTCTCGTCCGCGGTGATGGAGCTCTCCACGGCCCGGGCGGCGGCTTCGACCAGCGCGAGGACGTCGGTCTCGACGGCGGCGCGGGAGGCGATTTCCTCGACGTCGTCGATCGACAGCTCGGTGCAGTCGGCCGTTGCCCACCGGCGCAGCCGGTCGGCGTGGGCGTCGACGGCCGTCTCGTAGGCGTGGGCGTTCCCCTCGCGCCGCGCGATCGCGTCGGCCAGCCGTTCGCGCGCCGTGTCGAGGTGCTGCTCCGCCGCCGTCCGGTCCGCGAGGGAACGCTCGTGACGCTCGGCGGCGGTGCGGACCTCGGCGATCTGGCCGTGCCGCGAGACGACCGCGCCGCGCAGCAGGCGGCGTGCCGTGCGCCCTTGCTCCTGCGCGTCCCCGGACGGACCCGGTGCGGCACCGAGCAGGGTCTGCACCTCGGTGCAGACGGACTCCATGGCTGCTCGCCGCGCCGCGCCGCGCGTCTCCTCCCGGGCCACGCGGGTGTGTTCGGCCCGCTGCTCCGAGCGCAGCCGTGCATCGTCGGCACGCCCGGCGTCCTCGTCGGCCGTCTGAACCTTCCGGTCGGCGGCGGCGCGGGCACGGGCGGCGGTCCCGGCGGCCTGGTCGGTCCTGCGACGGAGCTGATCGAGTTCCTGCCCCTGCCGATAGGCCTCGGAGTCGAGCAGCCCCTCGATGGCGCCCTCGACCTCCTGTCGCCGGTGTTCGAGCTCCTCCCGCGCCCCTCTGTCCTCATCGCGTCGGCGCAGGGCGTCGGCGTGCTCCTTCTCGCTCTCCCTGGCGACGCGGGTGAGGTTGTCCACCTCGGTCGTTGCGGAGATGAGCGCCGCCGCCCCGGCACGCAGGATGCGCTGGGCGTAGCCGCGTTGCTGGGTCGCGACGGCGGTGGCCGCGGCCACCTCGTCGTCCAGGGACTTCAGGTGTTCGCGCTGCCGGTCGAGGCGTTCGAAGCCCTCGGCCAGTTCGGTGATCTCTCCCTGGCCGAGCGGGGGCAGGGCCCGGGAGAGCAGGGAGGACAGCAGTGACGGGTCCAGGCGCTCGGAGAGTTTGGGGGTGCGGAGCTGGAGCAGGGCGGTGATCAGTGCGTCGTAGCGTTGCTCGCTCAGTCCGGGGAAGAGCGTGCTCCGGACCGTGTTGCGGTAGTCGGTGGGTGATCCGTGCAGCTCACCCCGGCCGTGCAGGGCTTCGGCCAGGGCGGCGCGGGTGAGCGGCTGGCCCGCGTCGTTGACCAGGGAGAGACCGCCGGGGCGGTCGATCCGCGCGCCGGTGGTGAAGTAGTCGACGGTGACACCGGTGGTGTGCACGCTCGCCTGGAGCCTCGCGCCGCAGGTGAACCGGACGGGATCGCCGTCGTCGCGGACGAACTCCAGCCACACGTACCCGACACGGGTCTTGCCCGAGGTGCCCTCGCCCATCAGGTTCCAGTGCATGGTGCGCTCGGAGCCGCCGAAGGTGGACAGCCGGTTGGGGCGCAGGCTGGCGTCGAACAGGAACGGCAGGAGCACCTCCAGGGCCTTGGACTTGCCGGTGCCGTTCTGCCCCCGCAGGAGCAGTCGGCCCTCGTGGAAGGTGAAGGTCTCGTCGTAGTAGCGCCAGACGTTGAGGATGCCGGCCCGGGCGGGCTGCCATCGCGCTGCTGCGGCCGCCGTCGGGAACGCCGAGCGCTGCGGGAGCTGTGTCACGGTCATCGGAAGTCTTCCCTGGTCAGGTTGCGGGACCGTCGGTCACGGTGGTCCGGTACCGGAACGCCGCGGGCCGGGGAACGGTGCGGTCGCCGATCCGACGGGCCAGGCCGAAGTCCCCGAGGACGCGAACGGCATCGGCCGCGAGGCGCTGGGCGCCGTCCTCCGACTGGTAGCTCTTCGCCCACTTCGGGAAGCGCCGCAGGAGTTCGTTCGCCTCGACGGCGAGCTGTTCCGGTGTCAGCCCGTCCGAAGCGGCCGTCAGCGGTTCCAGCAGGAGCAGGGCGGCGACACGGGCCGTCGCGGAGTCGTCCGGGAAGCGGCTGTCCGTGGCGATCCCGTCCGGGTCGACGAGCAACAGGCCGTCGGCCCGTTCCTCCAGCACGAAGCCGCCCTGCTCGGCGGCGCGCCGCACGATCTGGCGCCCGGTCGGCGAGCCGAGGTAGGCGAGCTCGTCGGCGCCGAGGTCGTCGTGGTGGAGGACGGGATCGTCGAAGAGCCGGCGCAGCACCGAGTGCCGCAGCCGGAGGTTGCGCTGAGCATCGGAGGCGTCGGCACCGCCGTAGCGGCTCTCGCGCACCGTGCCCCGCAGGAGTTCCTCGAAGCGCAGCGGCACGTCCTCCGCCGGCACGGCCAGCCGGGACGGCCCGACGGGCGCGGCGAGCAGGCGCATCAGTACGGTGGCGTCCACCCGGTAGAGGACCTTGGCCTTCGCCGAGTCGACGAAGCTCTCCGTGACGCCGTCCACGGTGAGGAGTGCGCCGTAGGACTCCAACAGTTTGAGGGTGTCCACGAAGGCCATGCGCTCGGACTTGCTCGCCGTGTCGAAAGGCGGCAGCGCCTCGTCGGTGGCACAGGCCTGGACGATCCGGTCGGCGAGCAGGCCGACCGTCGTCACCGGGACCGGGAGCAGCTCGGCCGCGACGACGCACAGCAGGGTGTAACGCCGACGGTCGAACGGAGCCTTGCCGGACCTCAGCCGGCGGGCGGGGCGCGAGGCGTCGGGGACGGCCCGGATCTTGAGCAGGCGCGCGTACCCCAGGCGCGGCTCCACCACCAGCTGCCAGCCGCAGTGGTAGTCGAACCACTTCGTCAACGGGTCCTGCCGGCGGCGGATCAGCTCGAAGGCGGGCGGGTCGCCGCGCTCGGTGATCAGCGGTCGGCCGAGGAGAAGTCTGATGCCTCGGGCCACGTCCTGCCGCTCGGCCAGGACCAGCTGGTTGGCAAGGGTGCTCATACGCCTCTCCTGATGAGGATCGCGCTCCGCCCACTCATGCGCTGTCCTCCCGGGTGACCGCCCGCGGGGCGCCCGGGCTGCGGATCTCCACCAGGTAGTCGGGCCCCTCCAGCCGACCGTGGGAGGTCCGCAGAACGGCACGCCCGCCGGCGGGAAGCGGCCGGAGCACGATCTCGACGCGCCCGTCGGAGGTGACCGCCCGACGTGCTCCGTCGGCGTCCGGTCGTACGGCCAGCGCCCGGCCGAGGAGGTCGAGCAGCCGCTCGAAGACGGTGTGGTCCAGCACGCCGAAACCGGAGAGCCGCACGGGGCCGTCGGTGCCCAGCACGTCCCAGGCGGCTTCGAGCTCGGCACGCTCCTTCCGGGCCCGCTCGGCGCGGGCCGCCTTGACGCCGCCGATGTCACGCACCTTGCCGGTGCGGGTGAACCTCTCGGTACGGCCACTGGTGCGCAGCAGAGCCGACACCTCCACCGGCGGGGCCTCGGCCCAGGTCCCCGACGAAGGCACCAACTCAGGATCGGGGTGCGCAAGATGGGCGTGACGAGCCGGGCCGAGTCCGAAGGCGGCCGACCACAGGCGGTGCAGGTCGTCCTCCCCGGGCGCCGCGGCGAACCAGCGCGCCAGTTCCCGGAAGTCCTGGACGGCACTGGACGAGCGGCGCCGTGACTCGGTGATCCGGTCGAGGACCTGGAGGAGCGTCACGATCGCCCGCCGCGCCACGTCGTGCAGCTGCTCCACACGCGGTCGCGACCCGTCCGCCGGCCGGAACCAGGCCCGCAGCCCCTCCCAGCGTGCCCGACGCCGCTCCAGCCAGGCCGGCGCGGGGTCGCCGTCGGCGACCGGCGGCAGCTCGGCGCCCCGCAGCGCCCGCTCGTGCAGCAGGCTCACCCCACGCTGCTCCAACCGCTCCACGGCGGAGGAGACCGTCTGTCCCCGCTGGTCCAGGTTGACGAGGAACTCCTGGAGATAGGCCACCGTCGCGGCCTTCACCTCACGGAACGTCGCCAGGTCCGCACCTTCGGCGCGCAGCAGGCGCTGCAACTCTCCGTTGAACGCTTTGGTGTTGGACAGTAGCGCCTCCAGATGGCCCTCCAGCTCCTGGAGGGTGGTGAAGACCCGACGGTCCGAGGAAGTGGAGTCGCCCACAAGGACGTACAGCTCGTCGAGCCGGTCCGTGATCGCCTCCAGCACCGCCGTCTGGAGCGCCCCCGTCGAGGCGAGCACGGACAGGGCGTGCTCGACCCCGGCGAACGCGGCCTCACCGCGCCGGGTCAGCGAGTACTGGAGGTTGCGGCGCTCGTACTCCTCGGCGGTCCGGTAGTTCTCCGCGTGGTTCTGGACGACGTCCAGCAACTGCCACTCCCGGAGCTTCCGCAGCGCCTCCTGGAGATCGTCGTCGTCGACCGCGTCGAGCCAGCCGACCGCCCGCAGCCGGGCGCGGACGTCATCCAGCCCGAGCGCCGTCTCCAACCGCTCGTTGGCCGCGCCGAAGGCCTGGAGGATCGCACCGTAGAGTTCGGCCTTCTCCCCCGTCGTGAACCGGAACATCTCCGGCGGCACCCTGCGCAACAGCTCCCCTCCTCCCCGTCGGGCCCCACAGTACGCGTACGGACACCGGCGCTCGCGTGCCGAATGCGCTTCCCCTGCGTCCCCGCAGACCGATCGTGTGGTCGAGGACCCCGTGCCCCGGCCCCGTGATCCGGCCTGCGAAGAACTCGTCAGTGCAGCCTGGTCCGATGCTCGGGGCGCTCCAGGTGCGTGATGACCACCCGGTGAGCGCGCCAACCGTCCGGGAGCTTGGGCGGGACGTCCAGGTGGATCGGCTGCTCCGAGGCCTCGTCGATGATCACAGCTGCTGCGGGCCACGCCATCAGGATGGCCTCTCGGTAGACACCAAGAGGCCATACGATCCCACATCGACTGATGTCAACTACACCGAGTAACGGGCCCGGTGAACGGAGATCAGGTCCCGGTACCAGGCATATGAGGCCCTCGGCGTGCGGCGCTGGGTCTCGAAGTCAACGTGGACCAGCCCGAAGCGCTGGCTGAACAGCCCCTCGGCCCATTCGAAGTTGTCGAGGAGGGACCAGGTGTAGTAGCCGCGGACGTCGACGCCTTCGGCTGCGGCCTGGGCGAGGGCGTCGAGGTGGGCGGCCATGAAGTCGATGCGGGGCTGGTCGGGGTCGGTGTCTTCGGCGACGGAGCAGCCGTTCTCGGTGATGGTGAGGGGCGGAAGGGCCTTGCCGTAGGTGTCGCGGAGGTGGAGGAGGAGTCGGCGCAGGGCGTCGGGGACGACGGGCCAGCCGAAGGCGGTGTGGGGGACGTCGGGGATGTCGACGAGGTCGAAAGGCAGGCCGCCCGGCTCGGTGGGGGCGGCGACGCGGGTGGGGTTGTAGAAGTTGAGGCCGAGGCCGTCCAGGCCGGGGGTGTGGATGAGGTCGAGGTCGCCGGGGTGGACGGCGCCGTGGATGTCGTCGGGGACGCCGAGGGCGGAGAGGTCGGGGTAGCGGCCGAGGAGGACGGGGTCGGTGAACAGCCGGTTGTGCAAGGCGTCGTAGGCCTCGGCGGCGGCCTTGTCCTCGGCGGAGTCGGAGGCCGGTTCGACGGGGGTGAGGTTGTTGGAGAGCATCACCTCCAGGCCCCGCTCGTGGAGCAGGGACGCCGCCAGGCCGTGGCCGAGGAGTTGGTGGTGGGCAGCGGGCAAAGCCTCGAACATCAGGGCGCGGCCGGGGGCGTGCGTGCCCAGGGCGTAGCCGAAGACGGTGTGGACGAAGGGCTCGTTGAGGGTGATCCAGGCGGGGATCCGGTCGCCGAGGCGGTCGGCGACGATGGCGGCGTACTCGGCGAAGCGGTACGCGGTGTCGCGGTTGAGCCAGCCGCCACCGTCCTCCAGGGCCTGCGGGAGGTCCCAGTGGAAGAGGGTGGGCAGTGGGGTGATGCCGGCCTCCAGCAGAGCGTCGACGAGCCGGTCGTAGAAGGCGAGTCCGGCGGGGTTGACGGTGCCCGCGCCGGTGGGCAGGACGCGGGGCCAGGCGATGGAGAAGCGGTAGCCGTCGAGTCCGAGGCCCTTCATCAGGGCGATGTCCTCGGGGTACCGGTGGTAGTGGTCGCAGGCCACCGCGCCGGTGTGCCCGTCGCGTACGGCGCCCGGGCGGGCGGCGAACGTGTCCCAGACGGACGGCCCTCGGCCGTCCTCCCCCACCGCCCCCTCGATCTGGTAGGCGGCGGTGGCGGCACCCCAGCGGAATCCCGCCGGCAGGTCGTAGCGATCCGGCATGGCAGCCTCCTGGCGAGAACATGAGGAGCACTCATGTTACTGACACTGCGCCAAAACACCAGAGGAACCCGTCGACGGGTCGGACGGGGAGGGATGACGGCCGTTGTCCCCTGCGTCAGGGGCCAGGCCAGTGTTGTTCCAGTGCGTCGAGGAAGAGGGCGGGCTTCCGCCAGATGTTGCGTTCCCTGTGGGTCCACTCGGAGGCCGCGAGCCCGAGTGCGCGGGCTTCGGTGCGGTGGTCGGCCACCCACCTGAGCAGGCGGGCCACCTCTCGGACATCGGGTACGCCACGGACTCCGCAGTGCCCCAGGTGCGGCTCGAACACGTCTTCCCAGGCAGCGGGTGGCACCGCCAGTACCAGATCGGCGGCGTCCGCGCAGACGTCGCCCTGGCCCTCGGACGACAGGGCGATGACGGGGAGCCCGGTAGCCATGCCCTCGATCAGGGGCAGACCGAACCCCTCACTGCCCAGGGCGAGGAGGACATCCGCCTGCTCGTACCAGTGGAGGATCCCTCGGGACGGCTCGTTCTCGGAGACGATGGTGATCCGCTCGTCCCGTACGGTCAGTCCGGCGCGCCCCTCCTCGCCGAAGCGCGCCTTGATCACCAGTCGGGCTGTCGGGTCGTCCTCGAAGGCCAGTTGCCAGGCCCGGATCGCCTGGGGGACGTGTTTGCGCGGTACCACGGTCCCCACCACCAGGGTGGTGATCCCCTCCCGCTCCGGCCGGGCCACGTACGGGTAGACCATCGGATCCACGCCGTCGGGCGTGATCTCGATCGGCACCCGGATTCCGCTCGCCCGGAACATGTCCGCCACGAATCGTGTCGGAACCATCAGTGCGCGCGCCCGGTTCAGCGGTTCCAGCCAGCAATCAGGGAGTCGGCTCGACTCCCACATGGTGTGGACGAGGTGTTCGCGCCCGGCGAAGCGGTCCAGCTCCGGCCGTACCCAGGAGTTGAAGATCAGTGGGCCGGGCACCTCGGGGCCGGACTGCTCCAGGATCCGCAGCAGTTCGGCCGAGAGCCCGTTGCGGTCCGTCTTGAACGGGAGCAGGTTGACCCTGATCCCGAGTCTGGACAGGCCTACCGCGATGTACTCGGAGATTCCCGCGTAGCCGTCGTGGACGTAGAACTCACCGGCCAGGTTCACGGTTGACGTCATGCGTGCTCCCGGACCCACTCGATGACTTCGTCCACCATGACGTGGAGGGGGGTCTCAGGCAGGAATCCCAGGACCTTTGCCGCCTTGCTCGTGTCGGGGTGTCGAACCCTGACGTCGTCACGAAGCGCCGGCTCGTGTCGCACCACCATCGGGAGCCCCGGATTGACGCGCTCCCAGACGAGGCGGGCGAGATCCGCCACCGTGCATCCTTCCCGACCGGACAGGTTGAAGTCGTCGTTGCGCGCGGCCTCCGACTCCATGGCGAGGACGATGCCTCGGGCCATGTCCCGTACGTAGGTGAAGGTGCGGAACTGACGCCCGTCGCCGAGTATGCGGAAGGGGGTCTCACATCGAAGGGCGCGTTCCACGAAGTCGGGTATCACGTGGCCGCGGACCATTCGCTGCAGTTGGTCGGATGACGTGCTTTCGTGCTGAGCCCACCGCTCGCCGGCGCCCACGCAGTTGAACGGCCGCACGATGGTGTAGGGCACGCCGTGTTGTGACCATGCGGCCCTCGCGTAGTACTCGACCGACAGCTTCTGGAATCCGTACGCCGTCGCGGGCGGCGGGACCCTGCGCTCGTCGCCCTCCAGGAAACCCGCACCGTCGTGCTTCTCGTAGACCATGGACGAACTGACGTAGGTGACCTTGCGAAGCCCTTGCCCGCGCCGGGCGATTCCGATGTCGGCCGCCGTCTGGACGATCCGGTTGTTCTCACGGAGGATGTCGTATGCCAGGTCGCTCATGTACCGGACGCCGCCGATCATGGCGGCATTCGCAATCAGGTGATCGCAGCCGGCGGACAGTTCGTGCAGCAGCTCGGCATTTCCGGCGTCACCCACCACCTCGGTGTACCGCTCGTGTTCGATCGGGGCGCGGGCAGGTCGTCCGTACTTCGACAGATTGTCCAGTCCGACGACCGTGTACCCGCGCGCCAGCAACTCCTCCACGACGTAGCCGCCGATGAATCCCGCCGCGCCCGTGACCAACACCTTCACCTGCTTGTCCTGCCTTCCGACTCGTGCGGTTTCCTACTTCAACTGACCTTCACCGAACGCGAGGTACATCACCTCGTCGGGGACCTCGGGCACCTGGTCCGCGTGCAGGGACCAGATGTCGTACACCAGGCCGGGGTGCTCCATCCTGCTGGTCAGCCAGGGAAGTGACAGGTTCCGGTAGATCCGGTGGTTGGTCCCGAGGATCACGACGTTGGCGCCTTGAACCGCCTCGGCCACCTCCGCACACGGCAGGTATCCGAGGGCCCGTTGTCTCCTGTGCGGGACCAGAGGGTCGTGTGAACGGATCGTCACGGCATCGGCCCGGCGGCGGATCCGTTCGAGGAGGTCCACGGACGGGGAGCACCGCTCGTCGTCCGTCTCCGGATGTCCCTTGAAGGCGACACCGAGCAGTGCCACTTCCAGCTGTCCGAAGTCGGCGACCTTGGCCGTGTGCTCCATGACGTCGACTGCCAGTCTGTCCGGTACGGCGCGATGGGCCTCGCCGACTCCGTCGACCAGGCCGGAAGGTCCGAGTCCGTAGTCGTCGAACGCCCGGGACAGGATCCTGATGTCCTTGGGCAGGCACGAGCCGCCGGCGGGCCCTGGTGCCGGCATCGCGCCACGCCGGTACCCGGTGGACGCAGCCTGCTGGACCTCCCGGGTGCTGACGCCCACCTTCTCGCAGAGCCTGGCCAGTTCGTTGGCGAACGCGAACGCCGTGTACCGGAAGGAATTGCACGCCAGCTTGGCGATCTCCGCTGCCTCCAGTGACGAGACCTCCACGATCTCGGGCGTGAGCAGTCGGAACAGGGCAGCGGCCCGTTCGACGGCCTGTGGACTGCTGCCGGCCACGATCTGCGGGAGCGTGCGCAGTTCACGCACGGCCGCGCCCTGAACCGTCCGTTCCGGACAGAATGCGAGGTCGACGTCGCGGTGCGTCCGCAGGGCGGCCAGCAACCGCCGCGACGTGCCTACCGGAACCGTGGAGCGCAGCACGATCAGGTCTCCGTCGTCGACGAGACCGGCCAGTGCGGCGAGCGCTCCCTCCAACTGGGACAGATCCGGTGAACCCGCCTCGTCCACCGGGGTGCCGACGCACACGACGTACGTGCCGACTCCGGTTCCGTCGGGCAGGGATTCGGTGACGGTGAGCATTCCGCTGTCCACGGCTTCGGCCAGTTCGAGTCCTGCCTCGTGCACGTGTGCTCGTTTGTGGCGGAGCTCTTCGCCCACTTCGCGGTTCCGTTCGACGCCGATGACCCTGCGGCCGCGAGCGGCCAGCGCCACCGCCAGTGGCAGGCCGACGTATCCCAGGCCGATGACGCACACCGTGTCCGCGGTGTGCCGGTGATGGAGCACGTGTGATCGATCCCCCTCTTGAGTGGTGACAGTGGCTTTCATCGGGCCCTGAGCGGCCGTCGGGGTTGCAGGTACCGCTCCATCACGTCGAGCGTTGCCGGCCCCTTGGCCCAGATGTCGCGGTTGCGGTGAACCCAGTCGGAGGCAGCCGCGCCCATCTGGGCGGCCTCGTCGCGGTGTCCCGCCACCCAGGAGAGCAGCGCCGCGACCTCCCGGACATCAGGTACGCCGCGTACCCCGCACCGCCCGTATCCCGGCTCGTCGACGGCTTCCCACCGTCCCGGAGCAACGGCCAGGACCAGGTCGGCGGCGTCCGCGCACACGTCACCCTGGCCTTCGGATGACAGCGCGATCACTGGCAGTCCCGTGGCCATGGCTTCGACCAGCGGGAGCCCGAACCCTTCGCTCCCCAGGGCGAGTAGGACGTCCGCCTGCTCGTACCAGTGCAGGATCCCCCGTCCCATCTCGGGCTCGTCGATGACCGTGATGCGCGGATCATCGACCCGGAGGCCGTAGGCCGCCGCCGTGTTGAAGCGCGACTTGATGACCAGGCGCGCCTCGGGATCGCCGTCGAAGGCGAGTCTCCAGGCCTCGATCCCCTCGACGACGTGCTTGCGCGGGATGACCGTACCGACCATGAGGGTGGTCAGGCCGGATCGCGGCGGCCGCTTCAGCAGGGGGTAGAGCCCGGCGTCCACCCCCTCGGGGACGACCTCGACCGGAACGGTCACTCCGCTCGCCCGGCAGACGTCGGCGACGAACCTGGTGGGCACGATGACGGCCCGCGCACGGTTGAGCTTCCGCGGCCAGTCGGCGGGGAGCCGGCTCGACTCCCACATGGTGTGAACGAAGTGTTCCACTCCCGCGTACTGTTCCAGCTCCGGTTCCAGCGCGGCCGAGAACAGGACCGGGCCGCCCGTGAACTCGGTGGATTCGGCCAGCAGGGTCGTCATCGGCGCGCTCAGGCCCTCGGGGAAGACCTTGATGGGCAGGACGTTGACCCTGGCCCCGGCCCGTGCCATGCCGACGGCCGTGTACTCCGCCAGGCTGCCGTAGCCGTCGGCCACCAGGAAGTGCGCGACCAGGTTGACCGGTTCCACGACGTTGTCATCCACTTCTTCTTCTCCTACCTGTGTCGGGGCGGGAGACGGCCTCCGCCAGCCGGGAATGCGTAGTCGTGCTGCTGCCCCGTGCGGCCCGCTGTCACCACGACACCGGGAGCGAGGTGATGCCGGAGACGAGCCCCTGGCGCAGCGGCACCTGCTCGACCGGGACGGTGAGTCGCAGGGACGGGAGACGCGTGAACAGTCGCCGGAGGGCGACTTCCAGGTCCAAGCGGGCCAGGTTGTGGCCGATGCACTGGTGGACGCCGAACCCGAAGGTCAGATGGCTGCGCGCGGGCCGCAGCAGGTCGAGTTCGTGGGGGCGGTCGAACACGGCGGGGTCACGGTTGGCCGCCGGGTTGAGGAGCAGCACTCCGTCGCCGGCCCGGATGAGGCCCGCCGTCGTGGGGATGTCGGCTGTCGCCAGCCGCACCAGCCCTCCGGTCAGGGAGACGAAGCGCAGCAGCTCCTCGATCGCACCGGGCCATGGCACCTGCCCGCTGCGCAGTCCGGCGAGTTGTGCGGGGTGGGCCAGGAGGGCCAGCACGCCGACGGCGATCGTGTGGACCGTCACGTCCTGGCCCGCGACGACCAGAACGGTCAGGTACCTCGCCGCGTCCTCGGCGGCCAGTGTGCCCTCCGCGATCCGGGCGTGCAGGTGGCCGAGCAGGTCCGTGTCGGGGCGCACAGGCCCGGATCCGTCGTTCAACAGGGCGGTGAAGTGGTCCATGAGGGCCGGAATCGGATCGAAATGTCGGGACAGCAGGTCCTTCAGGACGGACTCGTCCCGGCCTCTGACGCCCAGCAGGAGGCTGATGCCCGTCGTGACCAGCGGTCTGACGTAGGCCGCGACGAGGTCGGTGGCCGGGCCCTGCTCCGCGACCATCTCGTTGAGGTGGGCGTCGGCCGCCCCCTCCAGTGCCGGCCGGAGGGCACGGACCCGTTTGAGGGTGAATCCGGCCAGCAGGGCTCGCCGTTGTTCGGCGTGCAGCGGGGGGTCGGTACTGAGCAGGGGCTGCATGGCGCGCCGGCGTTCGGGTGGCACCGAAGTGAGGACCCTGGTCAGCCGTGGGAAGTCCGGGTGGCTTCGGTCGACGGAGAGCCGGGCGTCGGACAACAGGTCGCGCACCAGGCCATGACCGGTGACTGCCCACACGGTCCGGCCGTCGAAGAGCCGGACTTCGGTCAACGGGCCCCGGTCGCGCAGTTCCTCGTAGGCGCGCGGCGGGTGGTAGGGGCATTCCCGCCGCAGCGGAAGCGCCGGCGGTGTCGCTGGGGTCCGGCCGGCTCCGGTCATTTCCTCTCCCGTAGCTTCTCCGCCACCGCTTCCAGCGGAAGCGGTCCGAAGAGATCGGCCGGGATGATCCCGGTGAATCCTCGCTCGGCCAGCCAGGCGATGACCCGCGGTGTTCGGATCACCTGGCCGCCCAGTGGCACGTACGGACTCGCCATGTCGGGGACCAGCCCCGGGCAGCACGCCGAGAGTGCCTCGGCCAGAGCCTGCTCGGCCGCTGTCCGCGGCAGCCTCCCGTCCGGGGCGCCGTCTCCCGTCCCGGTCGGCTCGAGCGCGGCCCAGGACCCTGTCGTGGCGTCGTCCGGTGCGGACGCGCACACCACGAACCGGTGCGGTAGTACCAGGTTGGGACGTTCGGCCAGCATGGCTGCCAGAGCGGCACGGAGCTCGGCCGGGGAAGCCTTGCTGCTCACGTACGCCGTGAGCCCGACGCCGTCATCGACCGGTTCGGGGAACACGGCGGCTGCTGTGACCCCTGGCAACGCGGAGAGTCCGCGGGTCACTTCGGACGTGTCGATCCAGGAGTGGTCGAGATACGTCCAACCGGTCCCGTGGCGCCCGCGGGGGATGCCGAGGTCGTCAGCCAGCCGACCGATCGGCGTCTCCAGCGTCTCGCTGTGGTCCGCCCAGGTGCAGATCACGGTGGCGATGCCGTGCAGGGCGCGAGTGATCCGGTCGGTGTCGGTGACCGAGACGTGGCCGTGCATGGCGAGTGCGACGCCGTCGTCATCGGCCTGGACTGCCAGGTAGAGGTCGGCGCTGTTGTCCTGCCAGTCGATCGAAGCCGGACGGATCTCGATGTCCGGTGCTCCGTCTGCTCCGTCGTCGTCCCGGTTGCCGTCGCGGTCGGCCGGGTCGGTCCGCGCGGTGTCCTTCGCTCCACGCTCCGAGAAGTAGTTGTAGGTGACGCCGATGCGCAGGTTCATGCCCCGTTCGAAGCCGATGCGCGTCTGCTCCGCCAAGACGTCGAGGTGGGAATAGCGTGAGTGGCGTTGGGCTCGCATGGCCGAGCGGAACACGGTGCTGAGGAAGTCCTGCGCGCTCTGGTCGGGATCCGCGTCGAGGATGACCAGGGCGGGCTGGAAGAAGCAGCCCACCGCGGACTTGAGCAGCGGTTCGGACCTGTTCGAGGTGTCCATCGAGATGGCGCACCGCTCGTTCCCCGACATGGCGGACAGGGCGATGCCGAACGCCGCCAGATAGACCGTGCTCGGGGTCACCCGCCGCTGGGCCGCCACGCGTTCTGCGGCGGTGGCCAGTCGGCGGGAGGTCAGCACCATGCGCCGGTACGGGCTCGGCGGCGTGTGCCCGCCGAAGTGACCGACCGGTGCCGGCCTGAACCCGGGGAACATGCTCTGGGGCATCGACCGTAACGCCCACTGCCAGTACTGACGGACCCGCTCCCTGCGGTCCGCCCGATCGGGCCCCTGGTCCAGCACGGCTTGTTCCCGGGGCTGGCGGGCGGCGGGCGGTGGCGGCCCGGCGGCTGGGCCCGAGGCGAGCAGTGCCTCGAACTCGGTGCCCAGCACCGGCCAGCTGAACCCGTCGACTGCGGCGTGGAGCACCGTGAGGACGACCCAGGTCCCACCGCCGGCCGACCTGACCAGGGCCGCGCGCAGCGGACGGTCGCGAGCGGGGTCGAAGGGCGGCGCGGCCAGGCGCTCCTGCAGCGCGGGGAGGTCGGCGGCCTCGCCGGTCGCCCGGAAGGCGAAGCCCGTCGGGGTCGGCGGGCGGATGACCTGAACCGGTCGGCCCTCGTCGTCGACCAGGTAGTTGGTCCGCAGTGCCTCATGGCGGCGGACGAGCTCGTCGAGGGCCGCCAGTACCGAGTCATCGTCGTCCGGCACACCTCGGGGCACCCTCCAGACGCGGGAGATCTTGATGGAGTCCGGGGTGGTGCCGTATGCGGGTGTGTCGAAGTACTTGAACCAGTAGTACTCCTGGCCCCACAACATGGGCGCGGTCACGGTGTTCTCTGCGTTCACTGCTGCTCCCATCGTCTGAGGATGAATCGAGCGGGTTCGGGTCCGGCCAGGGCGAGCGCCGCCTGGTACCCCACCGGGGCCGGGACGTCACGGATCGTCCAGACTCCTCCTGGCGCGCACCAGGACGGATCGTGGGTCACCAGGCCGTCCCCGGCCGCGAGCGATCCGGCTGCCGGGATGCGCAGGCCCGGGCCGAGCATCCGGCCGCCGGCCGCCTTGGTGCAGGCTTCCTTCCTCGTCCACAGCCGGAGGAAGATCCCGGCCCGGTCAGCGGGGTCGGCGGAGTTCACGAGTCTGCCCTCGGCTTCGGGGAAGTACCGGGCGGCGAGCGCTCCGAAGTCGCGCCCGTCAGCCGGCCGTTCGACGTCCACGCCGACGTCGCGGGCCCACGTCACCGCGAGCAGGCCGAGCCTTCCGGAGTGGGACAGGCTGAACCGCAGGGGGCTGTGGGCGATCTCCGGCTTTCCTCCGGCACCGGTCCGCAGTTCGACGAGGTGCGGCGGTACGGCCAGGTACCGGCCGAGGACGTCGCGCAGCGCGACACGCACGGTCTGGTACCGGGCCCGGACCGCGGGATCTCCCATCCGTGCCGTGCGGCGCTGCTCCGCTCCACTCAGGTACCGGTGCGGCTCGTCAGTGCGGAGCACGACGGGCACGTCGATGCGCCAGAGGTGGGCGACACCTTTCCCCGGCGATGACGGACCCGGCTGCGGGTACGTCGGCCGGGAGGCCGTCGGGTCGTTGCTCGTCACGGTGTGCCGGCTCCGTCGTCCTTCGAAGCGAGCGTCCTCATGAAGGAGGCCGCGATGAGCAGGACGACGACGCCTTGGAGGTTCGACGCGGCTACGGCCCAGTACAGCCCGTCCGGGCTGTCGAATGCCCGGCTCGCCCAGTAACCGGCAATGATGTTGACGCCGAAGTAGCCGATGTTGAGCAGCAGCGCGCGTTGCCCGCCCCCGACGTGTTCCATCAGTGTCAGTGCCATGAGCACCGGGCCTTGGAGAACGTAGGTCAGCGCCACGATGGCGAGATAGCGGGCGGCCTGCTCGGCGACCACCGGATCGTCGGTCATCACCTGGGCGATGAGGTCCCGGCCCGCCCAAGCCACCAGAGCGATCACGGCGTACACCCCGAACGCGATCCTGACTGCGCCCGCGTACGTGGGGCCGAGGGACGTGTAGGTGCCCGCACCCCGCTGCTGGTTCAGGACGATGGCCGCGGCGGAGCCCAGGACGAGGCCCGGCATGATGACCAGGCTCTGCACGGAGGACGCCGTGGCGAACCCCGAAACGGTTGCGGACCCGAACGGGCTCAGCACCCGGATCATGGCAAGGCTGTAGAGCGAGATCACACCGATGGTCAAGGCCACCGGGACACCCACGCTCTTGATGAGCCCGATGACCTCGGGCTGCCACGGCGACCGCTGTCCGGCGCTGCTGAGTCCGGTGCGGCGCAGCATCCACAGGCCGGCGAGCGTTCCCGCCACGGCGGTGACCGCGGCGGCCACCGGAAGGCTGTCCATGCCCATCCCGGCGCCCAGGCCGAGCGCGCCCACCAGGCCGAGCTCCAGAGCGGCGCCGCTCAGGGACACCACGAGTGCCTGCCGGACGAACCCGAACGCCCTCAGGGCGGACGCGCACACGGCGGGCCCGAAGCCCAGCAGGCTGACGAGGGACATCCAGCACAGGAACCGGATGAAGTCGGGCCTGGCGGAGGCGCTGACGTCGAAGAACGCTGCCAGGAGCGGGGAGCAGGCGGTGACCAGCACCGTCAGGCCGGTGCCCAGGGCGACCCAGACCTTCATCATGCTCACCGCGATGGGGAACGCCTTCTCCGGGGCGTTGCGGCCCTTGCTGATGGAGCAGGCGACCTGGGCGGTCACGGCGAGGGCGGAGTTGAGAGCACCGAAGAGCATGCCGAGGGGAACGAACAGCGAGCGCACGTACAGGGCGTCGCCGCCCATCCGGCCCACCATGGCCACCAGCGCGAGCATCTGGAGGTACCCGACGATCTCCCCCGCGGTCATCGGCAGGGCCAGGCGGCGGATCCGCGTCGACGCGCCGGGGACCCGTTCGGATACCGCCCTTGAGCTGCTCAGCGTGTCTGTGTGGCCCGCGGTCGCCGGGGCCTGTGGGCCGGCCTCCTCGGCGGGGTCAGTCATTGATGTGCCTTCCCTTGGCGATCCTGTTGAAGATGCTGAGGCGCTGGATGTTCCCCGTGCCTTCCATGAACTCGATCCCGCGCGCATCTCGGGCGAGCTTCTCCAGGACGGGATGTCGGACACGTGCTGCGGGCCCGAAGAAATCCAGCGCCCCGAGGGTCACGTCCTCCGCAAGCCTGGCCGCCCGGAGTTTGGCGATGTTGGCCAGCTCGCCGGCACCCGGGTCGGCGTCCACGGCCGCCGCCGCGCGTCGAGTCAGGCGCCGCACCGATTCGATCCGGCGTGCAACGGCCTCGACCCGTGACTGCTCCTCGGCGGAGAAGCGGCGACGGTTGGCCAGGGTGTACTCGTGTGCGGCCCTCGCGAGCCCGACTCCCATGCTCGCGACCACGGGGCGCAGCCGGTTGAAGGTCCGCAGCCAGCCCGCCATGCCGCGTCGGCTGGCCGGAAGGTGCCTGCCCAGGAGGCGTTCGGGTGCGACCTCCACCGAGTCCAGGGTGATGGCGCCGAGTTGGGCCGCACGCAGCCCGAGGGTCTCGATCGGCTCCGCGGTGAAGCCGGGGGCATCCGTGTCCACGAGGACGGCGCTCACGCCCAGGGGGCCCTTGCCGGTGCGGGCGAAGACCGCGCCGAGTCGGGCCCGGGCGGCGTTGCCGACGTAGCGTTTGGCGCCGGTGAGGCGCCAGGGTTCCTCCGGTGAGATCCGGGTGATCGTGGTGGACATGGCGGCCGCGTCGGAGCCGTGCGCGGGTTCGGTCAGGGCGAAGAACGTCCAGGTCGGTTCGGCCAGTACCTGTCCGTAGAACCATTCCTTCTGCCCGGGGTCGCCGAGCTCGTCGACGAGTACGGAGGCCATCGGCGCTCCGGGGGAAGAGAGCATGAGGCCGAGATCGCCCCACGCGCCTTCCTCCAGGAACACGACCTTCTCCAGGGTGCTCGTCAGGTAGTAGACGTGTCCGGAGATCCGCAGCGGATCCGGGTTGTATTCGGGTGGAACCTGCAGTGTCGCCAGCCGTCCCAACGCCGGGAGGTGGGCCAGCTCTACCGCGCGGTCCGGGTCCCGGTCCGCTGCCAGTGAGTGTGGCCGCAGTTCGGCACACCATTCCCGGGCCAGTCCCTGGAGCTTCCTGAGACGGTCGTCGAGTTCGGTCACGATGCTGTCCTCGCATCGGTCGGCGGGAGGGGTGCGAGGGCATAGACGTCGGCGAGCAGCTCGGAGACGTGGGCGGTGGCGCCGGGGCCGTCGGCCAGGAAACCGGACGCTCCCAGCAGCCGGAGCAGTCCGCGATCGGTGTCCGTGAGCTGACGGTGCAGGTCGCCGTGGGTGGCAGCGTCGGGTCGGCCCCCTGGGGCGAGCAGGGTCTCCACGGCGACCTGGTCGGCGACCGCGTCGGCCAGCGCTCCCTTGACCAACTGCCGGCGCAGCAGGGGCTCACCTGCGACCGTGCGGCCGCCCAGGTAGCCGAAGCAGGCGTCGTAGAGCCGCAGGGACAGGCCGAGACGCAGCCGGAGCAGCGCGACGGCGAAGGATGGAGCGTCGCAGGCGGAAGCGGTGCTCGCAGTGGTGCCCGGACCGGACTCGGTCTCGACCAGGAAGAGGGCGCCGTCCGCCGGTGGGACGGGGAACACTGGACGGACGGACAGCGGCTGTTCGAGGGTGCGGCCCGAGGGCCAGGTCCGCTGCGCGGCTTCGAGCTCAGCTGCCGGTGCCACGCCATGGCCGGTCGGACCGGTGATCAGGACGCGTTCCCCGGCGGCTCTTTGAAGTGCGCCGACCGCCGGGAAGGCGCCGCCATGGCGGGCGACGTCGCCGAGGTGGCGGTGGAACCGCGGATCCTCCAGCCGGTGGGGCGGGGACGACGGGTCGCCAGGTGCGACGAAGGCGGTCATGCCCCGCCGCCCCGCCGCCCCGGGTGGGGCGCGTCCCGTTGATCGGGGCCGGCCCCGTCCGTGTTCACAGCCGCCCCGATGTCCCCGCCGGGCGCCTGGTCCACGTCCACTCGGCACAGGCCCAGGTAGCCGAGCAGCGTGTCGTACTCGGCCAGCAGCACGGTGCCGCCTGTGCGGCGCAGCCGCGGCAGTTCCTCGGCGAACCGCGACCAGAGGCCCACGCACGGCAGCCCCGGGGGCACAGGTACCGGTTCCACGTCGACCGACGGGTCACGGAGGGTTCCGGTGAGCCCGGGCCCCGCCAACAGCACGGGACGGGATCCGGTGTCCGCTTCGGCCTCCTTCAGCCAGGCAGCCGTCAGGGTGGGCACGGCTTCGGGGAGCACCCCTGGCAGCTGGGTCGCGTCGAGTGAGGCGATGCCGCCCTCCACGTCGAGCACGAGTGCAGCGATCGCCTCACGGTGCGGGAGGTACTCCTCGGGCAGCCGCCCCGCGCTGAGGCCGGTGACGGCCTGGTCCGCGAGTATCACCAGCGAGCACGAGGGATCGTCGACGACGACGCCGTCGACGGCCAGCCGCAGTGCCGCGAACGGCGCGGTGGGCCCCTGGTCGGAGATCGCGAACCCGAGCCCGGAGCCCGGAAGTACCCGGGCGAGGCGGCTCATCGACCAGCCGAGTTCGGCATCCGGTGTGGCGCAGGCCAGCAGTGCCAGGTCGAAGGGCCGGTCGTGGGTGGTGAGCCGGGGCAGGATCCGGGCGAGCATGTCCCGGAGCGGGGTGAACTGCCCTACGACGCGGTCGATGTCCGCGGGGAGGCCGTGGGCTTGCAGGAGATCGGAGATGAAGGCCCGTTCGGTGTCGTTGTACGGCCTGGTCGGGCCGGAATCGTCCAGGTACAGCCGGGCCAGCCGCAGCCCTGGATTGCGACGGGCTCCGGGGGCCGCCTCGGGCGGGACGGAGGTGTAGATCACTCGGGCTGCTCCAGCAGTCCGACCGCGTGCGAGGCGAGCGCGCTCACGGTCTCGAAGTCTTCGGGCTCCAGGACATCCGGATCGAACTCGACTCCCAGTTCGTCCTCCAGGGCCATCAGCAGTTCGAGGATGCTGGTGGAGTCGAAGGCCAGGTCGTCGAAGAGCCGCGTCCGTGGCGCGATCGACGCCGGCTCGCGGTTGAGTACGGTGGCAAGGACCTTGATCACCGCATCTGTCACCCGTGCAGTGGCGAGGGTGTCGTGGGGGTCGGTGCTCATCCTGTTCGTCTCCTCCTGGTCGTGCGTCGGGTCCGGTCGGTCTGCGGTGTCAGCGGTCCGGGTTCGCTCCGCCGTCGATGAGTTCGTGCATGTACTGTCGTGCGAGCAGGTCCTGAGGACGGTCCCGCTCGCGGACGAGGCCGGCCCGGCCCTCGTGCACCAGCACTTCGGCGGGATGGCCGTGGCTGAGGAAGAGGACGGGGGACGCGCTCGGACCGTACGCTCCCGACCGCAGGACGCCGATCAGGTCACCGGGGGCCAGGCCGGGCAGCGGAGCGCCCTTCCCCAGTGTGTCGTTGGGCGTGCAGAGCGGCCCGGCGATGGTCCAGGCCTCGTCCGGCTCCGCCTCGATCCGGGAGAGCAGCCGGATGGGGAAGTTCCGCTTGACGAAGGAGCCGCTTCCCGACGCGGCCACGTGGTGGTGCGTACCGCCGTCAGTGATCGCGAACCTGACGCCTCGGGACTCCTTGGTGTGGAGTACCCGGGTCAGGTAGACCCCCGCCGGTGCGGTGAGGTACCGGCCCAGTTCCATCGCGATGCGGGTGCCCGGGTGGGCGGTCGCGAACCTCCGGACGAGCGGGTTGAGCAGCCCGGCCAGAACCTCGGGATCGAGGTCCCGCTCGCCGTCGAAGTACGCGACACCCAAGCCGCCCCCGATGTCGACGAGTTCGAGCGGGAAGTCGAGCGCTGCGGAGACCCGCTCGGCGAGGTCGAGGATGCGTTCGGTGTGCTCGGCCACCACCCGCTCCTCCAGCACCCGCGTCCCCATGTAGACGTGGACCCCGATGATCCGTACCGAGGGATGCGAGGCGGCGAGGCGAGGGGTCGCGAGAAGGATCTCCTCGTCGATTCCGAACTGCCGGCTGGTGCCGCCCATGACCAGCTTGGAGCCCTTGACCGCGAAGCTGGGATTGACGCGCAGCGCGACCCGCGCCACCACGTTGCGCTCGGTCGCGAGCCGGTCGATCAGGTCCAGTTCGGAGAGGGACTCACAGACGATCGCCTCGATGCCCTCGTCCAGACAGGCCGCCAGTTCCTCGGCGCTCTTTCCGGGGCCGGGGAAGACGATGTCGTGCGGGGCGACACCCGCGCGTCGGGCGGTGATCAGTTCGGCCAGCGAGGAGACCTCGGCCCGTGCGCCGAGGGAACGCAGCAGTGCGCACACCGCGATGTTCGGATTGGCCTTGAGCGAGTAGAAGATCTCCACGTCCGGGTCGAGGATGTCCCGTAGACCGCGGTACTGGCGGGAGATCACCTCGGAGTCGTACACGTAGAGCGGAGTGCCGAACTCCTCGGCCAGCTCGGTCACAGGTACGTCCTGGATGCGGAACTCAGCGTTCATCTCGATTCCCCTTCGAAAACGCGGTGATCCGGGCGGCGAGCTCCGCGGTGAGTTCCCTGAGTCGATCGGCTCCGTTCGCGACGGTGATTCCGTAGAGCCGGCCGTCGAAGCTCGTTCGCCCTGTCCGGTCTCCCCTGTCCGAATCCCGCAGGCGGTGCTGCGCCGCGTTGACCGTCGCGTAGTTGGTGACAATGAGCCCTTCGCTGCCACCCGGTTCCAGGACCAGGCCCTTGAGGAGCTCCCGGCACGTGGAGTAGGGAAGGAACTCGCGGAGCGTCACCGGGTAGTGGCCCGCCTGCGCGACCCCGCCTGCGGGGACGAAGCGCTCGATGACTCCCTGCTGGTAGGTGGACATGTTGTTGCGGGCGTTGATCTCGACCACCGGGTAGATCCCGTCGTCCGGGGCCACCATCGCGTCGACTCCGACGACCCCGAAGTAGCCGTCATCGTGGAGGCGTTCGCCGATCCGCTGCGAGACCTCACGGAGTTCACCGGTCCTGGCCTCGTCGAGGCGGGCTGGAACGCGGTGGCCCTGGTGGACTCCGTCCTCCGTGACGGCCTCCCGGACGAAGTCGAACCGCACGGCGCCGTCACGCCCCAGGGTGAACTGGTAGTTCAGGTCCGCCTTCTTGGCCACCCATTCCTCCAGGACCACGTCGAGCCGGTCGTCCCCGGAACGCTCGGCCCTACGTGCGATCATGCGGCATGCCCGGGTGAGCGTCGCGGGGTCGTGGGCGATCAACAGGCCCTTGCCCGACACCCCGTAGGAGTCCTTGAGCACGAGGGGCCGCCATTCCCCCTCCTGGGCCCGGACGGTCGCTCGCAGCAGTTCGTCAACGGTCGAGCAGACCCGGCCCCGTGGCCGACGCAGACCGAGGTCCTCGGTGAGCCGGCGGCTGTAGGCCTTCCCGTTCACGGCTTTGCAGATCCGGGCGCTCGGCCCCGCCAGCCGAAGTCCGGTCCGTTCGGCCACCGCCTCCTCCCGCTCGGAGATCCCGTGGGGCCACAGCGCTGCCGTACCGGCCAGTCCGCTCAGCACCCGGAGAAGTCCGGGGTCTGCCAGGACGTCCTCGGTGACGGTGTGGTGGGGATCCTGGGCGCTGGGGCACAGCACCCTGGGCAGGTCGAACCCGAGCTCCGCCAGGTGGCTCAGATGGTCCGGGTCCGGCTGGGACTTGAGGACGACGTGATCAGCGCCGCAGCCCAGCAGCAGGGCGAACTGGTCCATGCGGTTGACGATCTCCGTCGTGGCGCCGACCGCGATCCGCGGGAGGCCGGGCTCGCCCTTCGCCCACGCGTTCTCCACTTCGAAGTTCCCCAGCAGCACGAGCGGCGCGCGCGGGGACCCGGCCAGTACGGTGCGGATCCTGCCGGCCCAGGTGGGGGAACCGTCTTCCGCCATCGTCGGATCCGTCCTCAATGTTCCACGACCATCGCCGAGAACGTGGCGCCGAGCCCGACGGAGGTCAGCACGTACCGCCGACCGCGTCGGAGCCGCCCCTCATTGCGCGCGGTCAGGTAGTTGATGAAGGGGTCGGCCCCGAAGCAGTGACCGATCAGCGGCAGGTTCCGCAGGAACAGCCGTTCCGAGCCGCGTAGCCCCAGCCTGCGCAGGACCGGTAACCACGACATCCGGTTGACGTTGTGGGGGAGGATGAGGTCGATGTCGTCGATCTGGGACCCCGCCCGCTGCACGGCCGAGGCGATGACGTCCGCGAGGACCTGTGGATACACGTCCTGGAACCTGGCCCTCTGTTCGTCGGTCATGGCCGCGCCGTCCTCGAAATCGCCCTGTGTCGCCGTGGCATAGCTCAAGACGCGATCGTGTCGGCCACCGAGGCCGACCAGGATCGCCGCAGTGCATTCCCCCATGACCCCCGTCTCGGGGATCACCCTGGTCTCCACGCCGATCGCCTTCTCACCGGTGACGACGAGAGCCAGGGCCTCGGGGTCGCCGGCCCCTGCCAACAGGCGCCCGGCGAGTTCGACGGCGAGCAGGCCGGAGGCACACGCGTGCTGTGTCACGCAGAACGCCTGTGCGTGCTCCAGTCCGAGCGCCGCTCGGACCTGATGGACCGTACTGGAGGGATAGGGCGCTCCGACCGGGAGGGTACGGGCCTGCAGGATGTACCGGATATGCCGCCTTCGATCGTCCAGATGCGACAGATTGCGCGCCGCGGAGACCAGCTGATCAGCTGGAGAAATGCCGTCGGCGACCCGGATCTCGGAGAATCCGAAGTATCGCTCGTAGAGTCGGGCCCGGGATTCACCGATACCGCATCTACGAAGGTAATCACCGACCGAATCGCATTGCGTCGGCCAGAAATCGGCCAGGTCCTGAAATGACGTCAACTCACTCCTCCGCGAAGGACTTTGCGCCACCGCCCGTATGGACACCGAGCGATCATCCGACCCGGCGTCCGAATGAGTCAAGAGCCCCGGATCTACTAAACTGGTTTAGTGCTAGCATGCGATTCGCGTACACGCAAGGCCCGGAAGTCATCGCCTTGCCACCCCGACGGAGCCCGGTCGTGACGGTATTCGGCCCCTGACCTCGGCTGATACCGGGCAGAACCTCCCCGAATTGTGGGCATCGGCAGGCCAAATTCAAAAGATCGGGGTTACTAAACGAGTTTAGTAATAGGATCGGCAGGGCACCGGGTTCGAGACGCGGCCGCCGTACCCGGAGAAGCGCTCCGCGTCACGTGGCCGTCACCTGCACGGGAACCACCGGGCCGCTGTGGCGCGCCCCAGTCTCTCCGCTTTCACCAGGTCCGCTCATGCGATGACTCCGTCTGAAGATCGGTGGTACGACCTTGCGCAACAGAGTGGCCATGGTGACCGGGGCTGCCGGTGCGATCGGGACCGTGACCGCGCTCCGCCTGGCACGCGACGGGGCCGCGGTCGCCCTCGTCGACCGGGACGAGAAGGGCATCCGGCAACTCGCCCGGATCATCGCCGACGAAGGCGGGCAGGCGCTTGCCGCCGGCTGTGACGTGACGGACCCGACCCAGGTCTCGGCCACGGTCCGTACCGCGGCAGGGGAGTTCGGAGGTGTCCACATCCTCGTCAACGCCGCCGGCATCACTCGGGACCGACCGCTCTTCGCCATGTCAACCGACGACTGGGACAGCGTGCTGGCAGTGAACCTGCGCGGTGCCTTCCTGTGCTCGCGCGCCGTGCACAAGTACATGGCGAAGGCCTGCTGGGGACGCATCCTCCACGTGTCCAGCATCTCCGCGCAGGGCAACCACGGGCAGGGGAACTACGCCGCGTCCAAGGCGGGCCTGGAGGGCATGACACGTGCCCATGCCATCGAGCTGGGCCCGTTCGGCATCACCGTGAACGCCGTCGCCCCCGGCTTCATCGCCACCCCGCTGACCGCTGCCGGCTCCAGCGGCCATGACCTCGCCGCCCTCCACACGGCGGTCGCCGCAGCGACGCCCGTGCGGCGCGTGGGAGTTCCGGAGGACGTGGCCGCGACCCTCGCGTTCCTCGCGCACGACGACGCCTCGTTCATCACCGGCCAGACGATCCACGTGGACGGCGGGCTGCCCCCCGGGGCCCGTCCGACGCTCTGAGTCTCCTGCCGACCCCCGCTGCCGCGTTGTCGCGCCACCCGTCACACCCGATCGAGAAGAACCAGGAGAACTGCCCTCATGCATCGGTACACACGCCTCCACGCTTCACGACGTCCGGGCGGACCGGCGATCTGCGAGTACGCCGGCGGATCGCTGCGCCCTACCACTCGGGCCCGGCCGGCGAACACGGTCGCGGCGGCTGCGAGGAGCATCACCCGCTTCCGCAACCGTGACCTTCCGGTGGCACTCCCCCTCGACACCAGCGCCGCGGGCATCGCCGGAGGGAGAGGCCGGCAGCGTGACCCGGGCGGACGCCACGTCCATGCGCCGCCGCCCAGCCGTCCCGCCCGCCCGACTCCCGGAGTTCGCCGAGCGTCGCCCACGCCTGGAGTGCCCATGGACACAGCCGGCCTGCCGACCCGTCTGGTCTTCACCGACGTGGACGAGACCCTGATCAACTGCAGAAGCATGTTCGACTTCCTCGACTACTACATGACCGGACGCCACGGCGCGGCCGGCACCTCCAGAGCCCGGCAGCTGCGCGAGTCCCTGCTGGTACAGGCGTCTCAGGGGATACCTCGGGAGGAGACCAACCGGGCGTACTTCCGGGCCTGGGCCGGCGAGCGGGCCGAGGACGTGGCGCGATGGGGTGAGCGCTGGTTCGCAGAGCGCTCGGCGGACGGCTCCTTCTATCTGGCATCCACCCGCAAGGCCCTGGTACGGCATCAGGCGGGCGGAGCTGCCATCGTGCTGGTCTCCGGGTCGTTTCCGGCGCTGCTGGACCCGATCGCGCGGGATGTCCGGGCCGACCACGTGCTGTGCACCCGGCCCGAGGAGTTCGACGGCGAGCTGACCGGGGGGCTCCTGGGCGACCCCTTGGTCGGCTCCGGCAAGGCGGAGGCCGTGCGCTCGACGATAGCCGGCTATCCACACCTCGATCCTGCGGACTGCTACGGGTACGGGGACCACATCTCCGATCTGCCGATGCTGAGCGCGGTCGGGCACCCAGTCGTCGTAGGACGGAATCCCGAACTGCTGGCCCAGCTGCCCACCGGGCGACAGCTGTGAGCACAGGGACCCGGCACCCTCACCGTGCCGCTCCCCGGTGGGGGGACACCCGCCGTCGGGGAGCTGCTCGGCATCGAGCAGGCCGACCCGGCCGGCACCCGGGTCGGCTGGATCCCGGCCGCGTGGTGGCGACGGTCGGTGGAAGCGAGGAGACAGTCGACTTCTGACCGTCCCTGACGGGCGCCGTCACTACCCATGCCGAGTCGGGTGCGGACACCGGCCGTCCGGCGCACTGGTTGTCGACATGGAAACACCCGAAATCGACGAGTGAGGAGGCACGTTTTGCTGACCCGTGAAGAGATGCACGGACTACTGGTGGCACGCGGCCGAGAACAGGATGAGCTGTTCGCGGAGAGCCGCCGTGTCCGGAACGAGCGTTTCGGGGCGACGGTCGTTCTACGCGGTGTCATCGAGCTGACCAATGTGTGCCGCGTGAACTGCGACTACTGCCCGATGCGCCGTGACAACGTCCGTGAGAACGACACGTTCTTCCTGACGGCCGACCAGATCGTCTCGACCGCGGAGCTCATCCGGGACAACGGGATCGACGTCGTCCTGCTGCAAGGCGGCGAAACGCCAGCGGTGCTGCCGGTCCTGGAGAGCGCGATCCCTCGGATCCGCCGGCTGTACGACGACCGGGTCGAAGTGCTCCTGAACGTCGGCAATCTCAAGCGCGGCCAGTACGAACGGCTGCACGCGCTCGGCGCGACCAGCTACATCCTCAAGCACGAGACCAGCGATCGAGACCTGCACCTGAGAATCCGTCACGAAACCCTGGACAGTCGCCTGCGGCATCTGCGGGACCTCCAGGACGTCGGCTTCAAGATCGGCACCGGCCTCATCTCCAGTCTGCCGGGACAGAGCCTGGACAGCATCATCGACGACATCGAGCTGGCGGGTGAGATCGGCGCGGACATGTGCAGCGTGAGCCCGTTCATTCCGGCTCCGAACACACCGATGAGCCTTGAGCCCATCGGCGACAACGAGTTGGCGCTCAACGTCATCGCCCTGCTCCGTCTGAACTACCCGCACCTGCTGATCCCCTCGGTCAGCGCGCTGGAGCGGGTGGGTGGCGGTGGGCAGTCGCGCGGGCTCGACGCGGGCGCGAACGTCATGACTGTCAACTTCTCCGGTGCCGGCGACCGGAAACGCTATTTGATCTACGGCAAGGACCGGTTCGTCGTGACACTCGACCATGTGCGGAGTCTGGTGGAGTCCTCCGGACTCGAACTACGGGGCTCTGTGTTCATCGAACAGAAGGCGATGAACGAGGGAGACACCCGGTGACCGCGCCCGTGTCCGATGCGCCTGTCGTCGCCGGCCGGCTCGGCTCCCACCCGGGGGTCGTGGCGTGCATGTGGATCGGCATGGTGGGATCGTTCCCGACGGCCCTTCCCGTCATCGGTGTGGACCGGTTGATCCAGGAGACGACCTCGTCGACGCCGGCTCCCCTGCAGAATGTCTGAGGCTCGCCGACAGCTGGCCGAAACGGTCCTGGCCAGTGGGGGAAGGCTCGACGGGTCCGGGGCAGAGGCCACCGTGGCCCGCATCGACCGGTGTGCGCGGTGGTACCAGCGCGCCGGGGTGGGCGACGGCGACCTGGTTCTGCTCACCGGCCTCGCGCAGGACAGCATGCTGGCCGTCGTGGTCGCCTGTTGGAGCATCGGGGCAGCCGTCCGGGTCACCCCCCGCGCACGGGAGGCGGTACGGGCCGACGGCGCGACATTCGTCGCGACCGCGGAACGGGCCGTGGAGCCCACGGCGACCCGACAGCGCGAACCGGCCGGACCGGTGCCCGAGGCCCTCGCGCTGGTGCACGAGACCTCCGGCTCCACCGGTGAACCGAAGCTCGCCCGCCGCAGCGTCGACAGCCTCCTGGCGGAGCACGCCGGCTACCGCGAGGGGCTTCGACTGGACGCCGCAGACACGGTACGCATTCCGGTACCGGTGGCGCACTCGTTCGGCTCCGGGGTCGCCTTCAGCGCGCTGCTGTCGGGTTGCCGGCTCGATGTCCGTCCGTTCTCCACACCTGCCGGCGTCGCTGCGGACCTGGACCGCGGGCCGGCCACCAAGCTGGCCGTGACCCCCGCCCTGCTGAGCCTGCTCACCCGGACCGCACGACGCGGCGACAACCGTCCCCAGGCGATTCTGGCCGGCGCGGGGCTGGTCCCGGACAGTCTGGACACGGAGTGCGTGACCCGGTTCGGAGTCCCGGTCACCCGGGGTTACGGATCGAGCGAGACCGGGGGGATCCTCATCGGTCCGCGCGGCCTCGGCCGGCCGATCCCCTCCGTCGACATCGTCCGGCCCGAGGTCGGTGGGCGGGGCGAGCTGGTGATTCGCACCCGGACTCCCGTGCTCGGCCACGCCCACGAGCCCGTCCGAACATCACTGCGGTGGGAGACCGGTGACATCGTCGAGCGTGACGCCTCCGGCCAGGTCCGGTTCGTCGAACGCAAGCCCGGGGCCCTGCGGGCCAATGGGACGTTCCTCGACACCGGCCCCGTCCAGGCTGCGCTGAACGCGGTCGAGGGCGTGGACGAGGTGGCCTTCGTGGTGCTCCCGCGGGCCGGCCGTGCCGAGTTCGAGGACGTCTTCGCCGTGGTGGCCGGGTCCCGGATCGACCGGGATTCGGTCGAGCGGGCGCTGCGCTCCGCCACCACGGACGGCTTCGCGCCACGTCTTCGGATCTTCGACAAGCTGCCGCGGACCGGCCTGGGGAAGCTCGATCGGACGGCACTCACGGAACGGATCAAGAACGATGGATGACATGGCGATGCGGCCGGCCGGTACCCACGGGCAGGAGGACGATCGGCCGCTCCCGGTGGCGGCCGAGGACTGGGTAGGCGTGGTGATCGGCGCGGTCCTGACAGCGGCTGGGAACGCTGGGGCGGATGAGGCCTCTCTGGAGTCGCTCCGGGCCCGGCTCGGTGCCCGCAGCGACGCGCTGGAGACCTCGTCCGCGGAACTCGGAATCGATTCGCTGACCTGGCTCGAAGTGATGACCGTGCTGGAGGAGAGGTACGACACCCTCCTCCCCGACGAGGTGGTCGCGAGCCGGGCCTCGCACACGGTGCTCGGCCTGGCGGACGCGCTCGCGGACTGCCTGCGCCGTCCGGGCTGAGACCGAGGCCGAGTGGACGACGCAGGACCTACCGATCGTTCCAGACGGGTTGAGCTGCGGGCCTTGCGCTCGGCGATCTTGGTCGGCAGGGTGTCCGGGTGCGTGCCGATCCTGTTCCGGACGACCTGTGGGAGCGGGTGGCTCCGTTGTTGCCACCCGCTCCCGACCGACGCCACTGCCATCCCGGGCAGCTGCGCGTTCCCGACAACGGCCGCTTGTGATCTCCATCGAGGGCCGGGTCCGGCAGATGGGTGTTTGCTGGAGATATGTCGGTGATCGTCGGTACCTCTGGTTGGCAGTACGACGACTGGCGCGGGGTGCTCTATCCGGAAGGGACACCCAAGCGACGCTGGCTGGAGGAGTACGCCGAGCGGTTCGCCACGGTGGAGAGCAATGCCGCCTTCTACCGTTTGCCCTCGCCGGACACCTTCGCCGACTGGCACGCCCGTACCCCAGAGGGTTTCGTGTTCGCGGTGAAGGCCAGCCGCTACCTCACCCACATCAAGCGCCTGCACGAGCCGGCCGAGCCGGTCCAGCGGTTGCTCGCGGCGGCACAGGGGCTCGGGGAGCGGTTCGGCCCGGTGCTGCTCCAGCTGCCGCCCACGCTGCACGCGGATGCCGAGCTGCTGGACGGCTGTCTGGCCGCCTTCCCCGCGGGCGTGCGGGTCGCCGTCGAGCCGCGGCACCCGTCGTGGTGGACGCCGGAGATCCGTGCGGTGCTGACCGGCCGGAACGCCGCACTGTGCTGGGCGGACCGGGAGTCACGCCCGGTCACCCCGCTGTGGCGGACCTGTGAATGGGGCTATCTGCGCTGCCACGCCGGGCGGGCCCGGCCCTGGCCCCGGTACGGGCGGCAGGCGCTGGCCGGCTGGGTGGGCCGAATCGCCGACAGCTGGGCGGACTCGGCCGAGGTCTACGTGTACTTCAACAACGACCTGGGCGGTGCGGCGGTGCTTGACGCGAGCGCGTTCGCGGCCGCTGCCGCGCGAGCGGGCCGTACCGTGACCCGGACACCGTAGGGAGTGGGCGATGATCCGCAGCCGAGTGATCGTCTCCGGCGAGGTGCAGGGGGTCTTCTACCGCGACACCTGCCGTCACGAAGCAACCGCGCAGGGCGTGCGGGGCTGGGTGCGGAACTTGCCGGACGGCACCGTCGAGGCCGTGTTCGAGGGGAGCTCGGCCACCGTCCAGCGGCTGGTCGAGTGGACCAGGCAGGGGCCGCCACTGGCCATCGTGGACCGGGTCCTCGTCTGGGAGGAACAGCCCGAGGGCCTGACGGGCTTCGAGATCCGGGCAACGCCCTGGCGCGGCTGAGACCCTCCGGCCGAGGTCGACGCTCCGGACCTTCGACGGAACGGCCGGTGCGCGATCCACGCGCTGTGGGGCTGGGCGGGGTCGGTGGACTCCTCGACGGAGCAGTCGTTCTCGGTGATGGTGACGGGCGGGAGGGCCGTACCGTACAAGTCCTTGAGATTGACGGGGAGTTGGCGCAGGGCGCCGGGGACGACGAGCCAGCCGAAGGCGGCGTGGGGGACGTCGGGGATGTCGACCAGGTCGAAAGGGAGGCCGGGTTCGGTGGGGGCGGCGACGCGGGTGGGGCTGTAGAAGTCGAGGCCGAGGCCGTCGAGGCCGGGGGCGTGGATGAGGTCCACGTCGCCCGGGCGGACGGCGCCGAAGCCACCGCTGCAGAGAGCGGGGCACCCGAGGCCTCGCGGCCCCGTCGACTGCTCCGTCCGGATGCCGTGCGCGCAGCCACTCCCCGGGTTGCCCGCCTACCCATCAGTACGAGTGTGCAATGACCGTGCCACGTACGCCCGCTGTCGCTGCGTCGTACGTCGCGCACCCCCTCCGTCCGTGCACTCCTGGAGCCCACCCATGCGTTCGCTCAGGCTCGTCGTCCTGCCGCTGGCCGCTGCCCTTCCGCTCACCGTGATGGCCTCGGCCGGCACCGCCGTCGCCGCGCCGGACCGGTCGGCGTCCCACCGCGCCCCTCAGCCGTCCGACTGTCCGGACCTCCTCCCTCCGGACGACCCGACCGTCTACTACTGCGGCCGGTCCGAGCTGGGCCCGGCCGAACTGCCGACAACCGGACCGGTGGCGGCGCTGCTGAACCACTACCAGCGCTTCGGGGGCCTGCAGCCGACCCAGTTCCTCGCCTGGTACCGCGACGGCACCCAGTGGAAGTACCCCGACAACCGAGGCTTCGCGGAGACCAACGGCACCCTCGACATGCACGAGCAGGCGATGGACGTGGGTCAGGCCCTGGACCGGTTCGGGGCCGAGACCGGCGGATTCCTGGCGACCGGCGGGACTCCCTACGCCAAGCGCGCCCTGCCGCCGGACTCGCTCAACGGCCCCGGGAACAGCTACCACTGCTACGAGGTGAGCCGCTCCTTCCGCGTGCAGGCGGGCCGGATCGCGGCCGGCTTCAACCAGCCCGGGTTCGGCTACCAGCAGTGGCTCGACCCCCAGTTCAAGCCGTCCGACTTCACGGACACCGAGCGCTACAACGTCGCCAACCTCCTCAAGCACGAGTACCTGAAGGTCGCCCCGCCCGAGCGCTGCGTCGGCACGGGCCACGGCTCCTGAACCACGGCCGCCTGGACGGGGCGCCACCATGACGCACGGAGACGGAGGTCGGCCTCGGGCCGGTCGGCCAGGTCCGGCGAGCGGCTCTTGATCGGTGGTTCGTGGTGAGGCGGACTCGACATCCGCAGGAGGACTGCTCGACCGAGGCAACCGGCCGCGGGCGCCGTCCGGCCCGGCCGAGGAACCACTCGCCCATCTCGCCGGCCCCACCCCGACCTCGCTCGGCGTCCCGACCGCGGTCGCAATGGCCGCCCAGCACGCCCGCCGTACCGGCGGACGGACGACGGGCCTCAGGGCCCGAAGGGTGCACCCGGTGCCGGTGGCACGCGGCACCGGGTGGGTCCACGAGGTCAGCTCTGCCCGGCCCTGCGGCCGCGGTTCGCCCCCTTCTTGTGCCGAGCCCTCTTCTTGCGGGCGCGCTCGGACATCGTGCCGCATGATCGTCGGGTCGGCCGCACCCTCCGCGAGGTGGCTGAAGTCGGCTGCCAGATCGACGAGTCGGTCCCGCCGAACACCCGCCTCGACCGACAACGCGGTCCTGGTGCCCCGGACCGTCGGCCGACCCGGCGCCACGCCCTCAGGCCACCGCACGGGCCAGGCTGATCACGTACGCGGTGCCGCCGCCGGGTGCCTCTTCGACGGCCAGTTCGCCGTTCATCGCCTCCACGAATCCCCGTACCACCGCCAGACCCGTGGGCTCCACGGCAACAGCCTCGCCGCCGTGGACGGTCACCCGGACGTCCACTCGCCCGGCCACCACGCCGGCGTCGACCGCCACCGCCGCCGTCCCCCCGGAGACCAGGACGTCCGCGAGTGCCCGCTCCAGCAACCCGGCATCCGCGAGCACCCGCGGCAGACCCGCCCCGAGGTCGATGCGGACGCCGACCAGCCCGTCGGCGGCGGCCCGTACCACCTCGGCCACCGCCGTCGGCCTCAGCACCACCGGCATCACGCCGGCCCGCAGCCGGCTCAGGTCCAGCAGGTTGGCGACCAACCGCTCCATCCGTTCCACCTCGGCGTCGATCCGCTCCTCGGCCGGGTCCGGCAGGCGCTCGGCCTCCCGACGCACCGCCGCCAGCGGCGCCCGCAGGTCCTTCCCCACGGCCTCCAGCAGCGCGGTGTGCATCGCGTCGGTGTGCGCGAGCACCTCCGCCGCCGAGGCCTGCGCGGCCAGCCGTTCCCGCTCCCGGGCCAGCTTCAGTTGCGTGACGTACGGCCCGAGCAGCCGAGTGTCCTCCTCGGTGAGCGGTGCGCCGCGCAGCACCAGCACCGCGCCGTCGCCCAGGTCGACGGAGAACGACGCCTCGTCGGGCCTCGACGGCACCTCCACCCCGGCCGAGGCCGCCGGTTGCCAGAGTGCCTCACCCGCACGCACCAGCACGGCGGCGCCGTCCAGGCCGAACACCTGCCGCAGCTCCGCCACCAGGTCGGACAGCACCCGCGGCCCCGACTCCACCGTCTCCCCCGCCAACCGGGTGAGGACCGCCGCCTCCGCCCGTGACCTGTCCGCCTGCTGCGAACGGCGCGTCAGACCGTCGATCAGATGGGAGATCACCCCGGCCACCGCGAGGAACACCAGCAGCGCCGCGAGGTCCGCGCCCCGTTCCACCGTCAGGCTGCGCCACGGCGTGGTGAAGAAGTAGTCCGCTGCCGGCGCCCCGGCCGCGGTGCTGCCCGCCGCCGGCAGCAGCCCTCCCAGCCGCGCGGTCCCCGCCACCACCAGCAGCAGGCACAGCAGCACGCCGGACAGGCCGAGCGAGTCGCGCGTCGGCGACAGCGCCCAGGTCAGCGCGACCGCCCCGGCCGGTCC
>NZ_JAHSQD010000110.1 GCF_020103755.1 Streptomyces sp. LS1784
GCGCCCTGGTCCGGCTGCGGGTCACCGCCGACGCCATCGCCGTCCGGGTCGAGGACGACGGCCGGGGCGGCGCCGCCGAGGGCGCCGGCAGCGGGCTGCCCGGCCTGCGCCGGAGGGTCGCCGCATTCGACGGGACCACCCGCCTGTCCAGCCCGCCCGGGGGCCCGACCGTACTGGAGGTGGAGATCCCGTGCGGATCCTGATCGCCGAGGACAACGCCCTGCTCCGCGAGGGCCTGGTCCTGCTGCTGCACAGCGAGGGGCACGAGGTGTGCGCGACCGTCGAGCACGGCGACGACCTGCTGCCCGCCCTGCTCGACCACCGCCCCGACGTCGCCGTGGTCGACGTCCGGCTGCCGCCGGACTTCCGCGACGAGGGCCTGCGCGCCGCCGTGGAGGCCCGCCGCCGACTGCCCGCGCTGCCCGTCCTGATCCTCTCCCAGTACGTCGAACGCGCCTACGCCGGCGAACTGCTCGCCCAGAGCGCCACCGGCGTCGGCTACCTGCTCAAGGACCGGGTCGGCCACACCGAGGA
This sequence comes from Streptomyces sp. LS1784, assembly GCF_020103755.1. Taxonomy (GTDB): domain Bacteria; phylum Actinomycetota; class Actinomycetes; order Streptomycetales; family Streptomycetaceae; genus Kitasatospora. The sequence goes on from NZ_JAHSQD010000110.1 coordinate 535, forward strand.
GTTCCTCCAGGCGCTGCGACGGGTCGCCGGGGGCGGTACCGCGATGGACCCGGAGGTCATCTCCCAGCTGATGGCCCACCGCACCGGCCCCGACCCGCTGGCCGCCCTCACCCCGCGCGAGCGCGAGGTGCTCGCCCTGATGGCCGAGGGCCACAACAACCCGGCCATCGCCCGGCTCCTCTTCCTCGCCGAGAGTTCGGTGAACAAGCACATCGGCAGCATCTTCGGCAAGCTCGGCATGCCCACCCCCGACACCGGACACCGCCGGGTGCGCGCCGTCCTCACCTACCTGCGCACGCTCGCGGACGAGTGACCCTCCGCCGCTCGCCCGTCCTCCGAAGCCGCCAACCGCAGCTGCTCCTCCTCGACGATCAGCGCCGCCAGCGACCGCTCCGACACGTCCACCGCCTCCGGGGTCGACTCCGCCACCTCGCTGCGCCGCGCGTAGTCGTCGAACAGCCGGCCCTTCGCCCGCAGCAGGTCCAGCATCCGCTGGTCGACGCTGTCCGTCGCCAGCAGCCGGTGCACCCGCACCCGGCGGACCTGCCCCATCCGGCGCGACCGCGCCACCGCCTGCTCCTCCAGGGTCGGCTTGACCTGCGGCTCGCACAGGATCACCACCGAAGCCGCCTGGATGTTCAACCCCACGCCCCCGGCCTGGATCTGGCAGAGCAGCACCGCGTGCCCGGGCGCGGCGCCGAACCCGTCCACCACGTCCTGCCGCCGCACCGAGTCCAGGGAGCCGTCGACCGGCCCGAACGACCGCTGCTCCAAGGCCATGTGAACGGCCGCCAGGACGTCCCGGAAGAACGAGAAGACCACCACCTTCAGCCCGCTGTCCGCCGCCTCCCGGACGATCTCCAGCAGCCGCTTCAGCTTGGCCGACTCCGCCGGGTCCGCGTACCCGGCCCGGCGCATCGCCGGGAAGTTGCCCGCCGCGACGGCCGACCGGTAGGCGGCGAGGTCGGCCGGCGAGAACTCCTCCCACTCGTCCACGTGCACCACCTCGGGCAGCTCGGTGAGCACGTCCCGCTGGTTGCGGCGCAGGTACGCCGGGGCGACCGCCTTGCGGAAGGCCACCGGCCCGGCGGCCGCCGAACCCTGTTGGGCCAGCGGCATCAGCTCGGGCCGGAGGTACCGCACCAGGCTGCGGAACTCCTCCACCCGGTTCTCCATCGGCGTCCCGGTGAGGAACAGCACCCGCTCCACCCGCTCCGCCCAGGCGGCCACCGCCCGGGAGCGCTGCGTGGCAGGGTTCTTGACGAAGTGCGCCTCGTCCACCACGACCATCCCGACCTCGACCGCCTCCGCCGCCTCCGCGACCTCCGGACGGCGCAGCCCGTCGAAGGTCACCACCGCGACCCCGCCGTCCCGGAGCCACTCGGCGAGCGCCGCCTCCCGCTCCTGGCCGTGCACCCGGAACGCCCGCAGGGTGCTGCGCGACTCGATCTCCCGGGTCCAGTTGATCAGGACACTGGCCGGGCAGACCACCAGGAAGTGGGTGCTCCCCCGCGCCCGCAGGTGCGCCAGCACGGCGATCGCCTGCACCGTCTTGCCGAGGCCCATCTCGTCCCCGATGATCACCCGTCGCTGGGCGAGCGCGAACCGCGCCCCGAAGGCCTGGTAGCCGCGCAGCGAGACCCGGCAGTGGGCGTCGTCCAGCGGCTCGGCCCGTACCCGGTCCGACAGTTCCTCCGGCAGGAACCCCTCGGCGGCGGAGGGTTCGGCGCCGGCCTCCTCGACGATCCCGCCGAGCACGCCGTAGTAGTCGGCCGAGCGGAGCTCGAAGTCCGTCCACGCCTCGACCGGGTCGACCGGTGGGCGCAGCAGGTCGACCGAGGCCTGGGCGAGCAGCACCGGGACCTCCTGCGCCCCGAACCCGGCCAGCACCTTCTCCAGCCGCTCGACCGCCGCCTGCGCCTGCGCCCGCCGCTCCCGCCCGGCGAACAGCCCGCGCAACACCCCCCGGGCCGGCCGCGCGCCCGCCACCAAGGGCTCGACCTCGGCCTGGACCCGCTCCGCGGTGTCCCTGGCCCGCCGCGCCTCCGGCCCGGCGGCCACCAGCCGCTGGAGCGTCACGACCAGCGCGGTGCTCATCGTGTCCTGCTGCTCGACGTCCAGCCGCACCGCCACCGTCTCCTCGACGGCCCGGGCGATCTGTCCGGCCGCGGCCAGGGCCTGCGCCGCCGTCTGCGCCCCGACCCCCGGGATCAGCCGGAGCGTGTAGCCGGAGGCCTCCACCACCTGCCGTACCGTCCCCAGCCCGGCCGCCTCCAGCGCCCCGACCCGCAGCCGCCCCTCGGTCACGTCCCGGAGCCGACCCACCGCGATGGCCCCCAGCTCCTCCCGCACCAGCCGGTCCCGCAACGCGACGTACGCCAGCCGCGCCTCCTCCACGGCCCCCCGGTGGTCCGCCACCACCGCCGCGGCCGCCGCCCGCAACCGCTCCGCCTCGGCGAGGACCACCCCGGGCCGCCGCCCACCCCGCCGCCGCTCCCCCACCGTCCGACCCCCGTCTCGCTCCGTGCACCCAGGGGCCCCATGATCCCACCCGCCGACCCGGCCCTGCCCGTACGGAACCACGGCGGTGACGCCCGGCGGTAGGCTCTCGCCAGGCAGGGAGGGGCGGACAATGGCCAAGGTCGTCTTCGTACACGGTGTCGCCAAGCAGTACCTCAGCGAGGACTCGCTGGCGCGGGACGTCGTTCCCGAACTCATGGGCGGCGCACGGCTGGCGGGCGGCCCCGTCCCCGAGCCGACGGACGTGGCCGTCGCCTTCTACGGTGACCTGTTCCGCCCCCGGGGCACCCGCGCGGGGTCCGAGCCGAACTACGACGCCTCGGACGTCGAGACCGAGGAGGAGTTCCGACTCCTCATGGCCTGGTGGGCGGAGGCCGCCCGGACGGACCCCGGCGTCCCGGCCCCGGACGAGACCGGTACCCGCGGGGCGGTCGGCTGGGCCCTCTCCCAGTCGCTCAGGATCCGCAGGGTCCGCGCAGCCCTCGACGCGCTCACCGGCGCCCGGTACCTGCGCGGCGTCCTGGATGCGGCGCTGATCGGCAGTCTGAAGCAGCTGGCGCGCTACTTCGAGGACGAGCGGATCCGCGAAGCGGCCCGTGCGCGGTTGGCCGCGCAGATCGGCTCGGACACCCGGGTGGTGGTGGCCCACTCGCTGGGCTCCGTCGTCGCCTACGAGACGCTGTGCCAGGAAGGCCGCCCCGACTGGGACGTCCGGATGCTCGTCACCCTGGGCTCGCCCCTCGGCATGGGCGCGCTCGTCCTCGACCGCCTCCGGCCCGAGCCCCTGGACCGCAAGGCCAGGTGGCCCAAGCCGCTCCGGGCCTGGACCAACATCGCCGACGCCACGGACATCGTCGCCGCCGTGCGGGAACTCCGCCCGGCCTTCGGCCCTCGGGTCACCGATGTCCCGGTGAACAACGGATCCCACATGCACGACGCGACCCACTACCTCACCGCGGTGGAGACCGGCCGGGCTGTCGCCGCAGGGCTGAAGTAGAAGGAGACCGGCCGGCCCCATGCGCTACCTGATCGCTGCCGGTACGTCCACGTACAGCGCCGGTGAACTGCCGTACCTCGCGCACGCCCTCGACGACGTCGAGCGGGTCGCCGAGTTCCTCACCTCTCCGGAGATGGGCTACACCCGGGTGCTCGCGGAGGTCTCGCGCGACCCGGTGTCCGCGGACTTCGAGGACGCTCTCTCCGACTGGTGCACGAGTGGCGAGCTCACCGCGGAGGACATGGTGGTCGTGTACTACGCCGGCCACGGTGAGCAGCCGAACCCGGGCGCGCCGTACCGTCTCGCCTGCGCCGACAGCCGGTTCAGCCGGCCCCGTTCCTGGCTGTCGCCGCAGAACATGGCCGAGATCCTGGCGGCCTCGCCGCTGCGGAACGTCCTCTTCGTCATCGACTCCTGCCATGCCGCTCATGGCTCCACGGAGATCCAGGTCATGACGGACGGAATCGTCGCGTCGCGGCCTCGCGGCGACGACAACGGGGCCGGCACCTGGGTCCTCGCCTCCGCCCGTCACCGTGACCTCGCCGACGACGGCGCGTTCGTGTCCGGGTTCATCGAGGTGTGCGCGGCAGGCGACGGGCCGTCCCAGCGGTACCTCTCTCCTTCCGCGGTGGCGGCCAAGGTCAATCAGGCATTCCTGGCGGCGGGGGCGCGGCAGCGGGCCGCGTGCTCCTCGAACCACCAGGGCGCACAGCCACCGTTCTTCCCCAATCCCGGCTACGACCCGAGCGCGGAAGTCGGCGAGCGGGAGGAGACGGGCGACTCGTCCGACCTCTCTTCGCACTTCGAGCCCCGAGGGCGGGGCGTGGAGCACGTCCATGACCCGGGGTCGTACTTCACGGGCCGTCGCACAGCACTCAACCAGCTCTACGACGCCATGAACGGGCAAGGCGGGCAGGGGGCGCTGGTCGTCACCGCCTCACCCGGCTCCGGGAAGTCCGCCGTGCTGGGGCGTTTGGTGCTGGAGGGCCACTCCGACGCCTCCGCGAACGCCCGCCACCAGAGCCTGGAGGCGCTGGTAACGCGTCTGGCTGCGGCGGCTGATGTCCGAGCGACTGATCCGGCGGCCCTGCTCACGGCGCTCGCCAAGCGGCAGGCGCCGCTGCGCGTCGTGATCGACTCCCTCGACGAGGCCGGCCCGGCCGGCGACCGGACCGAGGCGCGACGCATCGCCTGGGACCTGCTGCGTCCGCTCGGCGCCGTGCCGTGCGTGCGACTGGTCGTCGGGTCGCGTCGCGAACTGCTGCCGCACATCGGCGAGCAGGTCAACTCCATCGACCTGGACAGCGCGGAGTACGCGGACGACACGAGCACAGCGGAGTACGTGCGCCGCATCCTCGGAGACGCCGGTTCGCCGTACGCCGGTTTGGAGGAGCGGATCGGCGTCATCGCGGCCGAGGTCGCCCGGCGCGCTGGGCACTGCTTCCTGGTGGCACGCATGACGGCGAGCGCGCTGTTGCGCGGGGAGCTGCTGGACACGACTGTCCCCGGATGGGCGGAGATCCTCCCGTCGGATGTCGGTGGCGCCTTCGAGGCCTACCTGCGACGCATCCCCCAGCACCGTGCCGAGGCGGTGATGGCGCTCCTCACGGCACTGGCCTTCGGCGAGGGCCACGGACTGCCGCGCCGGATCTGGCTGCTGGTGGCCTCCCGGCTGTCGGGCATCCCACTGCGGGAGGCGGACATCGACGCGCTGGTGGAGGAGGACGGGTCGTACCTGACCTGGGCTGAGGTGTCGGGCACCAAGCACTTCCGCCTGTACCACCAGGAACTCACGGACTACCTGCGGCAACGTGCTCTCAAGGTCCGCGACCTCCAGGATGTGCAGGAGGGGTTCGTCGAGGTCCTGCTCGACCTGACACCCGGCCGGACCTGGGCACAGGCGCTGCCGTACGTGCGCCAGCACCTGGCCACGCACGCGGCGGCGGCCGGATCGATTCAGGGGCTCGTCGAGGACCCGGCCTTCGTCCTGGCCGCCGACCCGACCGGGCTGCTTCCGGCCGTGCGCCACCACTCGTGCGATCCGGTGCTGGCGATGGTGGTCGAGCGTTTCGTGGGTCTCGTTGGACCCCCTGACACCGACCGGGCTGCGCTACTGACATTCGCAGCCGAATCCAACGGGGCCATGGCCTTCGCCAGGCGAACAGAGGAGCTGTCTTCGTCAGTGCAGCGCGTCCGGATCGAAGCCAGGCCCGTCACTCCGCACCGCATCGTAGGCCGGCATCACGAGAGGACGTACTCAACCACGGCGATGACGGGCCGATGGCAGATCGACGACCTCGTATTGCCCGACAAGGACCGTGTGGTACTTGCGGTCGCCCTTGGGCAGTCCGATGTCTATGTCTGGATGATCGACACGCCCGCCGCCTCCGCAACACTCCTCCACCCCTCGCGCATTCGCGGCATGCGGGCGCTGCCCGCTCATACGGGCCACCCGCTTGCCGTCACCCTCGACGACCTGGGCGATCTGCGGCTCTGGAATGTCAGCGACCAGACCGTCGTCCACCACATCCGAGGTGAACGCTTCGATGAAATTCTGGATGCCGGCGAATTGAAAAACGGCACTTCCGTGGCGGTCTGCCGTTCTGAGGATCATGTAGTCGTCATCGACTCATCAGGCAGGACACTACTGAAGGAACCTTTCACCTCCAAGGGGCCGAATAACAGCACCACTGCCGCCCTTGTGTGGCATGGCAACGGTACACCCCATCTCGTAGTGTGCGACTTCGAAGGCGGGAAGGTCATCGCCTACGCCGCCGACGAGGGTTGGCGCAGAAATGTCTTGTTGAGCAATCTACGAAAACCAAAGCTCCTTAACCGATCGACCCGGAAGCTCGGGTCTGCACTAGTTGCCATCTGGGAACCGGGCAGGAGACCCGGCAGTCCCGGATGTGTGAAGATTTTGGACTGTGGATCGGCTCAGATCGTGGCTGCAGACCGGAACTCGCATACCCAACCTCGCGGCAAATTCGTTCGACTCAAATCTCGCGATGTTGCTTTTGTAGCCTCTTCCTGGCAAGACACCATCATCTATTCAACCGGAACCGGCCAGGTCACCAGGGCTGGCACAGACGTCGACATCCATTCCCTGTTCACTCCGCTGACACCAGCCAGCGCGAGTGGCACATATGCCGTCGGCGCATCCTTTGGCGGCAGTGTAAACATCGTCGACTGCGAAAACGGATCATCCGCCGGAAGGGCCTTGCACGGCCATGAAGGCACGGTCTGCGGCCTACACACACTTGCCTCACTCGACGCCCACTCACAGGATGTCCTAACCGTCAGCAACGACGGCACTGCCAGACTGTGGCATGTGCTTTTCGACGACCATCGAGTCGAACGATTCGCCGAGGACGACCAGGGAGGAACGGGCGACAAGGCGACAACGGTCCTCATTCACGGCTGGTCCGCCCGTTCTCGAGAGTTCGTCGTCGGCTCGTGGCATGGCCTCAGGTTGGTCGACAACGATGCGCTGGATCACAGCACACACACGCCGCTAGTCGCTCACCATCTGACCGACACGCACATGTCAGAGCTTGGAACTCAAACAGAAGGGGAGGACGGGACGCTCAACCTGCTGGGGAAGATCGAGGAAATCATAGACACAGCCGAGGAGTCTCACGCCAAGGCAATCTTCTCATGGCAACAACTCCACGCCGACGGGACAATTGAATGCACTCGGCCCGAAACCCTCGCCATGACCCCCTGGGAAACATCGTGTCACTTGATCCCACCGACTCTCCAACATCCCGGCACTCGACTGGTCGGATTCGATCCGGAGAACGGGCACATCTTTGCGGCGACATCCCCCAAGGCTCAAGTCGGCATTGACATCGCCCCTTGGGATATTGATATTGACTCAACAATGGTCTTTACCGCTGGATTTTCGGACCCCAGCGGCCATGCCATGCTGCTTGTCGCCGTTCGACAGGCGGCAACTTCCGGCGATTTTACAGCAAGCGGCTATTACACCCATGAAGATCTGCCCGGCGCCGACGCTGCTTCACGTGGATACCTGTGGGACACAACCTCTCGACAACCGGTTCACGGCAAGCCGATCATCCTGCCGGACAGAATAAAGTCGCTGGTACCGCATCACGGTGATTGCGGAACTCGTTATGTCGCCATGGCTGGTGCGGACGGTCGCGCAGCCGTTCTTGACCTGGAGTGCGGCGAAATCCATGCCGTGCACTCTGACCGACAGGTGACCGGCCGCCGCACACTTCGAAATGCCACCAACGGCCACGGATATTATCTCAGGTGGGCGGACACACAAACCGGCAAACCAGTCCTGGCATACATGGCCGGACTCGGTCGCGACGATACCGTCCTTTCCCCCGTCGTCATCTGGGACTCCGCCCACCCCGGAGCCCCCGCCCGCGAGCTCCCCGTCCGGGCGCGCCGGCTCCTCTGGACGGGCTTGGCCCCGAGCGGCGATTCCCTCCTCGCCATCAGCGACGAGTTCGGGATCAGGCTGTTCACCCTTCCCGATGCCGAGGAGGTGTGGTCGACCCCCCTCCCCGCTCTCGTCACCTCGCTCGCGGCCCGACCCCACAGCCCCCACCTCGACCTCGGTGTCGCCACCCAGCAGGGCGTGGTCCTGATCCGGCCCCGCCTCACCCCGTACTGGCAGCGGCGACTGTTGCAGAAGCCCTGAGGTCGCGCCCTACGCCCGGATGCGACGGAAGACCACGACCAGCAGGGCCAACGTGAGCGCCACCAGGATGCCGGCCTCGACGAGTTGGACGGGGACGAGGTGGTCGGCCGGGTGGTAGCGGAGCCAGGAGGCGGTGGCGCCGTCGCAGTCGGTGCTGAAGCTGAAGCCGCAGCTGCTGGTGCTGACGCGGGTGCCGTCGGGGAGGACGACGCCGCGGTCGAGAAGCCAGGAGTTGGTGGGGTGGGTGGTGCGCAGGGCGGCCACCCGGTCCACGGCCGGATAGAAGGAGGGGCGCGCCCAGAGGACGAGGCCGTGGGTGGCGGCGACGAGGGCGCCGGTGAGGAACATCGCGGGCAGGGTGCGGCGGACGAGTTGCCCGACGAGGACCCCGAGGATCAGGGCGAACAGGGACCACGCGATCGGGGCGAGGCCGAGGGCCGGGTAGGTGAAGAACTGGAACGGCGGGTCGAAGGCGACCGGGCCGTGCACGATGTCCGTCCACCACACCCAGGTCATCAGCACGGCGAGCACGCCGCTGGCGGCCAGGACGGCGAGGCCGGGGACGGCGAGGCGGACGGCCAGCCAGCGGATCGGGCTGACGGACTGCGCGCGGATCAGGCGGATGGTGCCGCGTTCGTACTCCTGGGCCAGCAGCGGGGCGCCGATGAACACGCCGATCAGCAGCGGGAGCGCGGTGACGGCGGGCTGGAGGACCTGGAGGTACCAGAAGTTCGGGTGGTCGATCTGCTGGAGGAGGTTCCAGCACTGGGGCCTGTCCCAGGTCTCGGGGTCGTAGCAGTCGGTCCGGCGCAGGTCGCTCACGATCCGGCTGCAGGCGATGTGGATCCAGAGGAGGTCGGCGACCGCCAGGATCAGCAGGGTGCCCAAGGTCCAGAGGAGGAGCCGGTTCTGGCGGAGTACCAGCCAGAAGAGCCCGCGCAGGCCGGGGGCCGCGGAGTCGACCGGAACGGCGGCGCGGTCGGGCAGGACGGTCGTGCTCATGCGGCCACCTCGTTCGGGTCGTTCGGGTCGTGCGGCTTGGCGGGTGCGCGGAGGTAGCCGAGCAGCAGGTCCTCCAGGCTCGGCCGCTCGCTCTCCCACGGGCCGTCCACCGGTTCGTCGGTGCGGACCAGGGCGATGGCCCGGCGGCCGCTGACGCGCTGCTCGACCACGGACCCGGCCGGGAGCACGGAACCCTGACCGGCCGGCCCGGTGAGCAGCCGGTGCCCGTCGAGGATCTCGTCCAGGTCGCCGGCCAGCCGGATGCGCCCGCCCTGGACGAGGAGCAGGTGGTCGATGACGCCGTCCAGTTCGGGGAGGATGTGCGAGGACAGCACGATGCCGGTGCCGCGCTCGGCGGCGGCCGACATCAGGGTGCCCATCAGCTGGTGCCGGGCGAGCGGGTCGAGGTCGGCCATCGGCTCGTCGAGCAGCATCAGGTCGGGGAGCTTGCCCAGGGCGAGGGCGAGGCAGACCCGGGTGCGCTGGCCGCCGGAGAGCGAACCGATCCGCGCCCTGGTGTTCAACTCGCCCTGTTCGACGATCTGTTGGGCCAAGCTCTCGTCCCACACCGGGTTGAGCTCGCGGCCCATCCGCAGTGTCTCGGCGACGGTGAGGCCCTGGTACAGCGGCTTGTCCTGCGGCACGTAGGCGACCCGGGCGCGCAGCTCGGGTGCGCCGGCGGTGGCGCCGAGCACCTGCAACCGGCCCTCGGTGGGCTTGAGTTGGCCGGCGGCGAGGGCGAGCAGGGTGCTCTTGCCCGCGCCGTTGGGCCCCACCACGCCGCAGATCCGCCCGGCCGGGACGGTGACGTCGCAGTCGCGCAGGGCCCAGCCGCTTTGGTACTTCCTGCCGAGGCCGGTGGCCTCCAGGGCAGATTCCAGGCCCGCTTCCTGCGCGGCCCCCAGCACGGGCGCCGACGCGGGCGCCGTGGTCGTCGGGTCGTCCACCCGGTCCCCCACTGTTCTCGGTTCGGTGTTGCCGGGGAGGCTCAGGCCCCGGTGTCGGAGTCCACGGCTCCGGAGCCGGCCCCGGTGCCGGAGACCCCGGTGTCGAAACGCTGCTCCAGGACGGAGGCCATCAGCGCGGCGATGTCCTCGCGCTCCAGTCCGGCCCCCCGGGCCTGGTCCACCCACCCGACCAGGTCCGCGCGCAGCGGCCCGTCCGCCGCCGCCTCCGGCCGGGCGAGCGAGCGCCGGACGAAGGTGCCGAGCCCCGGGCGGGGTTCGACCAGCCCTTCGCGTTCGAGTTCGCGATAGGCCTTCAGCACGGTGTTGGGGTTGATCGCGGTCAGCTCGACCACCTCACGGGCGGTCGGCAGCTTGTCCCCGGGCTGGAGCAGTCCGAGCCTCAGGGCCTGCTTGGTCTGCTGCACGATCTGCTGGTAGGTGGAGACGCCGCTGCGCCGCTCGATGCGGTACTCGATCACCCGCGTTTTCAGCCTTTCACTAGTTCAATAGTGGAATAGTGGCCCACTGCGGCGCTCGGGTCAAGCTGGACCCGGGGGTCCCTTACGGGGGCTCTCAGGGACGGTGCAGCAGGAGCAGGCCGTCCTGCTCGACCAGCGGCAGGTAGCCGCGCTCCCGGTAGACGGCCAGCATCCGGGCGGTGTCGGCGGTGGCGCACGGGGACTGCACGCTCGGGTCGCGCAGGTCGACGGCCACCCACTGCGGTCCGGGGCCCACCGGCGCCTGGCACACGAGGGTGACCTCCGCCCGGCCGGTGAGCTGGGCCGCCAGCCGGTTGGAGGCGGCCACGGTGGCGTCGTCGGGTATCCGGCGGAGCAGCGCCCGGGTCTCGGTGAGCCGGGGCGAGGTGCGCCAGGCTTCGGGCATCACCACCTCGTGCAGCGGGTAGAGCGGCAGCGTCACGGCGGTCACCAGGGCGCTGACGACGAGCGCGCGCCTGGCACGACTCGCGTCAAGACGGCGCAGGACGTCCACGAGGGCCGCGAGCGCGATCGGCATCAGCACCGCGCTGTAGTGGTAACTGACGCCCCAGTAGTGCGAGTTGGACGACAGCAGCCGCCAGGCGAGGGTGGGCACGCAGAGCAGGAGGAGCGGCGAGCGCACGCCGGCGAAGCCGGCGGTGGCGGCGAGCAGGAACAGCAGCAGCCACTTGACCGGCGGCCAGCCGAGCTGCAGCGGCAGCACCCAGAGCGAGGGCTGCCCGCCGCCGTCCAGTTGCCGCCAGTAGTCGAAGCCCCCGCTCGGGTTGAACGCCGGCAGCACGACGAGCACGGTGAGCGCGGTCGCGGCGAGGCCGACGGCGGCGAGGGCGAGCCCGGGCAGCGGACTGCGGTGCCGCTCCCGGCGGGCCTGCCAGGCGATCAGGGCGCCGACGGCGGCCACGGTCAGCCCCAGGTCCTCCTTGACCAGCAGCAGCGGCAGCGACCAGAGCGCGGCGGCGAGCGGTCGGCGCCGGCCCAGTGCGGTGGCGGCGAAGGCGAGCAGCGGGAGGGCGAAGGCGATCTCGTGGAAGTCGTCGGCCGCCGCCCGGACGATCCCCCAGGAGGCCCCGGTGGCGCAGCCGACGAGCAGCGCCACCCGCGGCCCGGCCACCTCGTGGGCCCAGCGGGTCAGCGGGACGACGGCCGACGCCATCAGCAGCGCCTGGGCGATCACGAGGGTGAGCGGACTCGGGAAGGCCCGGTAGACGGGGGCGAGGACGGCGATCAGCGGGTGGAAGTGGTCCCCGAGCAGGTGGTAGCCGGGCCCCTTGAGCGGCACGATCGGCGCCTGCCCGTGGGCGTACGCCCGGACGGCCTGCTCGAAGATGCCCAGGTCGTAGGCCTTGGTGAGGCCACGCCGGTGCCGGTTGACGGCGACGCAGGCGTACAGCGCGGCGAACCCGGCCGCCAGGCCCCAGGCGAGCACGGCAGGGCGGCGGGCGAGGAGGGTCGCGAACCGGGCGCGCGACGCGGGCGGGGTGGACGACGCGGGAGGAAGGGCTCGGGGCGGGGAGGCGGGATCGGAAGCAGGGGCGGAAGCGGGCGCGGACGGGGAAGCGGGCATCAGCAAAGTACCCTTTCACTATTTGATTAGTGGAAGGGTGGTGGAAGCCCAAAGCGGCCGTCAAACCCGGTCGGACGACGACGACCGGGCCTTCGGCGTGCCCTCAGGAGCCCTCGATCCGACTCACTCCGCCCAGTCGGAGCCCCTGATCACCTCCACGAAGTCGCCGCGCTCGAAACCGGGCACGAAGTGCGCGAGCACGTCCGCCTTGACGTTGCCGAAGGTCGTGTCCGGGCGGCCCTTGATGCCGTCGGTGAACGCCGCCAGGATGCGGTTCTTGAAGTCGGGCCGCGGATGGGCGGCGACCACGGCGGCACGCTGCTCCTCGGTGAGGGCGTGGTAGCCGATGCCCAGGACGTCCAGCTCCACCCCCCGGGTGACCAGGGCGACCTCCGGCGCCATGTGCAGCGGGATCTCCGGGGTGGTGTGCAGCGCGATGGCCGTCCAGACCCGCTGCGCCGGCTCGCCGGTGATGCCGTGGGCCACCAGGAAGCGGCGGGCCTCGTCGGCCCCGTCGATCTCGAACCGCTGGTCGGTCCGGGCGAAGCGGCCGGTGAGGCCGAGGTCGTGGAACATCGCGCCGACGTACAGCAGCTCCGGGTCGAACTCCAGCCCCTGCTCGGCGCCGCGCAGCGCCCCGAACAGGAACACCCGGCGCGAGTGGTCGAACAGCAGGGGCGAGGCCGCCTCCCGCACCAGTTCGGTCGCCTCACGGGCCAGGGCGCTGTCCGGGATGCGCACGCCCGCGATCGTCTCGTTCGTCATGACTTCCTCCGCTTTCGGGGCCGTTCGGTTGACTCCTCCACCCTCGCCCGGTGGCGTAGGCTGCCGCCATGTCCGTACAGACACCTGTACCTCGGATTCGGACATGACGCGCCAGGTCGCCTTCCTCGTGTTCGACGGGGTGACGCTGCTCGACGTCAGCGGTCCGCTGGAGGTCTTCCACCAGGCCGGCCGGCTCGGCCACCCGTACGGGACCCTCCTGGTCTCCCCCTGCGGGGGCACCGTCACGGCCTCCAACGGCGTGGCCCTGGCGGACACCGCCGCACCGCAGGACGCCGACGCGCCCCCCGACACCCTGGTCGTCGCCGGAGCCGACCACCTCGCCACCCGGGGCCCCGACGAGCACCTGCTCTCCGCCGCGGACGGCCTCGCCGGGCGGGCGCGGCGGGTCGCCTCGGTGTGCAGCGGCGCGTTCGTGCTCGCCGCGCTGGGGCTGCTCGACGACCGCCGGGCCACCACCCACTGGCGCCACGCCCCCGCCCTCGCGCTCCGCCACCCCCGGGTGCGGGTCGAGCCCGACGCCCTGCACATCCGGGACGGCCGGTACCACACCAGCGCCGGCATCAGCGCGGGCATCGACCTGGCCCTCGCCCTGGTCGAACACGACCACGGTGCCGAGACCGCCCGTGCCATCGCCCGCGAGCTGGTCGTCTTCATGCAGCGCCCGGGCGGCCAGTCGCAGTTCTCCACCGCCCTGGCCACCCCGCCCGCCCGCAGCGACCTGCTGCGCACACTCACCGACGCCGTCCTCGCCGACCCGGCCGCCGAGCACACCCTGCCCGCGATGGCCGCCACCGCCGCCGTCAGCCCCCGCCACCTGACCCGGCTCTTCCAGGCCGAGCTGCACACCACCCCCGCCCGCTGGGTCGAGCGCGTCCGCCTCGACCGCGCCCAACAGCTGCTCCTCGACGGCCACGGCGTCACCGCCGCCGCCCGGCTCAGCGGCCTGGGCAGCGACGAGACCCTGCGCCGCGCCTTCGCCCGCCGCCTGGGCACCACACCGACCGAGTACCGCAACCGCTTCGCCACCACCAGCGACCTGGGCACCTGAACACCCGACGGGCTCCCCGCGACAGGCGCTTGACCTTGACGCTGCGTCAGGGTCGGAGGCTTGCCGCATGACGAACGAGAGCACTCCCTCCACTGCGCTCCACCCCCGGTCGGCGGGTTCCAGGAGATCGACGGCCGCCGCCTCTACCTGCACCGCCAGGGCACGGGCGGACCGGCCGTCGTCCTCCTGCCCGGCGCGAGCGCCATCGGACTGGACTACTTCGGTGTCCAGCAAGGGGTTTCGCAGTTCACCACCGCCGTGGTGTACGACCGTGGCGGCACCGGCTACAGCGACGAGGCCGCGCTGCCGCGCACCGCCACCGAGGTCGCGGCCGAACTGCACGCACTGCTGCGTGCCCACGGCGTTCCCGGCCCGTACGTCCTGGTCGCGTGCGCGCGGGAGCGGATCTGCCCGACGTCCCGGTGATCGCGCTCACCCCGCTGGGTGTCGACCCCGGCCAGCAGGCGCTGATGTCGGAGGAACTCCTCCAGGCGATGCACGACGGCAAGACGCGGCTGTACGCGGACATGGTGGACCGGGTCTCGAACGGGGAGCAGCGCATCCTCTCCGACACCGGGCACAGCCAGTTCGTCTTCGAGCGCGTGGACGCCGTGGTGCAGGCGGTCCGCGACGTCGTGGACCGCGCGGGCCGCGCCTGGACTCGGCCCGGCCACACTCGCCGACGGAACCGGAGCGAACGGTGCTCACGATCAGTCGACTCGCGGCAACCGCAGGCGTGACCGTGCGCACCGTCCGCCACTACCACCAGGTCGGACTGCTGCCCGAGCCCGAGCGCGACGCCTCCGGCTACCGCCGTTACAGCGCGCAGGCCGCGGTGGACCTCATCCGGATCAGGCCCCTCGCCGACGCCGGGGTTCCGCTGGCCCGGATCGACGCGCTGCCGCACGCACAACCCGAGGAGTTCGCCGCCGCCCTCACCGGCCTCGACGCCGAACCGGAGCGACGGATCGACCAACTCACCGAGCACCGCCGCCGGATCGCCGACCTGGCGAGCGGCTCGCCCTGCCGTCCGAGGTGGTCGCCATCCTGGACCGGATGCGCGCGCTCGGGGTCAGCGAGCGATCCGTACGACTCGAACGCGACACCTGGATCCTGCACCAGGCCCTCGACCCGGAGGCCATGCGCCAGGGCATCCGGGAGAAGAACGCCAGCTTCGACGACCCCGAGACGATGCGGCTGTTCCTCCTCTGCGACCAGTCGCTCGACTGGGAACCGGACGATCCACGCGTGGACCGGCTGATCGACGACCTGGACGCCTGGGAGGCCGCCCACGGGCGGGACAGCAGCCGGCCCGGGAACCAGGCGGTGATCTTCTCCCGGATCGCCGAGGCCTCGCCGACCTGGCAGCGCATCCTCGACGTGCTCGCCCACCGCGCCAAGCAGCGCCGCCTCGCCCAGCAGTGCAGCCCCGCCGAACAGTGCAGCCCCGCCGAACCACGCCGCTCCACCGCGCCCCGCGGGACCGCCGGACCGCGCCGCCCCGTCGAGCAGCGCCGGACCGCCGGCCCGGCACGGAAGCGTTGACGTCTGATTCACGCCAGCCCAACCCCCGGTCGGCTTGGTGGACTTCGGGTCACACACCCGCCGCCCACCGACAGGACCTCCGGCATGCCGACCGGCACCACCCTCAACCCCGCACCACCCGCCCCGAAGCGCCGCCCCCGGGGCGGCGGCACGCTCGCCGTCCTCGCCGTGACGACCGGCGTCTTCTCCATCGTCACCACCGAGATCCTTCCGATCGGCCTGCTGACCCCGATCGGCGCCACCTTCCGGATCTCCGCCGGCACGGCCGGGCTGATGATGACCCTGCCGGGCATCGTCGCCGCGGTGGCCGCACCCGTGGTGACCGTCGCGACCAGGCGCGCGGACCGGCGGACCATGCTCTGCGCACTGCTGCTGGTCCTCACCCTCGCGGACCTGCTCAGCGCGCTCGCCCCCGCCTACTGGGCGGTGCTGACCGCCCGGATCGCCCTCGGGCTGGTCATCGGGGCGTTCTGGTCGATCGGTTCCGGGCTCGCCCCGCGCCTCGTCCCCGAGCACCGGCAGGCCCGGGCCAACACGCTGATCTTCTCCGCCGTCCCGCTCGGCTCGGTGCTCGGCGTACCGGCGGGGGTGTTCCTCGGCTCGCTGGCCGGCTGGCGGGCCGCCTTCCTCGCGATGGCCGCGCTGACCCTGCTCGCCCTGGTCGCCCTCCTGCGGTCGCTGCCGCCGCTGCCCCCGCTGACCGTCACCGGGCTGGGCGTGCTGCGCGGCCTGCTGGCCGGACGGGGCACCCGTACCGGCATCGCCGTGACCTTCCTGATCGTGCCGGCCCACTTCGGCAGCTACACCTACGTCACCCCCTTCCTCACCGACACCACCCACGCCGGCACCGGCCTGATCACCGCCCTGCTCCTCGTCTACGGCGCCGCCGGGCTGCTCGGCAACGTCCTGGCCGGCGGCCGGGCGGCCGGGGCACTGCGGCCGGTGTTCGGTGCGGCGGCCCTCCTGCTGGCCGGCGCGGCGCTGCTGCTGCCGCTACTGGGCACCGGTGGTCCGGGCGCCGCCATCCTGCTGACGCTCTGGGGCGTGGCGTACGGCGCCGTCCCGGTCTGCTCCCTCACCTGGTTCCTCGCCGCGGCCCCGCACGCCCCGGAGGGCGCCGGCGTGGTGTTCACCTCGGCGTTCCAGGCCGCCTTCTCGACCGGCGCGCTGACCGGCGGCGTGGTGGTGGACCACTCCTCCCCCGGCACCGTCATGCTGCTCGGCGGGACGGTCGCCCTGCTCGCCGCGGCCGCCGTGTGGCGGTACGGCCACCGGATCCGGCCCGAGCCGGCGCCGTGACGCGACCCGACGCCGTGACACGGTTGGCACCCGTGGGCCGGCCAAGGCCCTCACCCGGTCGGCGCCCTGACACACCTGCGGCCGGGCTCTGGCCGTCCGCACCGTCCGTGGTGAGAATGCCGGGGTGCCGTCGGCCCGGCCGCCCAACAGCGGGGCGGGCAGGCGGCGCCGCCGGCCGGGACGGTCCCGGGCGGCCGAGGGCGGAAGGACGGCGAGCGGGATGGACCAGACGTTCCACGGGCGGTTCGGCGACTACCAGAACGAGATCTACCTGCACGGACTCGGCGGCGTGCTGCCGACGATGCCGATGACCTTCGCCGAACTGGAGGCGCGGGCGAGCACGGCGCTGTCGCCCTCGATCCTCTCCTACGTCGCGGGCGGGGCGGGCGACGAGTCCACCCAGCGTGCGAACGTCTCCGCCTTCGGGCGGTGGGGCCTGGTGCCGCGGATGATGGTCGGCGCGAGCACGCGGGACCTGTCGGTGGAGCTGTTCGGCCTGCGACTGCCGACCCCGCTGTTCATGGCGCCGATCGGGGTGATCGGCCTGTGCGCGCAGGACGGCCACGGGGACCTGGCCAGCGCCCGCGCCGCCGCCCGGACCGGCGTGCCGATGGTCGCCTCCACGCTGACGGTCGATCCGCTGGAGCAGGTGGCCGCCGAGTTCGGCGACACCCCCGGCTTCTTCCAGCTCTACACCCCCACCGACCGGGCGCTGGCCGAGAGCCTGGTGCACCGGGCGGAGGCCGCGGGCTACCGGGGCATCGTCGTCACCCTGGACACCTGGGTCACCGGCTGGCGCCCGCGCGACCTGGCCACCGCCAACTTCCCGCAGCTGCGCGGCCACTGCCTGGCCAACTACACCTCCGACCCGGTGTTCCGCGCCCGCCTCGCCAAGGCGCCGGAGGAGGACCTTCAGGCGGCCGTCCTGGAGTGGGCAGGCGTCTTCTGCAACCCACTGACCTGGGACGACCTGCCCTGGCTGCGCTCGCTCACCGACCTGCCGATCCTCCTCAAGGGCATCTGCCACCCCGAGGACGTGCGCCGTGCCAGGGACGGCGGCGTCGACGGCATCTACTGCTCCAACCACGGCGGCCGCCAGGCCAACGGCGGCCTGGCCGCCCTCGACCTGCTCCCCGACGTGGTCGCGGCCGCCGACGGTCTGCCCGTCCTCTTCGACTCCGGCATCCGCTCGGGCGCCGACGTCGTCAAGGCACTCGCCCTCGGCGCGACCGCCGTCGGTGTGGGCCGCCCGTACGCCTACGGCCTGGCCCTGGAGGGCACCGACGGCATCGTCCACGTACTGCGCTCCCTGCTCGCCGAGGCCGATCTCCTGATGGCCGTCGACGGCTATCCCACCCTCGCCTCCCTCCGCGCGGACGGCGCCCTGCGCCGGACCTGACGCGGGACCAGTCCGCGGTGTCCACCCGCAACCGGTGGGGCTTGCCGGGGCATTCGGGACGGCCCTACGCTCGAACGGCACAAATCGGGTCCGTACGTTCCCGCACGCTGGGAGGTCCGCCATCATCCGCGTCCTGCTGACCGCCTTCGAACCGTTCGGCCGCGATCCCCTGAATTCGTCCCTGGAGGCGGGCCGGCTGGTCGCCGCCGGTCCGCCGGCCGGAGTGGCCCTGGAGTTCGCCGGGCTGCCCTGGGTGTTCGGCGACTCGATCACCGAACTGCGCCGGGCGGTGGCCCGGTTCGAGCCGGACCTGGTCATCGCCACCGGTCAGGGCGGCAACCGCCCTGACCTCACGGTCGAGCGGGTCGCGATCAACCTCGACGACGCCGTCCGGGCGCCCGACCGGAAGGGCAACCAGCCGGTCGACCAGCCGGTCGTGCCGGACGGCCCGGCCGCGTACTTCTCCTCCCTGCCGGTGAAGGCCTGCGTGGAGGCGGTCCAGCAGGCCGGCATCCCGGCCACCGTCTCGCACACCGCCGGCACCCACCTCTGCAACCACGTCTTCTACGGGCTGGCGCACCTGATCGCCACCGAACGCCCGGAGCTGCGCGGCGGGTTCGCACGCCTGCCGTACCTGCCGAGCCAGGCATCCGGCCGGGAGAAGAGCGCGTCGATGTCGGCGGAGACGGCGGCCGAGGGCATCCGCATCCTGATCCGCAGCGCCGTGGCCGCCCTCCACTCACCGCCCGTCGGCACGGCGCCCGCAGCGCGCCGACGGACCTGGCTGTCCCGCCGGAGCGTCTGACCCCCGAGACGTCGGGCGGGGTGCTGGTGACGGCCCGTCGGTCCCCCCAAACGCGAAGAACCCCCATCCGGGACCCGGATGGGGGTTCTTTCTGAAGAATTGTTCGGCGGCGTCCTACTCTCCCACAGGGTCCCCCCTGCAGTACCATCGGCGCTGTAAGGCTTAGCTTCCGGGTTCGGAATGTAACCGGGCGTTTCCCT
>NZ_JAHSQD010001100.1 GCF_020103755.1 Streptomyces sp. LS1784
GGGCTGCGGGGCCCATGGCGCCCCGGGGGCGGGCTGGCCGGCCTGCTGCGGGTAGGGCTGCTGCTGTGGGTCGGCGTACGGCTGGCCGCCGGGCTGCGGGTAGCCGGCGTGCGCCTGCTGCTGCCAGCCGGCCTGCTGGGCGGCCTGCTGGGCCCGGATGATGTCCTCGCCGACCAGGGTGGCCAGCTCGAAGTAGGCCTCCCGGACCTTGGGCCGCATCATGTCGAGGTTGACCTCGGCGCCGGCCGCCAGGCTCTCGTCGAACGGCACCACGATCACGCCGCGGCAGCGGGTCTGGAAGTGCGCGACGATGTCCTCGACCTTGATCATCTTGCTGGTCTCGCGCACCCCGGAGACCACCGTGATGCTGCGCTGCACCAGGTCCGCGTAGCCGTGCGCGGAGAGCCAGTCCAGGGTGGTCGAGGCACTGGAGGCGCCGTCCACGCTGGGGGTGGAGACGATGATCAGCTGGTCGGCCAGGTCCAGCACCCCGCGCATCGCGCTGTACAGCAGGCCGGTGCCGGAGTCGGTCAGGATGATCGGGTACTGGCGGCCCAGCACGTCGATCACCTGGCGGTAGTCCGAGTCGTTGAAGGTGGTCGAGACCGCCGGGTCGACGTCGTTCGCCAGGATCTCCAGGCCCGAGTTCAGGTCCTGCGAGGTGAACTGCCGGATGTCCATGTAGCTGCGCAGGTGCGGGATGGCCGTCACCAGGTCGCGGATGGTCGCGCCGGTCTGGCGCTTGACGCGGCGGCCCAGGGTGCCGGCGTCCGGGTTGGCGTCGATCGCGATCACCTTGTCCTGGCGCTCGCTGGCCAGGGTCGCGCCGAGCGCGGTGGTGGTCGTGGTCTTGCCGACGCCGCCCTTGAGGCTGATCACGGCGATCCGGTAGCAGCTCAGCACCGGGGTGCGGATGATCTCCAGCTTGCGGGCCTTCTCGGCCGCCGCGGCCTTGCCGCCGAACTGGAACCGCGGCTGCTGGCGCTGCTGCTTGGGCTGGCTGCGCAGCAGCCGGTCCGAGGACAGCTCGACGGCGGCGGTGTAGCCGAGCGGCGCGCCGTGCGCGGTCTGCTGCGGGGCGGCGGCCTGCTGGAACGCGCTGGGCTGCGGGGCCTGCGGCTGCTGCTGCCACGGCGGTCCGGGCTGGCCC
>NZ_JAHSQD010001101.1 GCF_020103755.1 Streptomyces sp. LS1784
CGGGGCTCCGGGACGCTCTGACGGCGCGGCTGGGGCTGCTGGTGCACGCCCGGCGCGCCGCCGTGCGTCCGCCCGCACCTTGCACGCCCCTGACCGGCAGGGGCGGGTGGGGCCATGGTGGTTCCCACGGCCCGCCCGCCGCCCGGCAGAGTCCCGGTCGGCTCGCGGGCCGTCCAACGTCTCCGCGCGCTCCGGTGGCGGCGGTTGCGCTCGGCGGGCCGTAACCCCTCCGGCGCAGCCTCGTTGGACCGGCCATGAAGAAGCGCAGCATGTTTGCCGTTGCCTCGCTCGCCGTTGGTGTCGTGGCCTCCCTCACCGCGCCGAGTGCGCACGCCAGTGCCGTGGGCGGGCAGGAGGGGCTGCCCGGGCCGCTGAGCAGCGCGCCGGACGTGGTGCCCGGGCAGGTCGGTGACGCGGGTGGCGTCCTCGGGGAGGCCACCGGCTACGTGACCGGGTCGGCGAACAGCCTGGTGGCGGCCGCGCCCGCGTAGTCCCTGTGGTCCACCGGCCGGCCATCGGCGGCCGCGGTTCAGGACATCGGGGCTCCGAGGTCCTGGGTCCAGTAGGGGGTGCCGGCGGAGCTGGTGGCGAAGCCGACGCCGATGTCCTTGAATCCGCAGTCGAGCATGTTGGACTGGTGGATCCCGCCGTCCATCCAGCGGGCGAAGACGGCGGCCGGGGTGGTCGGGCCCCGGTCGAGGTTCTCGCCCCACTGGGACCAGCGGTAGCCGACGGCGGTGATCCGGGCTTCGGCTCGGACGCCGTCCGGGTTGACGTGGTCGAAGAAGCCTCGGGTGGCCATGTCGTCCGCGTGCTTCTGGGCC
Organism: Streptomyces sp. LS1784; assembly: GCF_020103755.1. GTDB lineage: Bacteria > Actinomycetota > Actinomycetes > Streptomycetales > Streptomycetaceae > Kitasatospora. The sequence continues at coordinate 825 of NZ_JAHSQD010001101.1, forward strand.
GAGCTGTGCAGCCGGGCGTCGATCCGCAGCGGGGTGCAACCGGCCTTGGTGCGTTCGGCGTTGACCAGGTCCACCAGCTGGCGCTCCGGGTTGGGCTGCGCTGTCGCGGTGGCGGTGCGGGTCACGGTCGGCGTCGGTGTGGGCGTCGTCGGCGTCGGGCTCTCCGCGGGTGTCGGGGTCGGCACGGGTGCGGGGGCGACGGCAGCGGATGCGGCGGCGGCCGTCGGGTTGTCCTGGGCCACGGTCGGGGCGGTGGGCTCCGGTGCCGTCGCCCGCGGGGGCTCGCCGGCCTGCGGCCAGACCAGGGCGAGGGTGGTCACGGCGG
>NZ_JAHSQD010001102.1 GCF_020103755.1 Streptomyces sp. LS1784
CGCTCCCACCGCCCGCAGCACCGCCGGGACCACCGGCACCGCCCCCACCATCGGCCGGGTGCCGATCCAGAGCCGCCGGCCGCCGGTCGCCGTCGAGCCGCCGTACACCGACTCGGCCCGCGAGTCCCGTCCCACCCTGCGGGTCGGCCGCGGCGACATCGCCGCCATCCGCGCCGTCGGCGACCTCTTCCGCGCGCTGGACCACGCCTACGGCGGTGGCCACGCCCGCCAGGCGCTGGTCCGCTACCTGGAGAGCGAGGCCGAGCCGATGCTGCGCGGCCGCTACGGAGAGCAGATCGGCCGGGCCCTGTTCGGCGCGGTCGCCGACCTCACCAGGCTGGCCGGCTGGACGTCCTTCGACATCGCCGCCCACGGCCTCGCCCAGCGCTACTTCGTCCAGGCGCTGCGCCTGTCCCAGGCCGCCGGGGACCGGGCGCTCGGCGGCTACGTGCTGGTGACGATGAGCCAGCAGGCCGTCCACCTGGGCCACGGCCGGGAGGCGGTCCAGCTCGCCCGGGTCGCGCAGCAGGGCGTGGGCACCGCCGTGCCGCCGGTGGTCCAGTCACTGATGCACGCCGCCGAGGCACGCGGGCACGGCCTGCTGGGCGACGTACGGTCCTGCACCACCGCCCTGGTGCGCGCCGAGCGCTCCCTGGCGGCGGCCCGGACGGGCGACGAACTGCCTTCCTGGGCGCGGTACTTCGACGAGGCCCAGCTCTCCGACGAGTTCGCCCACTGCTACCGCGACCTCCAGCAGTGGCGGACCGCGGCGCAGCACGCCGAGAAGTCGCTGCGGCTGCGCTCGCCCGCCTACGCCCGCAGCCGGATCTTCTGCCGCCTGGTGCTGGCCACTGCCCGGCTCGGCATGGGGGACCTCGACGAGGCCTGCACCATGGCCACCGACGCGCTGCGGGCGGCGGGGGAGATGCGCTCGGCCCGCTCGCTGGAGTACGTCCGGGACTTCCACCGCCGCCTCACCCCCTACCGCGGCAGCCCGGTGGCCCGCGCCTTCGAGGAGACGGCCCGCCAGGCGGGAGTGATCTGACCCGGCGGGTGCGTGGGGAGCGGGCCCGCGGGCCCGGCGTGCGGAGGGCCGGGCCTGCCGGCTCTCGGCGGCCCGGACCCGTGGCTGCTCCGCGTCGGCC
>NZ_JAHSQD010001103.1 GCF_020103755.1 Streptomyces sp. LS1784
GCCGGCCCGAGCGCACCGGCCGCCGGGTCCCCGGGGACGGCGTGCTGGAAGGCGGTGCACGCGGTGGCCAGCAGGTGGTCCAGCATCCGGTCGCGGGCCGCCACGGCCGCGCCGGGATCGTCCGGACGGCGCCGGGCGAACGCGCGCAACAGGTCGTGGAAGCGGTAGCGGCCGGGGAAGGGCGACTCCATCATCGCCACGTCCACCAGGGCCTCCAGCAGGTCCTCGGCGTCGTACTCGTCCAGGTCCAGCAGGGCGGCTGCGGCCTGCAGCCCGAGGTCCGGGCCGTCCACCGAGGCGGCCAGCCGGAACGCCCGGGCCTGGGCGGGCGTCAACTGGCGGTAGCTCAGTTCGAAGGCGGCCGCCACCTCCAGGTCGCCGATGCGCAGCTCGTCGATCCGCCGGCGCTCGACCGCCAGCCGGCGGCCCAGCGTCTGCACCGTCCAGCTCGGCCGGGCGGCCAGCCTGGCCGCCACGATCCGGACCGCGAGCGGGAGGTGGCCGCAGACGAGCAGCAGCTCCCGGGCGGCCTGCGCCTCGGCGGCCAGCCGCTCGGCGCCGATGGTGCGGCCCAGCAGTTCGAGCGCCTCCTCGGGTTCGAAGACGCCGAGGTCGGCCTGGACGGTCGCGGGCAGGCCGGACAGCCGGGTGCGGCTGGTGGTGAGGACGGCGCAGCCGACCGCGCCCGGCAGCAGCGGTCTGATCTGCGCGGTGTCGTGGACGTTGTCGAGCACCAGCAGCAGCCGCCGGCCGTCCACCACCGAGCGGAACAGCGCCGAGCGGGCGTCCAGTCCGTCCGGCACCGCGTCGGCCGGCACGCCGAGCGCGACCAGGAAGCCGCTGAGCACCGCCTCCGGATCGGCCGGGGTGGCGTCGGCGCCCCGCAGGTCGACGTAGAGCTGCCCGTCCGGGTAGGCCTCGCGGACCCGGTGGGCGACGTGCAGGGCCAGCGCGGTCTTGCCGACCCCGCCCATGCCGACCACGGTCGCGATGACCAGCGCCTGCTGGCCCGGCGCGCCGAGGGCCCCGCCCAGCCGCTCCACCAGCACCGTTCTGCCGGTGAAGTCGGCCGCGTCGGGCGGAAGCTGGGCCGGTCTCGGGGTCGGAGCGGCGGCCCCGGCCGGGGCGGTGGCGGGTGC
>NZ_JAHSQD010001104.1 GCF_020103755.1 Streptomyces sp. LS1784
ACGGCCGCGGCCGCCGGGACCGGCGAGCCCGGGGGGCCGACGCTGGGGGAGGGACGCGCCACCGCGGCCGACGTGGCCACGGCCGGCGGGCAGGGCCGTTCGTTCACCGTGAAGGTGGCCGGCGGGTACGCCCTGCTCCAGCCGGTCGCGGTGGACACCGGGCGGACCGCGGTGGTCGAGGTGTTCGTGGCCGAGAGCGACCTCACCCGGGGCGTCGCCACGGCCTGGCAGGTGCTCTCCGCCGTGGCGCTCGGCCTGGTCGCCATCTCGGTGCTGGTCGCCGACCGGATGGGCAGCCGCATCGTCGCCTCCGCGCGGAAGCTGGCCGCCGCCGCCCGCTCGCTCGGCGCCGGGAACCTCTCGGTGCGGGTCCCGGTGGAGGGCAAGCAGGTCGAGGGCAGCCCCGAGGAGCTGCGCGAGGCCGGTTACGCGTTCAACACCATGGCCGACCGGGTGGTCCAACTCCTCGCCGCCGAACGGGAACTGGCCGCCGACCTGTCGCACCGGCTGCGCACCCCGCTGACCGTGCTGCGGCTCAACGCCGCCTCGCTCGGCGAGGGCGACGCGGCCGACGCCACCCGGCACGCGGTCGCCCAGCTGGAGCGCGAGGTCGACCAGATCATCCGCTCGGCCCGCCGCGCCCCCGAGGACGCGCCCGCCGTCGCCGTCGGCTGCGACGCGGCCGAGGTGATCCGGGAGCGGGTCGCCTTCTGGTCGGCGCTGGCCGAGGACGAGGGGCGCCGCTGGCAGCTGGCCGGCGCCGAGCGGGCCTCGCCGGTGCCCGTCCAGCGCGGGGACCTGGCGGCCGCCGTCGACGCGCTGCTCGGCAACGTCTTCCGGCACACCGCGGTCGGCACCGCCTTCTCGGTGGACGTGCTGGCCACCGACTGCTCGGTGATCGTGCTGGTCGGGGACGCCGGACCGGGGTACAGCGACCCGGCCGCCGCCCTCAAGCGCGGCGAGGGGCACGGCGGGGAGGGTTCCACCGGTCTCGGCCTGGACATCGTCCGCAAGCTCGCCGAGTCCACCGGCGGCGACGTCGCGCTCGGCCGCTCCGCGGTGCTCGGCGGCGCCGAGACCCGGCTGCGGCTGCGCACCCGGCCGCAGGAGGCGGAGCCCGCGCGGGGCGGCCGACGGCG
>NZ_JAHSQD010001105.1 GCF_020103755.1 Streptomyces sp. LS1784
CGAGCGCGCCGTGGTCGGTGCCGCGTACGTCGCCGTAGCGCAGCGCGCGGACCAGTGCGGGCAGCGCGCCCGCGAGGTGCGCGACGTCGGCGTCCAGGGCCGCGCAGTCGGCGAGCACCCGCATCACGGCGGGCAGTGCGCCGGACAGCCCGGCCAGCAGGCAGGTCTCCACCAGGCCGGTCAGCTCGGCGAGTTCCTCGGCGGCGCGGGCGGTGCCGACGGCCTTGTCGGCCGCCGCCTCCTCGACGGTGGTGCCCCATTGGGCGGCCTCGGCGATCCGGACCGCGAACTCGGGCTGCCAGCACAGCCGCCAGCTCTCCCGGAACGTCCCGGTCGAGTTCACCGAGGAACGCGCCGGCACGCCCCAGTCCACGCCCAGCAGCCGCAGCCGGTGCAGCAGCCGGGAGCGGGCCGCGTCGGTCTCCTTGCGCAGGTCGAGGTCGACGTCCTTCGGCGCGGCCTCGGGCTTGAGCCGCAGCGAGCGCTGCAACCGGGTCAGGTCGCGCTGGAGCGGCACCGCCGGAGCGGCGTCCGGGACCTCGCCGAGCGCGTCGCCGACCACCAGGCGGTCCCGGACCAGCTCCAGGGCGACGTCCGAGCCCTCGCAGAGCACCGCGCGCACGGCGTCCAAGGTCTCGGTCAGCCCGGCGAGCGGGCGGCCGCGCAGCACGGCCAGCGTCTCGGCGAGCCGGACCGCCTCGATCACGTGCGCGGAGGAGACCGGGTGGTCCTCGGCGCGCAGCAGGTCGGCGGCCCGGGTGAGCCAGCGCGGCACCGGGTCCCCGTCGGTGGTGAACAGGTGGTGGTACCAGCCGGGCGACTGCACGCCCGCGCCGTAGCCGGTGGTCTGGGAGAGCCGGCGGTGCGTCCACGGCACCCAGGTGATGTCCGTCCGCACCTTCTTCGGCAGCCCGGCGAGCAGCGCCCGGTCGTGGGCGACGGTGGGCATCCGCTCCAGCGCGGGGACGTGGAAGGCCCCACAGACCACGGCGATCCGCTGGTGCCCGGCGCGGCGGGCGGCGCGGATCTGCTGGCGCATGTACGCCTCGCGCAGCAGGTCCCGGCGGCACCCGCCGAGGCCCTCGGCGCGCAGCGCACCCATCGCCTCGGCGACGGCGGCGAACGGCGCCAGCGCGTC
>NZ_JAHSQD010001106.1 GCF_020103755.1 Streptomyces sp. LS1784
CGGGCTGCTGCCGCTGGCCGTACGGGTCGCGGGCACCCGGCTGGCCGTGCTGCGCCACCTCCCGCTCACCGAGTACGCGGCCCGGCTGGAGGACCCGGCGGGCGCCCTGGACGAACTGGTCGCCGGGGACGTCACCGTCCGCGCCCGGCTGGACTCCGGCTGGCGCGACCTCACCGACCAGGGCCGGCTCGCCCTCGCCCGGCTCGCCGCCCTGCCGCTCGCCCTGCTCTTCACCCTCCCGGAGGCCGCCGCCGCCCTCGGCCGGCCCGAACGGCTCGCCCTGCACACGTTGGAGGCGCTCACCGACACCGGGACGGTCACCTCCCCCACCGGTGAGGTCACCGCCCACGCCGCCCTGTACGCCCTGCCCCGGCTCACCCATCTGCACGCCCGGGAGCGCGCGGCGCAGGCCCTCGGGGCGCCGGCACCGTCCTGATGAGGCCTCGGGCCTGCTCACCCCAGGGTCAGCAGGTCCAGCACGTCCGCCCGTTCCTCCCCGCGTTCCCCCTCCAGCCCGCACAGCGCCAGCAGCACCCCCGCCGCCCCCGTGTGCAGGTCCGCCGAGAAGCGCCGCAGCCACATCCCGGGCACCAGCAGCCCCTCCGGCCGGGCCACCAGGTGCCACTGGAGCTTGCGCACCTGCCCGAGCACGGCCTCCCGCGCCGGCGCCCCGCCCAGCCGGTCCAGCGCCAGCGTCAGCCCGACCCGCCCCCGGAACAGCCCCGGCTCCCGGATGAACCCGGGTGCGCAGACCTTCCGCACGTCCGTCAGGAAGGCCTCGCCGCCCGGCAGCTCCCCGTGCTCCAGGTACTCCCGCACCACCAGCGCGATCCCGCTGCTGCCCCGGTCCAGGTACGCCAGCCGGCGCCCGGCCTCCAGTACCTGCATCGACCCGTCGGGCACCCGGACGCACCGTGCCACCGCCCGCTCCAGCGCCGTCCGCCCGGCGTCCAGCAGCCACCGCTCGCCGGTCCGCCGGTACAGCCGCAGGTGCAGCAGCGCGATGCCGGCCGGCCCGTACAGCAGCCCGGCGGCCGCGGGCTCGTCCAGCCCGGGTACCGGCTCGCCGCGCAGCACCGCGGCCAACTCCCGTGCGTCGTCCAGTGCGTGGGCCAGCTCCCGGGGGCTGTCCAGC
>NZ_JAHSQD010001107.1 GCF_020103755.1 Streptomyces sp. LS1784
GGCCCCTGGCGGCCGGGCGGCGGTCGCGCTGGGCCGGGGCACCGAGGTGTACGTGGCGTTGCTGGCCGTGCTGAAGTCGGGCGCGGCGTTCGTTCCGCTGGAGCCCACCGCGCCGGACCCGCTGCTGCGGCACGTGCTGGCGGACGCCGCGCCGGACGTGGTGGTGACCGAGGAGCGCCACCGGGTGCGGCTGGCGGACGCCGGCGGGGCGCGGCTGGTCTGCGTCGACACGGCCGACCCCGCGAAGACACCGTTCGAGCCGCCCGAGGTCTCCACCACCGACCTCGCCTGTGTCTTCTACACCTCCGGCTCCACCGGCCTGCCCACCGGCGCGCTGATCGAGCACCGCAACCTGCTGGCCGCGTACGAGGGCTGGCGCGAGGTGTACGGGCTCACCGCCGAGGACCGGATCCTGCAGACCGCGAGCCTGGAGTTCGACGTCTTCACTGCCGACTGGGTCCGGACCCTCGGCACCGGCGCCACCCTGGTCGTCACCCCGTTCAACCTCACCCTGGACCGCACCGCCGACCTCGGAGCGCTGCCCGCCCTGGTCGCGGCCGAGCGGATCACCGTCCTGGAACTGAACGTCCGCACCGCGCGCCGGCTGACCACGCTCCTGGCACGGACCGGCAGCGGGCTGCCCGGGGTGCGGCTGCTCACCGTCGGCGCCGAGAAGTGGTACCTGGACGAGCAGTCGGGCCTGCAGCGGCTGCTCGGCGAGCGGACCAGGGTGCTGAACGTCTACGGCCTGGCCGAGGCCACCGTGGACAGCACCTGGTTCGACGCCCGGGGCGCGGCCGCCGCCGACGGCGCCGAACGGGTCTCGCTGGTCGGCCGACCCTTCCCCGGCACCCGGGTGTACGTGCTGGGGCCTGACAGCACGCCGCTGCAACACGGGCGGCTCGGCGAGATCGCGATCGGCGGCGCCGGGCTGGCCCGCGGCTACCTGAACCGGCCCGAGGAGACCGCGCGCCGCTTCGTCCCGGCGGACTTCGACCCGGACGGGCGGGTGCTGCTGACCGGCGACCTCGGGAGGCTGCGGGCGGACGGCGTACTGGAGTTCACGGCCCGGGCGGCGAGCGTGGTCGGCCCGCTCGGCGCGGAGCGGGCGACCACGGCGCTGGCGCGGGTGC
>NZ_JAHSQD010001108.1 GCF_020103755.1 Streptomyces sp. LS1784
GCCCTCGGCGGCGGCACCGCCCGGGTCGTCCCCGCCGAGGGCCCGCTGGTCGGCGCCGCCCTCGGCCGTCAGCTCCACCTCCTGCGGCCCGACCCCTCGGCCCTCGACCCCGAGTTCCTGGCCGGCCAGTTCCGCTCCACCGCCGGCACCCGGCGCGCCGCCAGCCACGCCACCACCTCCGCCCGACTCGACATCCGCCGGGTCGAGCTGCCCCGACTCCCGCTCCCCGCCCAGCAGCGCCTCGGCGCCGTCTTCGCCCGCCTCGCCGCCTTCGACACCGCCCTCGCCCAGGCCGCAGCCCTCGGCCACAGCCTCGCCCAGGCCGCCACCGACGCCCTGGCGACGGGCACCCTGGTGCCGCCGGCCTGAGGCCCGTCCCGGAGGTGACCGCGGTTCAGCAGCGGCTCAGGACCGACGCACGCCGGTGATGGTGCGGCCGGCGGTCCGATACCGATGCGGCAGCGGTCGGGACGGAAGCCCTCCGGACCGGCCGGGCCGGGCGGTACGGTGAGCGGAACCGTCCGCACCGCCCTCGGTGCCGGTCCTCACCAGCTCAGGAGCGCGCATGTCAGGGCAGTACCCCGGGCAGTTCGGACCGCCGCCCGGCGGAACGCCGTACGGGCCGGGGCACGGGCAGGGCTACGTGCCGGGCTACCCGCCGGGCACGGTGCCGGGCGCACTGCCGGCGCCGACGGCGGTGGCCGGGCCGGCTCCGGTTCCCGGGCGGTTCGGGGTGACCGCGCGGGTGCTGTGCGCGCTGGCCCCGCTGCTCACCGTCGGCCTGCTCGGGGTCGTCCCCTCGCTGATGCTGGCGGTCCGCCGCCGGCGGGCGTACGACATCGCCGGCGCGGTGGTGTTCTGCGCGCTGCTGCTCACCGTGATCGTCTCCGCCGGGGTCGCGGGCGGCCTGAAGAACCCGACCGCCGACACCACCGGCCAGATCGCGCTGACCGTGCTCTGGTTCCTGCCGACGGCGCACTTCCTGGTGATGGACAGCCGCGCGGTCTGGCTGGCCGGGCGACCTGCGCCGCAGGCCGTACCGCAGGCCGTGTCGCCGTACGCGGTGCCGAACGTCTCGCCCTACGCGGCGACCGTGCCCGGGTACGGGGCGCCCGCGCCCGCCG
>NZ_JAHSQD010001109.1 GCF_020103755.1 Streptomyces sp. LS1784
TACGGGAGGTTGCGGGCCATCACGATCCGCTGGACCTGGTTGGTCCCCTCGTAGATCTGCGTGATCTTCGCGTCCCGCATCATCCGCTCCACCGGGTAGTCCCGGGTGTACCCGTACCCACCCAGCAACTGCACCGCATCCGTGGTGATCTCCATCGCCGCATCCGACGCGTAGCACTTCGCCGCCGCCCCGAAGAACGTCAGATCCGCGTCCCCACGCTGCGACTTCGCCGCCGCCGCGTACGTCAGCTGCCGCGCCGCCTCCAGCTTCATCGCCATGTCCGCCAGCATGAACTGGACCCCCTGGAACTCCGCGATCGCCTTGCCGAACTGCCGGCGCTCCTTGACGTACCCCTTCGCATAGTCCAGCGCGCCCTGCGCGATCCCGACCGCCTGCGCCGCGATCGTCACCCGCGTGTGATCCAGCGTGCGCATCGCCGTCGCGAAACCCGTACCCTCCGCACCGATCATCCGATCCGCCGGAATCCGCACATTGTCGAAGTACACCTCACGCGTCGGCGAACCCTTGATGCCCAGCTTCTTCTCCGGCGCACCGAACGAGACGCCCTCGTCGCCCTTCTCCACCACGAACGCCGAGATGCCCTTCGAGCGCTTCTCCGGGTCCGTCACCGCCATCACCGTGTAGAACTCCGACACACCGGCATTGGTGATCCACCGCTTCACACCGTTCAGCACCCAGAAGTCCCCGTCACGCACCGCCCGGGTCTTCATCCCCGCCGCGTCACTGCCCGCCTCCGGCTCCGACAGGCAGTACGAGAACATCCCCTCACCACGCGCCAGCGCCCCCAGGTACCTCGCCTTCAGCTCCTCCGAACCCGACAGCTGCACCGGCAGCGACCCCAGCTTGTTCACCGCCGGAATCAACGAGGACGACGCACACACCCGCGCCACCTCCTCGATCACGATCACCGTCGCCAGCGCATCCGCCCCCGCACCGCCGTACTCCTCCGGCACGTGCACCGCATGCAGGTCACTGCCCTGCAACGCGTCCAGCGCCTCCTGCGGGAACCGCCCCTGCTCGTCCACCTCCGCCGCGAACGGAGCGATCTTCGCCTCGGCCAGCGAACGCACCGCCTCACGGAGCATCCCGTGCTCCTCGGAGAT
>NZ_JAHSQD010000111.1 GCF_020103755.1 Streptomyces sp. LS1784
CGCCCGGGGGAGCGGGCCGGCCCGGGTTCAGCCCGGGTGAGGACGCCCCCGCGGGCGTCCTCCGGGAGGGTCGGAGCCGGTGGCGGACGGACGGCGTCCGCCCGGGCCGGGAGGCGGAACCATGGGCGCACGGACGATCGCGGCACGACTGCACGGCACACCCGCACCGGGTGTGCCCCGCTGGGCGGTGCGGACCGGGTACGCGATCACCCTGGCGGTGCTGCCCTCCTGCCTCTGGCGGATCGGCGGCTTCATCCTCGGACTGCCGCTGCTCGACCACGGCCCGACGCCCCCGGAACAGGACCCCGCCTCGTTCGACGGCGGCTGGGGGTACATCCTCGCGCTCAGCGTGGTCAGCGAGGCGCTGGCCTTCCTCTGCTTCGGCCTGGTCGCCCGCTGGGGCGAGGTGTGGCCGCGCTGGATCCCCGGTCTCGGCGGCCGCCCGGTCCCGGTGCTCGCCGCCGTGCTCCCGGCCGGGCTCGGCTCGGCGGTGCTGATGGTCTTCCCGTACGCGATGGTGATGTTCTCCCTCGGCCTGACCATCCGGGGCGACGAGGGCGGGGTCATCACCCACGGCTGGCAGACCCTCGTGTTCTGGATCGGCTACCTGCCGCTGGCCGCCTGGGGCCCGCTGCTCGCCGTGCTCACCGTGCACTACTACCGCCGGCGCAGGGCGGTTTGAGCCGTCCCCGGCGCAGAACGGGTCGAGCCGTCCCCGGCTCAGAAGCCGGTCGGCAGGCGGGGCGTGTACGGGGCCTCCAGGGCCGCCGCCTCGGCGTCGGTGAGGCCGAGCCGCAGGGCGGCCGCCGCGTCGTCCAGGTGGCCCGGGCGGGTGGCGCCGACGATCGGGGCGGCGACCACCGGGTTGCGCAGCACCCAGGCGAGCGCGACCTGTGCCATCGGCACGCCGCGGGCCTCGGCGACGTGCTGGACGGCGTCCACGATCGGGCGGTCGACGTCCGCGAAGAAGCGTCCGGCGACCGGGTCCCCGGCCGAGCGGGCGGTGCCCTGCCCGTACGGCCGGGCCAGCCGGCCCGAGGCCAGCGGGCACCAGGCCAGGCCGGCCACGCCCTGGTCGGCGAGGAACGGGAACATCTCCCGCTCCTCCTCGCGCTGCACCAGGCTGTACTGGTGCTGCATCGACACGAACTGCGGGCCGCCGGCCAGGGCCGCCGCGTGCCGCAGCTTCGCGAACCGCCAGGCCCACATCGAGGAGACGCCGACGTACCGGACCTTCCCCGCCTCGACCACCTCGCACAGCGCCGCCACCGTCTCCTCGACCGGGGTCGCCGGGTCGAAGCGGTGCAGCTGGAAGAGGTCGATGTGGTCCGTGCCGAGGCGGGCCAGCGAGCCGTCCACCTGCTCCAGGACCGCCCGCCGGGACAGGCCGGAGCCGCCCGGGCCGTCGTGCATCGGCAGGCCCGCCTTGGTCGCCAGCACGACGTCCTCGCGCCGGGTGTAGCGCCGCACCGCCCGGCCGACCAGCTCCTCCGAGGCGCCGCCGCCGTACACGTTGGCGGTGTCCCAGAGGGTGATGCCGAGCTCGACCGCCCGCCGGAACACCGGCGCGGCGGCCTCCTCGTCCAGCGCCCACGGGTTGTGCCCGCCGCCGCCACCGCCGAAGCCCATGCAGCCGAGCGCGATCCGGCTGACCTCCAGGTCGGTGCCGGGCAGTTCCAGGTACTCCACCGTTCTTCCCCTCCCCTCAGGCCGGGTACGGCACGGCGGCCCGCGCGTTCTTCAACGCGCCCGCCCACCAGGACAGTTGGTCGAGCAGGACCTTGGCGTAGCCGGGCGCCTGCGGGCCGTTCGGGCGGCCGTCCGCCCAGGCGGTGAAGTAGTTCGGGAAGGCCAGGCCGTCCCGGATGGTCACCGCGTGCAGCTCGGTCAGCACGTTCTCCAGGTGCAGCACGGCGTGCCGGCCGCCGGCCGCGCCGCCGTAGCTGACGAAGGCCACCGGCTTGGCCGTCCACTGGGTGAAGTGCCAGTCGATCGCGGCCTTCAGCGAGGCCGGGTAGCTGTGGTTGTACTCCGGTGTGACGACGACGAAGGCATCGGCGCCCTCCAGGGCCTCGGTCAGCTTCGCCATCCCGGCCGGCCGCGGGTAGCCGTCACCCGCGAACTTCGGCGGGGCGGCGGGGAGTTCGAGCGGCAGCTCGACCTCGGCGAGGTCCACCACCTCGACCTCGAAGCCCCCGTGCGCGGCGGCCTGTTCGGCCACCCACGAGGACACCACCGGGCCGAACCGGCCCTCCCGGACGCTGCCGAGGATGATCACCAGCTTGTGCGTGTTCGTCTCCATGGCCACCACCCTCCGCCCGCTCCGCGGCCGTAACCAGGCCGCGCTCAGGCTGGCCCCCGCAGGGCCACCCTCGGCGTGACGATCGGCCGTACGCTCGTCATATGGGCACACCAATGGGGGACTTCATCCGCGCGAAGCGCGACAGCATCCAGCCGGAGGCGCTGGGCCTGCCCGACCACGGCCGCCGCCGCTCGCCCGGGCTGCGCCGCTCCGACCTGGCCGTCCGGGCCGGCATCAGCGTCGAGTACCTGACCCGGCTGGAGCAGGGCCGCGACCGCAACCCCTCCACCCCCGTGGTCAACGCACTCGCCGACGCCCTCAGCCTCGACCCCGCCGAGCGCAACCACCTGCGCTACCTCACCAAGATCACCGGTGGCGCGTGCGCCGGCCGCACCCGGCCCGCCCCCGCCCCGCGCGAGCTGCGCCCCACCGTCCTCGCGACGCTGCGCCTGCTCGAACCCGGCGTCGCCGCCGTCACCAACCGCCTCGGCGACGTCCTCGCCCACACCAGCGGCTACGCGGCCGTCCTCGGCGCGGCCGGACTGCTCGACACCCCGGCGCCCAACCTCACCCGCTACGTCTTCACCGACCCGCGCGCCCGCACCCTGTTCGCCGACTGGGACGACGTCGCCGACGAACAGGCCTTCGACCTCTGGCTCGGCCCCTCGGTCGAGTCCGCCGAGTGGCTGAGCACCGAACTCGCCCCGCTCGCCGGCCCCGACTTCACCCGCCGGCTCGGCAACCACCTCGTCCCCCACCGCGGCCCGCTCCGCCTCCGCCACCCGTCCGGCCCCGAACTCCGGCTCCACCGCGAGACGCTGGAGCTCCCCGACGACTCCCAGCAGCTCCTCGTGCTGCTCCCCGCGGACGACGACACCGCCGCCCACCTCGACCGCCTGCTCGCCCCGGAGCGGCCCCGGCTGCGCGCGATCTCCTGAAGCGCTCCGCCGCCCCCTCAGCCCGCCGCCACGACGCACGACGGCGCCGCCCCGTCGGCCCGCCGCTCGGCGACGTCCGCCGCCGCCCGGACGAAGGCGCGGACCCGGGCGGTGGTGTTGCTCTCCAGCCAGACCGGGCCGCGCTCGATCGGGGGCACGTCGTGGATCGGCACGTACGCGACGTCCGGACGCGGGTAGTAGCGGCGGGAGTGCTCGCCGACCGGGAGGACGCCGCGGCCCATCGCGACCAGGCTGAGCATCTCGGAGAAGGTGCTGCCGGACGGGCCCTTGGGCACCGGGCGGCCGGACGGGGTGTGGTCGGGGGTGCGGTCGCGCTTGAAGGCCGCCGAGGTGACGGCCGGGTACTGCACCACCGGGTGGTCGGCGAGCACCTCGACCGACACCGACCGCTCCGCGGCCAGCGGGTGCCCGGCCGCCACCGCGAGGACCCGCCGCTCGGTCAGCAGCACCGGCCCACAGGCCATGCCGTCGAACGGGTAGGAGGCGATCAGGACGTCCACCGAGCCGTCCACCAGGCTCGCCCGGGAGTTGGAGAGCTGGACCTCGCGGACGTCCACCCGGCAGTCGGGGTGCCGCTCGCCGAACAGCGCGACCGCCTTGAGCAGCACCGGCGCCGTCCACTCCCCGAGGAACGCCACCCGCAGCTCCCCGGTGACCCCTCGGCTGGCGTCCTCCGCGCGCCGCAGCGCCGCCGCCATCGCCTCCACCACCGGCGCCAGGTCGTCCGCCAACTGCCGTCCCACGGCGCTGAGTCGGACCGACCGGCTGGTGCGCTCGAACAGCGGGCCGCCGATCCGACGCTCCAGCTTCTTCACCACCTGGCTGACCCGCCCGGTGGTCAGGTGCAGGCGCTCGGCGGTCCGGCCGAAGTGCAGCTCCTCGGCGAGCGTGAGGAAGACCTCGACCTCCAGCCGTTCCAGCATCCAGCCCCACCCCTCGATCGTTGAATTCTGCTCAACGATCGTACGTCCATCGCGCATTGATCACCCGTCCGGACGGCGGGATCGTTGAACCCGTCACCAGCAGTCGCACCCGAGCGGAGCCGAACACCCATGCGCGTCGTAGCCTTCGACCACCTCGTCCTCAACGTCGCCGACGTCGAACGCTCGCTGGCCTTCTACTCCGGCCTGCTCGGCCTGGAGCCCGTCCGCGTCGACGAGTGGCGGGCCGGCAAGGTGTCCTTCCCGTCCGTCCGCGTCACCCCCGACACCATCATCGACCTGACCAGCCGTCCCCGGCAGGAGTCCAACGTCGACCACATCTGCCTCACCGTCGAGCCCCTCGACTGGCAGGAGGTCATCGACTCCGGCGTCTTCACCGTCCTCGAAGGCCCGGTCACCCGCTACGGCGCCCGCGGCAACGCCACCTCGATCTACGTCCGCGACCCCGACGGCAACACGGTCGAGCTCCGCTGGTACCCCCAGGACGCCGACAAGTGAGCGGTGCCGCCCCGGCCCCACGGGGGTGGCCCGGGGCGGCATCCCGCGCCCTGACGGCGAAGCGCCGTCCCGGAAACCCTCCCGGGACGGCGCTTCGCCGTCGGTTCAGCCGCGGCGTGTGCGCCGCGTCAGGACGATCGCAGCTCCGCCCGCCACCACCAGGGCGCCGGCGATCCCGGCCGTCAGGCCGAGACCGCGAGAGCCGGTGTCGGCGAGCTCGGCCCGGTTGGTGTCGGCGACCGTGACCGGCGCCGGGGCCGCCGGCGTGGTGGTGGACACGGAGGCCGGGACGGCGGGCGCGGAGGACGTGCTCGGTGTCGGGGCCGGTGCGTTCGGGTCGACGCACTCAGGGGCGCCCTCGACGGGCGCGGCGGCGATCGGTTGCTTGGTCCAGAACAGCATTTCAGTGGAACCCGGGAAGTTGCCGAAGCCCAGCGAGGCGTCCGTGTCGGTCTTGAAGTTCTTGCCGAGCGTGATCCTGGCGTTGAGCACCCGGTTGTCCACCGGGCCCGTGGCCCACTTGGCCAGGTCGACGTCATGGTCGCCGATCCCGACGGCCGCCATGCCGACCTTGTGCCAGCTCTTGTCCTTCGGGTCCTGAACGTCCAGCTGGGCGTCACAGGCGGCCGGGCCACTCATCGAGCCGTACTTCTGACCGCCCCAGACGAAGAAGGCCGCGCTGGTGAGGTGCCAGTCGAAGCCGTTGGCGGTCTTGATCGAGACCTGGAAGGCGTGCGGCTTCCCGTCCGCCGGAACGGACTTGGGCAGACCGGTGAAGGCGGTCGTGAGCCCGGTCGTCTTGGCCGACGCACCCGGCGCCTGGACCGTCCAGTTCTTGGCCTGACCGTCCGCGCCGAACGTCGGTGCCAGGAACGCTTGCAGACCGACGCTCACCCACGGCCCCTCGTGCGTGGACTGCAGCAGCTTGAACCGCAGTTTGAAGGTCCGCGCGGAGTGCGGCTGGACCTCGACCCCGGCACCGGTCAGGTCGGTCGCCACCCCCTGGTAGCCGGCCGGGTCGACACCGAGGTCCTGGTCGACCAGCTTCACCGGCTGCCAACTACCGGACGCACCATCCGCGTACTCGGCGGCCACCTGGTCCTTGCCGAGCACCTTGCTGCCGAAGTAGATCACCAGGTGCTGACCGGTGTAGGGCGCGTCCGCGTCGTTCTTGACCGTCACCGCGCCTTCGGACCAGCCACCACCCGCCTCCACGGAGGCGAAGCCCTCGATCCGGACGGAGTGGTCCGTGTCCTGACCCGCCGCCTGTGCGGGCAGGGCCAGCGCGAGCGGGGACGCGACCAGCGAGGCCGCCAGAATTGCGCGTCGAAGTCTCAACTCAACCCCAAAAGTCCGAAATGGCCGCCATCTTCCGCGGCAACGCGTGGATTCCCCCCTGCGCGCCAGGCGGAGAATAGCTGACGAACATTCGGTGGGCCAAAGAATTCGAATTCCCAGTTATCGGCCATGAGACTAAATAGACAAATCCCTCCGCGCTGCCCCGGAAGCCGGATGTGGAGGTCCTGACGCGACGACCGAGCGCCGCCCCGGGCCCGTGGACCGGGCCGGGACGGCACCCCGAAAGCACCGTGCGCGCCGGGTCAGTTCCGGCCGGCGAGGTGCTCGACCAGCCGGTCGAAGCTGGAGTTCAGCCCCGCCTCGGCCTCCGGGCCGCGGAACATCTCCGGCACCCCGGTCTGGTGCAGCACCACCCGGGTGCGGCCCTCACCGAGCTCGGTGAACGTGAGGGTGGACCGCATGCCCGAGCCCTCCTCCACCATCGTGAAGGACTCGCCGGCCCGGATCTCGGCGATCTCGGCCTTCAGCGGGTACCGCTCGCCGGTCGCGTCGACCACCATGGTGCTGTCGTAGCGCCCGCCCTCCTTCGCCTCGATGGTCACGGTCTCCAGCGGCACGTGGGTGCCGACCGGACCCCAGAAGCGGACGAACTGCTCCGGCTCGAAGTACGCCTCGAACGCGGCGGCCGGGGCACCCGGCAGCTCACGGGTGATGGTCAGCTCGCCCAGGTTCTCGGTCATCTCGGTGTCTCCTCCGTGGTCGCGTGATCGCTTGCACAGGGGTAGACCGCGGCCGCTCCGGAAACTCATCGCTCCCCGCGAAAGTTCTTCGACCGACTTTCCCCACCACCGACGACCGCGCCACCCGGGGCCGGCGGACCGGCTCGCGTCCGGTGGGGCCGTCCCGCAGCGCGGCGTAGCGTGAGAGGTGGCCGACCAGGGACCGTCGGCGGGGTGCGTCGACCGTTCCGCCGGCAGGACGGGGCCCACAGCAGGAGCGGCGCAATGAGCAAACAGACGGTTGAAGAGTTGACGGGCCGGGTGCACGGTGCGGTGGTCAGTGCCGGCGACGAGGGATATGACGGGGCCCGCAGGGTCTACAACGCCATGATCGACCGCAAGCCGGCCGTGGTCGTGCGGTGCGCCAACGCGGGCGACGTCATGGCCGCGGTGGACTTCGCCCGGGAGAACGCACTGGACCTGGCGGTCCGCGGCGGGTCGCACAGCGTCCCGGGGTACGGGACCTGCGACGACGGCATCGTGGCCGATCTCGGGGGGATGCGCGGTGTCCGGGTGGACCCGGAACGACGGACGGCCCGGGTCGAGGGCGGGGCCACCCTGGCGGACCTCAATGCGGCGACCTACCCCTTCGGCCTCGCCGTCACCGGCGGGATCATCTCCACCACCGGGGTCGGCGGGCTCACCCTCGGCGGCGGCTTCGGGTACCTGGCGCGCAGCCTGGGCCTGACCTGCGACAACCTGCTCTCCGCCGACCTGGTGACGGCCGACGGCCGGTTCCTGGTCGTCGACGAGCGGAGCCACCCCGACCTGTTCTGGGCGCTGCGCGGCGGGGGCGGCAACTTCGGCGTGGTGACCTCCTTCGAGTACCGGCTCTCCCCGGTCAAGGACGTCTATGCCGGGCTGTTCTTCTACGAGTTGGGGCACACGGCCGAGATCATGCGGTTCTACCGCGATGCCATCGTCGACGCCCCCGAGCAGCTGAGCGTCTTCCCCGGCTTCCAGATCGCACCCCCGCTGCCGTTCATCCCGGCGGACCGGCACGGCGACACCTTCGTGATCGTGGTCGTCTGCTGGATCGGCTCGATGGAGGAGGCCGAGCGGGCCGTGCGGCCGTACCGCGAGGTGGCGCCGGTGGTCGCCGAGATGGTCGGCCCGATGCCGTACCCGGCGCTGGTGGGCATGTTCGACGCGCTGCTGCCGCCCGGGCTGCACCAGTACTGGAAGGGCGCGTTCTCCACCGAGCTCACCGACGGAGCGATCGCCGCACACGTCGAGTACGGTCCGCGGCTGCCGACGGTCAATTCGGCCTGCCACGTCTATCCGCTCAACGGCGCCGTCCACCGGGTCGCCCCCGATGCCACGGCCTTCTCCTACCGCGACGCCAACTTCGCCACCGTGATCGTCGGGGCCTGGCCCGACCCGGCCGACTCCGAGGCCAACATCGCATGGGTGCGCGACTACTACGCGGCCCTCGAACCCCACTCCGCTGCCGGCGGCTACGTCAACTTCGTGAGTGCCGACGACCAGCAGCGGGTCACCGCCGACTACCGCGACAACTACGCCCGCCTGGTCGCCGTCAAGCAGACCTACGACCCCGGCAACCTCTTCCACGTCAACCACAACATCCGGCCCCGGATCACGAGCGTGGCCGGATGACGACGGCTGCCGAGACGGCGAAGCGCCGACCCGGAGCGTAGAGCACGGGGTCGGCGCTTCCGGCTGTCAGTCGGCGAGGGGGAGGTGGATTTTGTTGCCCTGGGCCTTGAACTCCTCGGACGCGGCCTTCACATCCTCGACGGCCTCCCCGTCGTACTCCGGCGGCCACGCATCCTCCACGGCGTCAGTCCCAGGGCCACTGCACCGATGGCCATGCTGACCACTGCCAAGAGCCAGCAGGGGAGGGAGGCCGAGGATTGACCGGTCCAGTCCCACCAACGATGCCGTCCGAGGTCTCCGGCTCCGTAGTACGTCAACGGGAAGATGGTGAGTACCGGCAGAATCCAGGAGAGCATCCAGCCGAAGATCCGGCCGGAAAGCAGGGCCAGGCCGAGCCAGATCAGCAGCGCCCGCATCATCACGACCGCCAGCTCCGTCGTGGTGAAGATCGCCTCCGCCGAGCCGAGCAGCACCACCGTCACAGCACTGACGACGACGACGTGCGTCACCTCGTACGTACGGAAGGTCTTGGAGGCGGCGCGCTCCATGTCGGCCATCACGCTGTGCAGGCTTCCTGCCGCAAGTGCCGCGAATGCGATGGGAAGCTCCCGTCGGAACGGAACAACCGCCACACCGGCCGCGTTTCCGGCCGGAATCGAGATGTTGATGGAGCCGAACAGGGCATCGCAGGCTGTCACAAGCGCCAGACCGACAGCCAGACCGTAGGCATGGTGGACCCGTGCATATCTCCAGACGGTGGCGATGCGATCAGACACAGGTCACCGAGTGGAGTGTTTGCAGGCGTTGCCGCGCCCAGGCGATCTGCGTCTCCTCGGGCTGCGCGGCCAGGCGTGCGACAGCCTCCATGTCCACGCCGGGCGGCCCACCGTGCATGCTCTCGGGCCGACCTCCCCCGTAGATGCGCACGGCCAACCACATGGACAACTCGCCTGAAGCCAGGCCGATCCGATCCGCCAGTTTCCTGTCCACCTTGTCGCAGAACGGCGGGACTTCGGAGTGGACGATCGCGCTTCCCATGCTGATCGCCGGATCCCAGAGAGAGCCTTCCAAGATGTAGAAGTCATTCATCTGGCCACTCCGGAGACCCTGCTCGTAGAAGTCGCCCGGCACGGTGAACATGCCCGTCGGGAGCTTGGACATCCGGCCCGCCATCGCCGTCGCCTCGGGAAGGTACTTGCGGTCTTCAGGCCAGAGGCAGACCCGGGGGGCGGTTTCGGAGCACAGCGGCTCGGTTGCTGCCGCTCGCTGGACCCGGATCGGGCCGGCGGGCCCGACGGCCACCGCGGCCAGCACGAAGACCACTACCGCTCCCAGCGCGGCGAACCGCCGTGTGGCCGTTGCCCGCCACCCGACCCGGCCACGCAGACGGGAGCCGGGCCGGGCCACCAGGACCGCTATGGCCGCCAAGCTGCAGCCAAGTGCCAGCCGAACCAAGAGCGGTGATACGGCCACCTTGACGAACGGATCGCCGGAGAGCATGAACAGGTCCAACGCGGACGGCCCTCCGATCCAGGCCACGAAGAGGAAGCAGCCGAGGCCGCAAACCGCGGACGCCGCGTAGGGAGACGCCGACCATCGGCCGACCAGATGTCCCAGACCGGCGCAGCCGACCATGACGCCGAAGCCCAGCAGGAGGTATCCGGGCCACAGGAAGCCCGGCCCGGCATCCGAGACGCTCACAACGGCGGCTGAGACGGCGCCGACGAGGTAGACCAGCGTTCCGTAGCTGAGCGTTGCGGCGAGTTGCGCCAGCTCCAGCTGCCAGGCGGGTCGAGCCGAGGCACCGAGTTGCTCGGTGATCCCCGCCCGCCGAGCACGTCCGGCCGTCCAGGCCGCCGAGGCGGCGAGGGCCGGCCCGAAATAGAGCGAGGGTAACTGCGCAGCCACGCTGGCCTGCGGCCAGACACCGATCCACCACTGGCTTCGCCCGAAGATCGCCGCGAAGTCGAGCGCCAGCAGAACGGGTAGCCACCAGCGCAGGGGTGAGCGCCTGACCTCCATCCAGTAGATCCGCATCAGCGGCGCACCCCCGGGGCGCCCAAGGCGGTCATGTATCCGCGCTCCAGCGGACTGTCACCGACAGCGTCCGCAGCCGCGGCCTCGGTCAACTCGGCCGGAGTTCCTCGGAAGACGAATCTCCCCTCGCTCAGAACCGCGACGCTGCTGCAGACAGCAGAGACGTCTTCCACCAAGTGGGTGCTGAGGATCACCGCGCTGTCACTGAGCGACCGGATGAGTTCGCGGAACTCCAGCCGCTGCGCCGGGTCCAGGCCGACAGTCGGCTCGTCGAGAAGGAGCAACCGGGGGGAGCCGACCATCGCGGTCGCGATCCCCGCCCGACGGAGCATCCCACCGGACAACGACTTCATCTTGGCCGAGGCGCGATCGGAGAGTCCCACGGCCTCGATCACGCGTCGCGTCTCGCGGTCCGCCACCGACGCCGGCACTTCCCTGAGCCACGCGCAGTACCGGACGAAGTCGTACACCGAGAACGAGGGGTAGTAGCCGAAGTCCTGGGGCAGATATCCGATACCTCGGCGGGCACGCCGAGCCGTGTCCTCGGAGACGACCCTGATCCCGCAGATCTCGATCTCACCCTCGCGAGGCGGAACGACGGTCGCAAGGGTTCTCAACAGTGTTGTCTTACCCGCCCCGTTGGGACCGAGCAGGCCGGTGACACCCGGGCCGACCTCCAGATCGAGGTCTGAGATCACCCTCTTGCTGCCGTATCCCTGCCCTAACCCGCGGACCACCACGATCGGCTGGAAGTCGAGACACTCGGTCCCGGTCTGAACGGATCCCACGTTGTCCCCCCACGAGACTTTTCAGTCATCGACCGCCCCCAGGCCGATCAGGCGGACGCTACCACGGCAGGGTTGCTACGCCCTCAAACTGACTATCGATCAGATAGTGACTCGCCGGATTCGGCCTCCACCAGACGGCTCCCGAAGAACGGCGCGCGGGATCGGCTGCCACAGCATCACCGCACGGTCGGGCCGTGCGGGCGTGCACGCGCCACTGCCGGCACATGAACAACGCGCGGGCTGCTGCACAGGGGAACCGATCCAACTCCCGAGTGCAGCAGCCCGCGCGGTCCCCCTGGTCAGTCGGCCAGCGGGAGGTAGACCTTGTTGCCCTGGGCCTTGAACTCCTCGGACATGGCCTGCATGCCGGCCTCGGCCTCGGCGTCGAACTCGCTGGAAACGACCGTCGAACCGTCACCGTGCTCGTCGCGGATCCTTCTGGTAGATCTTCATCGACGACAACTTCAGCCCGAAGCCGCCACATCAGAGTGTTGTCGACTGCAGCTGGGGCAGTCGATCGTCGGGGGCGGGAGACCTGCCCTCCTCCGGCCAGTAGAGGTAGACCCGCAGGTCCATCGCAAGGCCACCGGCGATGTAGGACTCGTAGTCCCGGACCGCGGCTCCTACTCCCTGCCGGGCCCAATCGATGCCGTCCCAGTCGTGCTCGGAGAGGTACTGCGTGATCCGACCGCGGTCACGCCACCACTCCCGGACCGCCTCCGGCGTCCAGTGTGCGTCACCGTCGCAGCCGTAACCGAGGAACGGGTCACAGTCGGCCGCTTCGACCAACTGGGCGACGTCCGCCGAGGTCCGGGGCTGGCGGTAGACGTACTCGGTCAGGTACTCGCCCCCGTAGACGGATGCCCGGGCAGGCCAGGAACGACGAAGCGCCGCCCTGAGAAGCGAAAGCTCTCGGGGCGGCGCTCAGGTGTCCTGGGTCAGTCCGCCATCGGCAGGTAGACCTTGCTGCCCTGGGCCTTGAACTCGTCGGACATGGCCTTCATGCCCTCGACGGCCTCCTCGTCGTACTCAGGCGAGGCCTGACCCTGACCGAACTGCTCATTGATGCTTTTGCTGATCTTCATCGAGCAGAACTTCGGGCCGCACATCGAGCAGAAGTGCGCGGTCTTGGCGGGCTCGGCGGGGAGGGTCTCGTCGTGGAAGTCGCGGGCGGTCTCCGGGTCGAGGGCCAGGTTGAACTGGTCCTCCCAGCGGAACTCGAAGCGGGCGTCGGAGAGGGCGTCGTCCCAGGCCTGGGCGCCCGGGTGGCCCTTGGCCAGGTCGGCGGCGTGGGCGGCGATCTTGTAGGTGATCACGCCGGTCTTGACGTCGTCCCGGTTGGGCAGGCCCAGGTGCTCCTTGGGGGTCACGTAGCAGAGCATCGCGGTGCCCCACCAGGCGATCATCGCGGCGCCGATGCCCGAGGTGATGTGGTCGTAGCCGGGGGCGACGTCCGTGGTCAGCGGGCCGAGGGTGTAGAACGGCGCCTCGTCGCAGATCTCCTTCTGGAGATCCATGTTCTCCCTGATCTTGTTCATCGGGACGTGGCCCGGGCCCTCGATCATCACCTGGACGTCCCGCTCGCGGGCGATCCGGCCGAGCTCGCCGAGGGTCTTCAGCTCGGCGAACTGCGCCTCGTCGTTGGCGTCCGCGATCGAGCCCGGGCGCAGGCCGTCACCGAGCGAGAAGGTGACGTCGTAGGAGGCCAGGATGTCGCAGAGCTCCTCGAAGTTGGTGTAGAGGAAGTTCTCCCGGTGGTGGGCCAGGCACCAGGCCGCCATGATCGAGCCGCCGCGCGAGACGATGCCGGTCTTGCGGCGGGCGGTGAGCGGGACGTAGCGCAGCAGCACGCCGGCGTGGACGGTCATGTAGTCGACGCCCTGCTCGCACTGCTCGATGATCGTGTCCCGGTAGACCTCCCAGCTCAGCTCCTCGGCCTTGCCGTCCACCTTCTCCAGGGCCTGGTAGAGCGGCACGGTGCCGATCGGCACCGGGGAGTTGCGCAGGATCCACTCGCGGGTGGTGTGGATGTTGCGGCCGGTGGAGAGGTCCATGACGGTGTCGGCGCCCCAGCGGGTGGCCCAGGTCATCTTCTCCACCTCCTCCTCGATCGAGGAGGTGACGGCCGAGTTGCCGATGTTGGCGTTGATCTTCACCAGGAAGTTGGTGCCGATGACGGCCGGTTCCACCTCCGGGTGGTTCACGTTGACCGGGATGACGGCCCGGCCGCGGGCCACCTCGGCGCGCACGAACTCGGGCGCGAGGCCCTCGCGCAGCGCCACGAACTCCATCTCCGGCGTCACCACGCCCCGCTTGGCGTAGGCGAGTTGGGTGACGGCGGCACCGGCGCGACCGCGCAGCGGGCGACGCGGGCGGCCGGGGAAGACGGCGTCCAGGTTGCGCAGGTTCCCGCCGCGCGGCGAGGTGTGCTTGATCCCGTCGTCCTCGGGACGCGGCTCGCGGCCGTCGTACTCCTCGACGTCGCCGCGCCGGCGGATCCAGGCGTCCCGCAGCGCGGGCAGGCCGCGCCGCACGTCGGGCTCGTAGGACGGGTCGGTGTACGGGCCGGAGGTGTCGTACAGCGGGACGGACGTTCCGTTGGTGAGCTGCACCTCGCGGTACGGAACGCGCAGGTCGGGGCGCGATCCCTCGCGGTAGGCCTTGCGCCAGGCCGGGGCCGGGTAGCCGGTGCGCTCGCTGCTGGGGGCGCCCTGGGCAGACTGCGGCTGTGCTTCGAACGTGGTCATCTGACCTCTACTCCCTACGCCGGCATTATCCGGTCAGGTTCCTGCGGTCGACGCAGCCGTCGGTCCGTCCGTCGACGTCCCGGTCAGCGTCCTCTCAGCCCGGTGCTCCGAGCTCCCGCGTCGCAGGCGGTGTTGCCTGCACACGACGCCCAACACCGTAGCGAGCGGATCGCCGCAGGTCCAGAGCACGTCACGGCCCGCCCGGCCGACCGGCACCCCTCGGGGAACGCCCGAGGCCCGGCTCCCCCCTCGCGGGGGGCCGGGCCTCAGGGCGGCGTTACGGGGTGACCGGTCAGCTCTTGGCGGCCTTCTTCACCAGGACCACCACGGCGGCCGCGATGCCGACCACCACCAGCAGCTTGATCACGATCGAGAGCAGTGCGCCGACGACGCCGAACACGAACGCGACGATGTTCCAGGCCAGCACCAGGACCAGCACCGGGATGACGATGTTGCGCACCCAGGAGGGCAGCGACTTCCAGAGCTCAGCCATGTCGGTTCCTCTTCTCCCCTCGGGTCGGCCGCCGTCCGGTGCCGCATCCCGCTTGCTTTCGGTACTTCGATCGTACGGTGGCGTGAGTGCCGGAACGAGGCCCAACGGCCCGGAGAGAACCCCGAGATCACCCCGACTCCGACCCCCCGGGTGACCCCCGAGACGTCGACGCCGCCGACCCGGCCGGCTCCTGCGTCACGGGCCGACCCGCCACCGCCCGCCCGTCGTCCGGGCCCTGCCGGGGGACGGGCAGGCGCGCCCGCACGGCTCAGACCGGCCAGTGCTCACCGCGCCAGGCGGCGTCCCAGAACATCCACTCGTAGCGCGAGGTGGTCACGAAGTGTTCGACCACCTTGCGGCGTTCGGCCGCGGACAGCTCCTCGCCGAGCCGGTCGGTGAGCGCCAGCACCCGGCGGACCACCGACTGGAAGGCCTCGTCGCCGTAGGTGGCGATCCACTTGGCGTACAGCGGGTCGGGCGAGCCCTGGGCGAGCAGCGCCTCGCCGACCCGGGCGTAGATCCAGTAGCAGGGCAGCACCGCGCCGACCGCCTCGGCGAAGGAGCCGCCGTAGACGGTGGCCAGCAGGTAGCTGGTGTAGGCCCGGGTGGTGGGCAGCACCGGCTCGGCGGCGGCCTCCTCGGCGCTGCCGCCGAAGGCGGTCAGGAACTCGGCGTGCATGCCCTGCTCGGCGGCCAGCGCGCCGACCGCGTCGTCGGCGAAGGCCCGGACGTCCTCCTCGCCGGGCGCCTTGGCCGCGCAGACGGCGAGCGCGCGGGCGTAGTCGCGCAGGTAGTGCGAGTCCTGGACGACGAAGTGGCGGAAGGCCTCGCGCGGCAGGGTGCCGTCGGTGAGCCCGGCCAGGAAGGGATGGGCGAGGATCTCGGCGTACACCGGCTCGATGGCCGCCCAGAGTTCTTCGGTCAGCGTCTTGGTGCTCATGACGCGACCCTAGCCGCCGGGGTGCTCAGTCCTCCGGTGGGGAGAACACCACCAGCACCCGCAGCTCCTCGGTGATGTGGTGGAAGCGGTGCGGGGTACCGGCCGGCACGTACACCACGGTGCCCCGCCCGACCGTCGCGGTCTCGGCGCCGACGGTCAGCTCGGCCCGGCCGCTGATCACCTGGTAGATCTCGTCCTGGTCGTGCGCGGTCTGGGTGTCGGTGTCGCCGGGGGCGAGCGCGTACAGCCCGGCGGACATCCGCGGTTCGCGCAGGAACCGCAGGTACGCACCGTCGTTGGCCGCCCGTTCGGCGTCCAGTTCGTCCAGCCGGAAGAGCTTCACCACGCCGTCCTCCCTCGTCCTCGGGCCCGTCCGTCCACCTCCGCGCCCTGGCGCATTCAACACCACCCCGCCGCATGGTGGTTCCGCCGGGACCGGGGTTGCTGCCAGGCTTGGGCCGCATGAAGGGTTTCGTCATCAAGACACTGATCAACGCGGCGGCCATCTGGGTCGCCGCCTGGATCGTCAGCGGCATCCGACTGGCTCAGGGCACGGCGGACTGGCAGCACAAGGCGCTGACGGTGCTCGGCGTCGCCGTCGTCTTCGGCGTGGTGAACTGGCTGATCAAGCCGGTGGTCAAGCTGTTCTCGTTCCCGCTGTTCATCCTCACACTGGGCCTGATCACCTTCGTGATCAACGCCCTGATGCTCATGCTCACCTCCTGGGCCTCCGGGAGGCTGAACCTGGACTTCCACGTGGTCAACTTCGGTGCCGCACTGGTCGGTTCACTGATCATCAGCCTGGTCTCGTGGGGCCTGCACCTGGCCCTGGACGACGACTGACCGGTGTCGTGCGGACAGCCGAAAGGGGCCCGCACCCGGGTGTTCCACCGGGTACGGGCCCCTTCGCCGTGCCTGTGCGGGCTGCCGCCGCCGGAGCACTCACCCCGCGTTCTCACGCCCCTTGAGCAGGTCCGCGAGCTGGGCGTCGATGTCCCGTCCGGTGAGCTCCTGCCCCATCGGCACCAGCCGGTCGGTGCGCGCCAGGAACGCGACCAGCGGCGCGGACGAGGCGCGCAGCAGGGCGTCGCCGTCGGGGGAGCGCAGCACGATGCAGATCTCCGAGGGCTCCTCGCCGACCGGGCGGATGTGCACGTCGCCCTCGCCCGCCGGTCCGCTGATCCCGTCGAGCAGCAGCTCCCGCGCGAAGTACCAGGTGACCGGGGCGTCGCCGGGCAGGTGGAAGGTGAGCCGGACGGCGTACGGGTCGTCGGCCTCGTACGTCAGGTCCACCAGGAGGCGGAAGGAGAGCTCGTGCGAGACCACGAGGTTCATCACCAGGTGACCCTGGACCGTGCTGTGCTGCATGCGCCAGTACCTCTCGTTCTGCCCGCACCGTCGGTTCGCTTGGCCCGATGGCGACCGGACATGTTTTCGACGGTTTCTGTGACGGTTTATGCAACCAATCCACGTTCGATCATCATCGTCCACGTTTGGCGACGTAGTGGACAAGGTGTGCTTTTTCAAATGGTGAACGAACCGGAGAAGGTCTAGACCAAGTAGTGTCAGAGGATGAACGCGGGGCTCATCGCCCCGACCCCGCGCCGCAGTTGGCGGGCGGCGAAGGCCAACCGGTCGGCCTGTTCGACCGGAAGCGACAGGGCCATGGTGGCGACCACCGGGCCGATGGTGATCGGGACGGCCGCGCAGACCGTGCCGAGCACGTACTCCTGCCGTTCCAGCACGGGCATGGTCGGCCGCAGCGTGGCCAGCCGGCGCAGCACGGCGCTCTCGCCGGTGAGGGTGGACGGGGTGAGCCCGGCCGGCGGATGGCGGGCGAGGTGGTCGCGGCGCGCCTCCTCGGGCAGCTGGCCGAGCAGGCGCTGGCCGATGGCGTGCGCGTGGGCGGTGGCCCGGAAGTCCGCCCAGGGCTCGACGGCGGGGCGGTTCGGGTCCTCGACCACCTCCACCACGTGGACCTCACCGTCCCGGTACAGCGCGAAGTAGACGGCGGCGCCGAGTTCGTCCCGTAACGACTGCATCCGCGTCCGCAGGTCGTGGTCGCAGGACCGGGCTATGCCGTCGAGCGCCTCCCCGGGGAAGAAGCGCCCCTCGGAGCGCCGCAGGTAACCCTCGTGGGCCAGGGTGCGCAGCAGGTGGTAGGCGGTGCCGAGAGGCAGTTCGGCGGCCCGGGCCAGTTGTTTGGCGGTCGCGCCGCGCCGGAAGCCCCCGACGGCCTCCAGCAGCCGCAGCGCCCGCTGGACGGAGCCGGTCAGGGTGGGCCCGCGGTCCACCGCCGGGCGCCGCGGCGCGGCCGTCCGGGAATCCCGCACGATCTCGAACGGCCGTGTTCTCTCGAACGACTGTGCGATCCGATCCATGCCACCCAACCCCCAGCCCGAGTCCCACGTACAGGTCCGTGCCCAGAACGGGCGTGCGGAGCGAAACCTCCGATTTGCCCAATAGCTGCTCATTGCAGCACAACGGGCCCCCGAACGGATGCACCCGACCGGGTCGGCGTTTCGACCCGTTCCCGGTGCGTTTCGACCCGTTCCCCTGGTTTCGCCCCCTCCCCGGTGCGGGAGACTCCCGCACAACGCGCCAGTCCCGGAGGTGGCCATGGGCCCCGAGAACCGCATCACGCCACCGCGCCCGGTCGTGAAGCGCACCGCGCGGGCGATCCTGCTGGACCTGGACCCGGACGATCCGTACGGCCCGGCCTCGATCGTGCTGATCCGGCGGGTCCGGCCGGGCGCGCCGCACCCGTACTGGATCACCCCCGGCGGCGGGGTCGAGCGCGAGGACCGGACGGTGGTCGAGGCGCTGCACCGCGAGGTCGACGAGGAGCTCGGCGGCAAGATCGTGGACGTGGTGCCGGCCTTCGTCGACACCATCAGCCACGCCCTCCCCCATCCTCCGGCCGGGGGGACCCTCATCGACGGCGGCACCCTGCCGCACCCGCACGGGGTCAAGGTGCAGCACTTCTTCGTCTGCCGGCTCGCCTCGATGGACCTCAGCCGGCGGCACGGGCCCGAGGTGACCGACCCCAACGGCGAGTACGAGGTGGTCCGGCTTCCGTTCACCCGCGAGGGCGTCACCTCCGTCAACGTGGTCCCGCCCCGGCTGCGGGCTTACCTGGCGGCCAACATCGAGGGCATCCGCGCGCTCCTCGCTCCCGACCTCGGGTGATCACCAGGCGGCCGGGTCGCCGACCGGGTCGTGCCGGATCCGCTCGGCCGGCACCCCGGTGCGCAGCAGCACCCCGACGCCCTGGCGCACCATCGCGGGCGGCCCGCTGAGCACCGCCTCGCGGCCGGTCCACGGGCCGAACCGGCCCACCACCTCGGGCAGTTCGCCGGTCAGCAGGCCGCCGGCCGAACCTCCCCCCGGAAGCGGACCGCCGGCCGGCCCGCCGCCGGACAGCACCGGACTGACCGTCAGCCAGGGGTGGCGCGCGGCCAGTTCGCGCAGCCCGTCCAGCTCGTACAGCTCCTCGACGCGACGGGCCCCGTAGAACACCTCGACCCGGCGGCCGGGCGCGCCGTGCTCGACCGCCTCCTCGACCAGGGCGCGGATCGGTGCGATGCCGGTGCCGCCGCCGAGGCAGAGCAGGTCCGGGCCGGCCGCGTGGTCGACGGTCATCGAGCCGGCCGCCGGACCGAGCCGCAGGACGTCCCCGGGCACGGCGCGGTGGACCAGCGCGTTGCTCACCCAGCCGGCCTGGACGGCCTTGACGTGGAAGGTCAGCAGCCCGTCCGGGCGGGGCGCGCAAGCGAAGGAGTAGTGCCGCCAGACCCGCGGCCACCAGGGCGTCTCCAGAGCCGCGTACTGCCCGGCCCGGAACGGGTAGGCCTGGTCCGGCCGGACGGTGATCGCCGCGACGTCCCGGGTGCGGCGCTCGTGCCGGACGATCTCGCCCTGCCACCAGGGCGGCGAGGTGCGGGCGTCCTCCTCGGCGGCCTCGACCATGGTCGAGGAGATCATCCGGTAGGCGCGGCGCCAGGCCTGCTCGGCCTCGGCGCCCCAGCCGCCGCCCGCGTACCGGGCCAGCGTCTGCACCAGGCACTCCTCCACCACGACGTAGTGGCCGGTCAGCGTGCCGTACCGGCGGTGGCTGCGACCGAGCCCGGCCAGCGTGGCGCGCAGGGCCACCGGCTGGTCGATCTCGCGCACGACGGCCAGCAGGGTGCGGAACAGCCGGTCGCGGTGGGCGTCCATGGCGGCGGGGAAGAACGAGCGGAGCTCGGGGTGGCGCAGGAAGAGCAGCGCGTAGAAGTGCGCGGTGGCCCGGTCGGCGACCGGCTCGACGGCGGCGAGGCCGGCCCGGACCAGCTCGACGTCCCGGGCGGTGAGCGGCGGGTCCCCGGCGGCCCGGTCGGGCCCGGCGGCC
>NZ_JAHSQD010001110.1 GCF_020103755.1 Streptomyces sp. LS1784
TCCCTGACTGCCGGGTGAGGGAGCCGACACTGCTGGACATGTTCACGATCCGCGGTGAGGCAGAGCGGCGCAGCAGCGGCATCATCGCGTTGGTGACGCGGATGACGCCGATGACGTTGGTCTCCACGACCGTGCGGATGGTGGCGGGGTCGACGCGGGTGGGCTCCTGGGGCGTGCCGCCTGTGATGGCGGCGTTGTTGACGAGCACGTCGAGGCGCCCGGCCTGTTCCTCGATCAGCCGTGCGGCGGCTGTCGCGCTCGCGTCGTCGGTCACGTCCAGCGGTACGCCGAACGCGTCGACGCCGGCCGCGCGCAGTCTCTCCACCGCGGCCTTGCGACGCTGATCGTCGCGGGCGCCGACGCCGACGCTCCAGCCGAGGGCGCCCAGGCCTGCGGCGATCTCGTAGCCGATTCCCTTGTTTGCGCCGGTGACCAGCGCAATCGTTCGTTCGCTCATGGGGACCATGCTGCTCTCGGACCCCGGCGGGGGTCCAAGACCGATTGGGTGGGCAACGATACCTTTCAGGTATTGATCCGGAGTACCGTGGCCGGATGGAGACCAGGGAACTGCGCTACTTCGTCGCTGTCGCCGAAGAGTTGCACTTCGGGCGCGCCGCGCAGCGGCTCGGGATCGCACAGCCGCCTCTGTCACGGGCGATCCAGCAGCTCGAACGCCGACTCGGGGCAGCGCTGCTGGATCGGACCAGCCGCACCGTCACCCTGACCGAAGCCGGCTCGGTGCTGCTGGCCGAGGGCCGGGCGGCCCTCGACGCGGTCGAAGCGGCCGAGCGCCGGACCCGCCGCGCCGCCCTTCCCTCGACCGGCCGTCCCGGCCTGGTCCTGGTCACGAAGGCCAGCGCGTCCCGCGAACTGCTGGCGAAACTGCTGGACGCGTACGCCGCCGAACCCGGCGCGGTCCCCGTCGACGTCATCCTGTGCGGCCCGGCCGAGCAGGAACGACTTCTGCGCGAGGGCCGGGCCGACGTGGCGCTACTGCACCGGCCGTTCGACTCGACGGCAGGGTTCCACACCGAAGAACTCAGCACGGAGGGCCAGGTTGTGGTCCTGCCGGCCGGGCATCCGCTCACCGTCCGGACCCATGTGCACATGGCCGACATCACCG
>NZ_JAHSQD010001111.1 GCF_020103755.1 Streptomyces sp. LS1784
GGCCGCCCCGGCGAGGCCCAGGGCGGAGGCGCCGAGCAGTGCCCGCCGGGCCGGTCCGGCGGTGGAAGTCGAGGAGGATATGGGGGAATTGGTGTCCATGGCGGGAGCCTGGCAGGGCCCGCCCGGGGCCGCTTCGGCCGGCCGGCCGGACCTCCCGGCCGGAAGGAGGAACCCCCTCCTCCCCGGGGAGGACCGCAATGCGGGCCCCACCGGGCAGGGTCGGCGGTGTCCCATCACCCGTCCGGGTGGCGGTTTGCCTCCGTGACGAATCGGACGGATACCATCGACCCGATCCCACGGAGGTGCTGCGTGGACACGGTCATCGTGCAACTACCCGGCCCGGAGCCCGAGATGGCGCCGGGCGAGGCCCCCGGCCTGCTGCGGATGGGCCCGGGCGAGGCCGCGGTGTTCGGGCGCGGGGAGCCGGGCCGGCCGGTCCCCATCCCGCTGCCCGACCAGGGCGTCTCCCGCCGGGCGGGAGAGGTGGCCGCGGCCGAGGACTACTGGCGGCTGTCCAACTTCAGCACCACGTCCACCTATGTGGTGGAGAACCTGGAGGGTGCGGGGGAGCACATCAAGGTGGCGCCCGGCCGGCTCGGCGCGCCCGTCCCGTTCGAACTCTCCCGGGTGCTGCTGCCCGCCCTCGGCGAGCCCGCCGCCTTCAAGGTCTTCGCCCCGCAGCACGCCTACCTCGACGGCCGTCCCGGCGGCGCCGACGGCGAACACACCGTCAGCCCGTTCGCCCTGGACCCGACCGCCAAGTACTTCCTGGTCCTGCTCGCGCTCTGCGAGCCCCGGCTGCGCTCGCCCTCCGCCGCGGCCGTCCCCGGGGTGACCGAGGTGCTCGCCCGCCTGCGTGCCCTGCCCGGCTGCCGCGGGCTGAGCCGTTCGGCGGTGAACTACCACATCGACTACCTGGTGGAGACCAAGCTGAGGCTGCGCGAGCCGTACGAGGAGGGGGCGGGCGGCGGCAAGCGCGAGGAGTTGGTCGCACTGGCGCTGAGGTTCGACCTCGTCCGGGAGGAGCACCTGGCCCTGCTCCCGTCCCGGCGCGCGGTCGCCCGGCCGTGACGCGCCGCGCCCGACCCGAGCCGGACCCGCCCGGCGACGGCCCGGTG
>NZ_JAHSQD010001112.1 GCF_020103755.1 Streptomyces sp. LS1784
GGTCTCCCGCGGCGGCGCCTGGTGCGGGTGCTCGCCGGTGGCGGTGCCCGCCGCGTCAGGGCGGCGGCAGCTCGCGCCGTGCCGGGCCGGCCCGAAGACCCGATCCACCGCGCGCTCGGTCTCGTGCGCGAGCAGCACGTGCACCAGGGCGCGGTCGGTCAGTTCGACCTCGCGCAGCGCGAGCCGAATGCCGTGGACGGCGTCGCGGCAGAGCCGTTCGGCCTCGGCGCGGTCGGCCCCGGTGGCGGTCAGCGGGTTCCAGGCGCCCGAGGCCGCGTCGGCTGCCTGGTCCTCGGCGGCGTCGAGGAGGTGGGCGAGTCGGCCGAACAGCCGCCCGGCTTCGGCGAGCGGGGCGGCGTTGCCAGGGCGTCCGGCGATCACTGCGGTGTGTGCGAAGGCGGCCGAGGTGGCGGTCTCGGTGGGTTCGGTGACCAGCAGGACGGACCCGCCGGGCCGCAGCGAGCGCTCCAACTCGCCTTGCCGGTGGGCCGCGTCGAGCAGCACGGCGGTGTCGAAGCCAAGGGTCGAGGCGCTGCCCGTGCTCTGCCGGTCCCAGCGCCGGGTGACGGCACGGGCCCCGACGGCGACCGGGCGGCGGGCGAAGACTCCGTCGCGGTCCTCGACGTGGTCACGGATCTTGACCGAGGCGAGCGCCAGCGAGACGGCGGCGGCGAGCCGGGCGCCTTCTCCCTTGGCGACGGAGGCGGTCCGCATGCCGCGCAGCGGGCACGGCCCGGCGGTGCGGCGCCAGGAGGAGTCCTCCCGGGCGGCCTGGGCCTCGACCAGTACGGAGATGATCAGGCCGTCGTAGTTGGTCGCCGTCCGGGCGAGCTGCCCGTGGTCGTCCCGCAGCGCGAGGCAGAGCCCGCACAGGTGGGCCATCCAGGAGGTCTGCAAGTGCTCGGACAATCGGTGCCTGCACGGTCTGATGATGCCGAACACGCGGGTCCCCCTCGCCTCACGGGCCGCCGACCGGCCACGATTCGCCGCACATCATATGATCGGCGCCCCTTCCGGGCCGAGGGCCCGTCAAGCCGCGATCCGGCCGGAGGGGGTGGCCGCGCGCCCCGCCCCGGCCCGCCGGGTGTGCCAGGCGGGGCCGCCGGGTGCGCCGGGC
>NZ_JAHSQD010001113.1 GCF_020103755.1 Streptomyces sp. LS1784
ACCTGCCACAACGCCCGTTACTCACCGGCAGCAGCGGCCGAAGCCGCTCCCACTGGCCGTCAGTCAGATCACCCCTACTCCCCATAGTCATATCAACGACTCAACTGATCGACAGGACACGGCCTAGGTCCACACGGTAGTCCCGCTGGTAGAGCGAGGCCGCCGCTCGGTCATGGCGTGAGAACTCGCCAGCGACGCAGATCACCCGGGGGCGCCGCCAGTCGACCGCCTCCGCCGCATCGGCGTCCAGCTGTCTGCGCACCAGGGCCTCGAACTCGTGCCGGTACGCCAGCAGCCAGACCAGATAGGACCCGGCCTGGGCGATCACCCCGGCACCGCGCCCGCGCTTGAACTCGATGACCACCGGCACGCCGTCCTCGTCCAGGCCCAGCGTGTCGATCCGCCCCTGATGCCACGGCCCCGTCGAGTACTCCGACGCCAGGAACCGCACCCCCAGCATCGGTTCCAGCGCCCCCTCGACCCGCCGCTGAAGCTCCCGCTCCCGCGCCACCGTCGAACCCCGCAGCTCGACATCCCGGCCATCAGCACCCCGCCGGAACACCTTCAGATCGGCCGCCCACGCCCCCTTCGCACGACCCTACCCAGGCACCAATCCAGAAGAGGAACGCGATATTCCCCAACCGGGCCTCTAGGCCTGTTCGAAGGTCGGCGGCGGTCCCGGCAGGGCCAGCCGAAGCATGGTTCGCAACGACCGACCTGTCGGCAGCCGGCGTCAGCGCAGGTCGAGGAGCCTCATTACGAGATTGAGAAGGGCGAGAGTCAGCGGCCCGCTGACCGTGCGGAGGCTGGCCTCGGCGGCCACGTGCAGGAGATCGCTGCGGCTAGCAGCTCGGTTGCGGCATGGGCATGCTCGCGGCGTCGTACGGCGGCGCTTACGGTTGGACATGTCAGCCTCCTTCGGGAGCGGTTGATGGCTCCCCCGCGTCGAAGGTCCGGCCAGGAACGTGTCGACGCGGGGGCGTGCACTAGGTTCTGTCCGGTCGATCATGAGCGGAGCCAGATGGCCAGTGCGGCGACCGTGACCGTGCCGAGGAAGACGTAGACGCGTTTGTCATATCTGGTCGCGACGGCGCGGAAGTTCTTCAGT
>NZ_JAHSQD010001114.1 GCF_020103755.1 Streptomyces sp. LS1784
CGCGCCGAGCGGGCCCGGGCCGAGGCGGACGTCACCACCGCGCACGCCGAGCTGGCCCGGCTGCGGGCCGAACTCGACACCGAGCGGGCCGGGGCGGAGACGGAGCGGACCCGGGCCGAGGCCGAACGTGCCGAGCTGGCCCGGATCGCCGAGGGCGTGCTGCCCGAGATGGTGAAGAAGCTGCGGGCCGGCGCGGCCGTGGACAGCGCGCTGGCCGTCCACCGCAAGCACCCCCAGTACGCGCTGCTGCGCGCGGTCGGGGAGGAGATCGGCCGTGGCGAGCGGCTGCGGGCGGCCGCGCTCGCGGTCTGCGCGACTGCCGCCGGACGAGTGCAGGCGCTGGCCACGAGCATGCACGCCGAGCTGCGCGAGATGCAGCACCGGCACGACGAGGAGGCCCTCGGCGACCTGCTGAGCCTGGACCACTCGACCGCCCAGGCGGGCCGGATGGCCGACAGCATCGCGGTGCTCACCGGTGCCCGCTCGGGCCGCCGCTGGGCCAAACCGATCGCGGTGGAGTCGGTGCTGCGCGGCGCGCTCGGCCGGATCGGCGCCTACCAGCGGGTGCGGCTGCACAACGCCAGCACGGCCGCGGTCGCCGGGTACGCGGCCGAGGGCGTGATGCACGCGCTGGCCGAACTGCTGGACAACGCCACCAACTTCTCCGCCCCGCCGGCCGAGGTGCACGTCTACGTCGAGGAGGTGCCCGCCGGGCTGGTGGTCACCGTCGAGGACAGCGGGCTGGGCCTGAGCGACAGCTGGCTGCGCCGGGCCGAGCAGGCCGTCTCCGCCGAGCCGTTGGACCTCACCACGCTCTCCGCCGGTACCCGGCTGGGGCTCGCGGTGGTCGGCGTACTGGCGCGCAAGCACGGGCTGCAGATCTCCTTCCGGCCGTCGGCGCGCGGCGGCACCGGGGTGGTGATGCTGATTCCGCAGCAGCTCGTCACGCACCCGGTACCGGCCGCCACCCCGGCGCCGGTCCAGGTGTCCGTCCCGGCGCAGGCGCCGCCCGCGGAGACCGCGCGCCCCGTGCTCACCCCGGCGCGCTCCGCACCCGCCTCCCTGCCTCCGGCGCCCTCCGCGCAGCGGACCCCCTCCGGGGCGC
>NZ_JAHSQD010001115.1 GCF_020103755.1 Streptomyces sp. LS1784
GGCCAGGCCGGTGCCGCCGACGCCGGGGCGGCGGCGCAGCAGCGGCTTACGGGCGGGGCCGCCGTCGTCGGTGACGGTCAGCTCGACGGCGCCGTCCTCGCCGGGGGCCACCCGGACGGTGACCTCGGTGGCCTGCGGGGCGTGCCGGCGGATGTTGGTGAGGGCCTCCAGGACGACGGCGTACGCGGTCGCCTCGGCCTCGGCGGAGAGCCGGCCGGCGGTATCGGGCGCCAGCTCGGCGGTGGCGCGCAGGCCACCCGTGGTGCCGAAGCGGGCGACCAGCTCGGGGAGGTCGGCCAGGCCCAGCCGGCGCGTGGTCGCCCCGCCGGTCCGCTCCTCCAGGTCCCCCCGTCCGGAGGCTCGGCCGCCCCGGTCCTCCGGACCGTCCGGACCGCCCCGGTCGTCCGGACCGCTCGGCTCGCGCAGGGCGCCGACCATCTCGTCCATCGAGTCCAGCGCCCGCAGCCCGGCCTCCTCCAGGCGGCGCAGCAGTGCGGTGGTCTCCTCCGGCTCCTGGCCAGGGAGTTGGCCGGCCTGGGCCTCCAGCACGATGCCGGTGATCTCGTGGGCGACGAAGTCGTGCAGCCCGCGGGCCACTTCGAGCCGCTGCTCGCGCCGGGCCCGGGCCACCGCCCGCTCCCGGCGGGCGTCCAGGACCCGCAGGTAGAGGGCCGCGCCCGCGACGCCGAGCACCGGCGGCAACGAGAGCAGCACCCCGCCCACCGTCCCGGCCGCGCCGCCCTGCGGAACGCGCAGGGCGAACCGCAGCGGCAGCAGCACGGCCGCGAGCCCGAGCAGCCCGCTGACCGCCCAGACGGAGCGGTCGGGCAGTCGGCGGACGGCCCGGAAGAGCAGCCCGATCAGGGCGAGCCACTCGAAGGGCATCCAGAACGCGGGCAGCCGGTAGGGCCCCGGGTAGGCCAGGTCGACCAGCAGCGAGGCACCGGCCACCGCCCCGGCGGCCGTGCCGAGGGTGATCCGCCCGATGGGCCACGGCAGCAGCGCCACCGCCGCGGCGAGCAGCGCCGTCAGGGCGAGCAGCGCGGCCGCACCGAGGGCGTCCGCCTGCGCGAGCGCGACGGGCGGCATCAGGGCCGGCGCG
>NZ_JAHSQD010001116.1 GCF_020103755.1 Streptomyces sp. LS1784
CGCCGCGGCCGGCGGCTGCGGCTGGTGCGGGTAGCGGAAGGGGCGGGCCGGGTCCGGCAGCGGGGTGTAGCGGGGCTGCGCTGCGCCGTCGGCCGGGGGCAGCAACGGGAGCAGCCGCGCGTACACGGTCCGGGCGTCGGCAGGGCGGTCGGCGGGCTGCTTGGCGAGCAGGTCGAGCACCAGCTGTTCCAGCGGCTGCGGCACCTCGGGGCGCAACTCCCGCAGGGGGACGGGCGGTTCGTCGACGTGTCGGCGCAGGACGCCGAGCGCGGTGGGCGCCCGGAACGGCTCCTCGCCGGCCAGCATCTCGTGCAGCAGGCAGCCGAGCGCGTAGAGGTCGCTGCGCGGGTCGGTGGTGGCGGCGAGGGCCTGTTCGGGGGCCATGTACGAGGGGCTGCCGACGGGCACGCCGGTGAGGGTGAGCCGGGTGGTCTCGCTGTCGAGGGCGGTGGCGATGCCGAGGTCGAGCAGGACGGTGCGGCCGTCCTCGCGGACCATGACGTTGCTCGGCTTGAGGTCGCGGTGGACCACCGGGATGGCGTGGACGGCGGCCAGCGCGGTGCACAGCTGCGCGGCGACGGCCGCCGCGCGCTCGACGGGGAAGGGCGCGTCCTCGGCGATGAGGTCGGCCAGGCTGACGCCGGGGATGCGCTGCATGACGAGGTAGAGCTCGCCCTCGTCCTCGCCGGCGTCGAAGACGGTGACCAGCCCGGGGTGGTCGAGCGCGGCCGTGACCCGGCACTCGCGCAGGAAGCGGCGGCGCAACTCGTCGCTGCGGCGGGCCCGTTCGCCGCCGGAGCCGGTCCCGCCGGGGACCAGGTGCTCGGGGCGCAGCAGCTTGACCGCGACCTGACGGTGCAGCCGTTCGTCCTGGCCGGCCCAGACCTGGCCCATGCCGCCGTGGCCGATCTTCTCGGTGAGCCGGTAGCGGCCGGCGATCAGCCGGGCGGCGGTCACGGCCGGTCCTCGCGGGCCTGGCGGCGCAGCAACTCGCCCAGCTCGCGTAGGTCGTGGGCGGCCTCGGGGGCCGGAAGGGAGGGGGCCGGGGCCGAACGGGCAGGCGCCGAGGGGGCCGGGGTGGCGGGCGCGGTCGGCACGGCG
>NZ_JAHSQD010001117.1 GCF_020103755.1 Streptomyces sp. LS1784
CGGTCGGCGGGACGGGCGGTGCCGGGGGGGCCTCCGGGGGCGCGGGCGGGGCCGGAGGCAGCGGGGCTGCGGGCGAGCCGATCACCGGGATGTCCGGCAGGGTCGGTTCGTGGTCCTCGTCCTCCGGCCCGGCCGGTTGGCCGGCGGGCCGCGCGGTGATCAGCGGCAGGTCCAGCGCGGTCGGGGTCTGGTCGGCCTCCTCGACGGCGGCGGCCGGCGGGTCGATCGGCAGCACGGCGACGGTGATGTTGTCGTGGCCGCCGGCCGCGACCGCGAACTTCACCAGGGTCTGCGCCGTGGCGAGCGGCTCGGTGCGGGCGTCCGGGCGCACGTAGTACGCCAGGTCGGTGGCCGCCTCGGCGTAGTTCCACAGTCCGTCGGTGCAGATCAGCACCACCCCGGGGACGTGCGGGGTGAAGTCGAGGGTGTGCGGCACGACCTCCTCGGCGTCGGCGCCGAGCCAGCCGGTGATCGCGTGCGCGCGCGGGTCGGCGTAGGCCTCGGCCTCGCCCATCAGCCCGGCCTCGACCATCCGGGCGGCCCAGGAGTCGTCCTGGGTGAGCCGGAACGGCTCGGCGGCCGCGCGGTCGTCCGGGATCCAGTACGCCCGGGTGTCGCCGACCCACCCGATGGTGACCCGGCCGTCGGCGGCTATCGCGCTGACGTAGGTGCAGGCGGGCGCGTTGAGGTCGGGCCGGGTGGGGCCGGCGCCGTCGGTGGCGAGGTCGGCGACGGCCTTGGCGGCGTCGGCGATGGCCTGGCGCATCGCCTGGTTCGGGTCCCGGCCGGCCTCCAGGGCGGTCAGCAGCGACTCGGAGGCGGCGTCGACGGCGGTCTCCGAGGCCTCGTCCGGGCGGTCGGAGGAGGAGACGCCGTCGCACACCACGGCGACCACGACCGGCTCGCCGCCGGGCAGCGAGGTCGCGGCGACGGTGAAGGAGTCCTCGTTGCGGTGGTGGCGCACGCCGCGGTCGCTGACCCCGGCGACGCCCCCGAGCGCCTTCTCCATGTGGTCGCGCGGGCGCGGCTGGGCGCCGCCGCAGCCCTCGCAGTAGCCGTCCGCGGCGACCTGCGGCTGCCCGCAGTGCACGCAGACCGGCC
>NZ_JAHSQD010001118.1 GCF_020103755.1 Streptomyces sp. LS1784
TACCAGGGCACCGACCTGCACGGGCTGCTCGCGCTGGTGGCGGCCGGGCACGGGCTCAC
Source organism: Streptomyces sp. LS1784 (assembly GCF_020103755.1). GTDB lineage: Bacteria > Actinomycetota > Actinomycetes > Streptomycetales > Streptomycetaceae > Kitasatospora. The sequence continues at coordinate 60 of NZ_JAHSQD010001118.1, forward strand.
CCTGCTGCCCGAGCCGGTGCTCGCGGCGGCGCCCGGGGTCGGGCACGCGTCGATCGCCGCGCCCAGGCTGGTGCACCGCACCGAACTCGTCCACGGCAGCCTGCCGGACGGGCCGGCGGCGCTGCTGGCGCGACTGCTGGAGGCGTCCCGGGCCGATCCGGTCCGACCGGTGGTGCCGAATCCGGTTGCGGGGGCTGTCGGTGCCGATGAAATGATCACGCGATGAACACCAGTGCCACCATCATCAGACGGGTACGGACCGAGGACTGGCCGCAAGCCAGGGACATCCGCCTGGAAGCGCTGCTGGACCCGGTCGCGGCCGTGGCCTTCCTGGAGACGCACGAGCAGGCCGCGGCCAGGCCCGACGAGTTCTGGCAGGACCGCATCACCCGGGCCGCGACGGGCCCGCACGTGGCGCAGTTCATCGCGGAGGCCGAGGACGGACGCTGGCTCGGCACGATGACCGGGCTGGTCGAGCGGCCCGGCGGGGACGGGGCCCTGGAGGGCGACGTCATCGCGGTCGACCAGGTGCACGTGGTCGGGGTCTACGTCCGGCCGCAGGCACGGGGCACCGGGCTGGCGCAGGACCTGATCCGGGCCGTCCAGGAGTGGGCGTGGTCGCTCACCGAGCCCCGGATCGAGCGGGTGCGGCTGTTCGTCCACGAGGACAACGCCCGGGCCGAGGCGATGTACCGGAAGGCCGGCTTCGAGCCCTCCGGGGTGGCGCTGCCGGTGCCCGGAGACCGGGCCGGCCGGGAGATCGAACTCGCGGTCCTGAGGGGCTGACCGCTCGGCACGTGGCCCGGGGCGTGGCGTCCGGGACGGCGAAGGTTGTGGAGACGCGGTCACCAGGCGTTCACGTCCCGGGCCTGACGGTGGTCGGCCGGTCGGTGCTGTCATGAACACAGTCGCCCGGCGAGGGGCCGGGCCGGCCCGGGAGTGCTTTCCCCATGATGCTCCGTCACCGCCTCACCGTCACCGTCTCGGCGGCCGCCCTCGCCGCCGCCGGGCTCGCCGCCGGCACCGCGCAGGCCGCCG
>NZ_JAHSQD010001119.1 GCF_020103755.1 Streptomyces sp. LS1784
GGCCGCGCCGACCTGGTCGCCGCAGCCCGCCTTCGGGTACCCGGCGATGGCGCACAGCAGCCCGTTGGTGTCGTAGCGCAGCGGCGGGGCGACGGCGGCCAGCACCTCGGCCGAGGTGGCGCGGGGCGTGACACCGGCACAGGCGGTCCGCTGCCCGGGCACCGGGGCGGTGGGCGAACCGGCGTCCTCGGCGGTCCCGAAGTCCAGCACGACGGCCACCCGCTTGCGTCCCTCCTGCGCGGGAGTGTCCGCGCAGATCTCGGCGAAGCTCCCGGCCGTCCGGGGCTTCGCGGCGTCCTGCCCGCCGTCCGGGCTCAGCGCGAACCGCCACCCGTCCACCGCCCCGTCCGGCGGCACCGCGACGGCGGGCCCCTGCTGCTGGTACGTCCAGCGCCCGTCCTCGGTGCCGCGCCAGAACGACCAGTACCGGTACCCGGCGGCCTGCGCCGGCGCGGCGGATGCGAGCAGCAGCACCGCCCCGAGGAGGGGGAGGAGCAGTGCGGCGAGGGACCGGGTCCGCCCGGCCCGGGTGCGGTCGGCCGCGGCGGGGCCCGGGCCGCCCGGGGCGGGGTGGGGTGCGGGGCGCATCAGAGGTGCGCGTTGCGCTTGCGCTGGAAGCTGAGCAGGAGGCCGCCGCCGACGCCGATGAGCAGGCCGACGCCGATGAACCAGTACTGGCCGATGCCGTCGTCCTTCTTCTCCGCCTTCTCCGCCGGGGCGGACGCCTTGGCGGTGGGGGCCTCGGTGGCCTTGGGCGCCGGACCGAGGGCGGTGAGCTGCCCGGTCAGGGCGGCGGTGTCGCGGTGGGCGGCCTGGGAGACCAGCAGGAGGGTGGCGGTGGCGCCGGCGTCGGTACCGCCCTTGGTCCAGGTGGCGCCCTCCTTGGCGAGCCAGTCGACGGCGCCGGCGGCCTGCTGGGGGTGGCCGCTCTGGGTGAGGGCGAGGGCGGCCCAGGCCGTGGCGGTGTAGTCGGGGGCGGGGGCGGCGCCCGGGGTGGTGAGGCTGAGGTGGCCGCCGCCCGCCGCGAGCTGGGCGGTGAGGTAGGCGCCGACGGCCTCGCCGGAGTCAGCGTGCGGAACCGGGGCCGGGGCGGCCG
>NZ_JAHSQD010000112.1 GCF_020103755.1 Streptomyces sp. LS1784
CCGCCGAAGGGCGGACCCGGGGGCGCGGGGCTCGCGCAGCACGGGCCGTCCGCCGCCGTCGCGGGGCCCGGGAACCGGCTCCCGGGCGTCAGGGGTTGAGCGGGCGGGATCGGACAGGCAGGCTGGGGAGGGGCGGGCCCCAACCTCGGCGGTGGGGAGCGCGGGCGGGGGCGAGCGTGGTTGGATGCGGTCGTAGCGTGGAACACCGACCCGGGACACCGGGCCCGGAACGCCGTCCGAGGCGGGACGGGCACGGTGGCACGGGACTTGAGCGGACGACGACGGCAGGGACGAACGTGAGGATCTTCCACCGGGCACGGCACCGGCCGTCCGCCACCTGGCGGCAGACGACCGACCGGGCCTTCACGCTGATCGGCGACGGCCGCTACGAGGACGCCGGCGCGCTGCTGGTGATGGCCGCCGACCTGGAGCCGTGGCTCTCCGATTCCTGGTTCAACCTCGCCCTGCTGCACAAGTTCCGCCGGGACTGGGAGCAGGCCCGCTCGGCCGGCCTGCGCGCCGTCGCCCTGCTGGACCGCGAGCACGGCGCCCCGGACTGGTGGAACCTCGGCATCACCGCCACCGCCCTCCAGGACTGGCCGCTGGCCCGCCGCGCCTGGCAGGCGTACGGGCTGAAGCTGCCCGGCGGCCCCGGCGGGCAGCCGGACGGCCCGGTCAGCCTGGACCTCGGCACCACCCCGGTGCGGCTCTCCCCGGACGGCGAGTCCGAGGTGGTCTGGGGCCGCCGGCTGGACCCGGCCCGGATCGAGGTGCTGTCCATCCCGCTGCCCTCCTCCGGCCGCCGCTGGGGCGAGGTGGTGCTGCACGACGGCGCCCCGCACGGCGAGCGGGTCACCGACGGCGTCGCCTACCCGGTGTTCGACGAGATCGAGCTGTGGGCGCCCTCCCCGGTGCCGACCTACGTGGTGCTGCTCCAGGCCGCCACCGCCGGGGACCGGGACGCGCTGGAACGGCTGGTCGCCGACGCCGGCTACGCCGCCGAGGACTGGACCTCCTCGGTGCGGCTGCTGTGCCGCGCCTGCTCGGAGAGCCGGATGGCCTCGGACGACGGCGTCGCCGCCCACCACGACCCGCACGACGACGGCGACGCCGCCCACCCCGGCCACCTCAGCCACCTCAGCCAGGGCGGCGCGGCCGGGATGTCCTGGTTGGTCGAGCGCGAGTGCGGGATCGCCGCCCCGGCCCACCTCGTGCGCACCCTGCTGGACCGCTGGGTCGCGGCGGCCCCGGGAAGTCGGGCTTACCGGGATCTCGAAGAAGTGTGCTGAGTACCCTGGTGAGGTAACGCGTAGACCTACGGAAGCGGAAGACATGGCGGAGCAGGCCGAGCAGCACGAGCACGAGCACGACGTGGAGGGGACGGCGCCCGAGACGCCCGTGAAGGTGATCGGTGAGGAGCCCGACCTCAGCAAGGGCACCGCGCGCCCGATCACCGTCGTCGGCAACCCGGTGCTGCACCGGGAGGTCAAGGACGTCACCGCCTTCGACGGCGAGCTGTCCGCACTGATCGACGACATGTTCCAGTCCATGTACGCCGCCGAGGGCGTCGGCCTCGCCGCCAACCAGATCGGCGTCGACCTCAAGGTCTTCGTCTACGACTGCCCGGACGACGAGGGCGTGCGCCACATCGGCCACGTGATCAACCCCGTGCTGGAGGAGTACCCGGCCGACCGCCGCCGCGTCCTCGACGACGGCAACGAGGGCTGCCTCTCCGTCCCCACCGCCTACGCCGAGCTGGCCCGCCCGGACTGCGCCGCGGTCACCGGCGTCGACAAGGACGGCAAGCCGATACGCGTCGAGGGCACCGGCTTCTTCGCCCGCTGCCTCCAGCACGAGACCGACCACCTCTACGGCACCCTCTACATCGACAAGCTGTCGAAGCGGGACCGCAAGGACGCCCTGCGGCAGATGGCCGAGGGCACCCCGAAGTACGCGACCGTGCCGAACGCGTAAGGATCGAAACCGAGTTGGCAGGGCCGGTGCGGAAGTTCCGTACCGGCCCTGTGCGTTGTCCGCTCCGGCACGGAACAGCGGTGCCGGACGCGGGGATCAGGAACGGCCGGTGGCCGCCGGTTCCGTGTCGAAGGCCCGGAAGAGCGAGAGGTCGGGGGTGCGGCCGCGGATGGCGGTCCAGGCCTCGTGGAAGTCGCGCCGCACCCGGGACGGCGGCCAGGGGGTGGGCCGCAGCTCCGGGGGGAGGAGCGGGTCGCGCTCCAGGGCGTGGGTGAATGCCTCGGCCAGGCGCAGCGCGGTCGCGACCAGTTCGACGGGGCCGCGGTCGGGGCCGAGGGGCTCCTCGGCGAGCGCTTCGGCGAGCGGCTGGTAGGCCTCGACCGTCTCGGCCGAGGGCCAGAGGTGCTCCGCGGTGGCGGTGGGACCGGTGAAGCCCGGGCCGGTCAGACGGGTGGCCTCCGCCGTGATCAGGTAGGCGCCGACGGTCCGCGCGGAGGCCTCGACGGCGAGTTCGTCGAGGAGGTCGTGGGGGCTGACGTAGGCGCCGGGCGCGAGCGGGACGGCGCCGAGCCGGGTCAGCGCGGTGCGCAGGGCGTCGCGTTCCGACCGGTGCCGTTCGGGGACGGAGAAGGTGTAGAGGCGCCAGAGTCCGTCCCAGGGGACGAGACCGGCGTCCTGGGCGTAGGCGAGCGCGACGAACCGGACGTCGGTGTCCGAGCGGAGCCTGCCCGCGTCGGTCAGGACGAGACGGCCCTTGCGGCCCCGCCCCTCCTGGCGCAGGATGCCGGCCGCCTCCAGCCGGCGGACGGCCAGCCGGACCGGCTGGTCCGAGAGGCCGACCGCCGCGGCGACGTCGTAGACGTAGTCGAGTGCGGCTGTGCCCTGCGGGTCGAAGCAGGCCTCGACGACCGTTCGCGGTGCGGCTTTGTATGCGGACACGGGAGACCTCGGTTCTCGATCACGTGCCCCTGCGCGGGGCCGTCCGGTCAATCTGCCACACGGGAGCTCAGGCGCCTTCCCAGGGATAGCCGTGGCGGCGGAAGGCCGAGGCGATGGCCGCCTTCCCGCCTTCGACGTCGTCGTCGAAGAGGACGCGTCCGAGCGGTGACTCGATCCGCACCTTGCCGCCGTGGCGGAAGACGCCGCCGACCTGGTCGCGGGCGATCACCCGGCTGTCGTCGCCCTCGACGATGGTGATGCTCTCGTCCGAGATGCGCAGCGTGGCGGCGTGGTAGGTGACGAACATCCCGATCAGGAGCCCGACGGCGGCGAGCACCAGCGGCCGGCCGACCACCATGGCCGGGGAGGTGAACGAGCCCAGGAAACGGACGGTGTCCGCGTAGGGGATCGGGTGCCTGGCGGCGAACTGGAGCAGCCACGGGACGGCGAAGCCGAGGCCGGCGCCGACCGTGCCGCAGAAGACCCAGACGACCACCTTGGTGTCGAGGGGCATCCGGAGCTCGGTCGTGGCGGACTGGGCGCCGGTTTCTTTCATCATGAATACGACCGTAGCAGGGCCGATATATTTTGGCGATCGAGGAGAGGTCGGCTCCCTTGTCGGAGGTCGGGCCTAGGGTGGCCGACAAGATCATCGGGTGGTGGGGGTGCGGCGGTGAGCTGGTGGAACAGGAAGCCCGGCGAGGAGCGGGTGCGGTGGGTGCTCGACCCGCTGGTGGGGGTCGGGCCGCTGCGGTTCGGGATGAGCCCCGATGAGGTCGAGGAGGCTCTGGGGCAAGAGCCTGTCGAGCTCTCGTACGGCTGGGAGAGGTACGACGCGGGTGTGACCGCGATCTTCCGGGGAGGGCCGCGGCTCGTCGCGGTGGCGTTCGGCGCGCTGGACGGGCCGTCGGTGTGGCTGCGGGACATCGAGTTGACCGGCCGTGTTCCGTCCGAGGTGGGTGCGGACATCCGCGAACTCGCCGCCCGGGAGGGGGCCTTGGTGCGGGTGAACCGGAGCGGCGATCCCGAGGTGGCGGCATGGGGGGTGTCCCTGGGCGTCGAGCAGGACTGGCGTCCGTCGCCCAAGGGCGGCACGGGGCGAAACGACACGTTGCTCACCAGCGTCCTGATCACGGGCCCCGAGGTGGCCGAGGACCCGTACGGCTCCGAGCCGGTCGTCCGGTGGCGCGACGTCCGCGAGCTGGACGCGAACCCCGGGGCCTGGCCGGTGGCGGCTGACAGTGATCGGCCCCGCTGGGACTGGACACCCGCCGAGGGGGTGGGCCCGCTGCGGTTCGGGATGAGCCCACCCCAGGTGGCGGCCGTGTTGGACGGCGAATCGCCGGCCGCGCGCAGAGGACTCCACGCCTGGGCTTGGCAGGGGGTCGGACCGTGGTCCCTGGAAGAGGACCACTTCGACCGTGCCGGGGTGACCGCCCACTACTGGGGCCGTGAAGGCATTCCCACGCTGTCCGCCGTGACCGTGCACGGGCGCACCGGCCCCCAGGTGGAATTCGAGGGCATCCGTCTGACCGGCAGGGCGGTATCCGACGTCGACGCGGCCCTGGAGCAGATCGCCGCGGATCGCGGGACGCTCCTGAGGTTCACCCCTCGCGGAGACGGCGGGGTGGAGGGGACCAACATCTGGGTCGGGGCCGTCAGGGCCGGAGACACCGTGGTCAGCGAGGCCACCTTCTACACGCCGGACTGGGAGGGCGACTTCTGACGCCGTGCTGGTCCGTCCGCCGCGGCTGGGCAGGGGACGTCGGTCCAGATGCGGTTGGGGCACACGATCACGTAGTGGCCGGACCATCGGCTGTCGGAGACCCATCGGGACCACACCACGTCGGAGTGATCGGCCAGTTGGTCGAGCGCGTGCTGTCGGCGGGTGGAGAGCGGGAGCCAGGGGTCTCCGCCGGGCGCGTGCTCCGCGTAGCGTTGTACGAGCCAGTCGGCCGCATCGGCCGGTGTTGACCAGGTGCTCCGGACCTGGGCGGCGGGCCGCAGCAGCCACCAGCCTGTCATCAGAGGTGGCAGGTCGGAGTGGCCGAATTGTGCGCGGTCGATCGGTCGGCGCTCGGATTCCTTCGCCAGAAGCCGGCCGTCGCCGGCCCATTCGTAACCGTGGAAGTGCAACTGTGCTGCTCCTCGGTGTGGTTGGTGCCCCGGCCGCCCGCACGGAATTGCGGACGGCCGGGGTGGTTCGGGAGGTGTCAGGCGCGCAGGCCGAACCGAGCCGGGTCGATCCCGGCGTTGGTCAGCTCCTCGGCGGTGAAGAGCAGGGGCTCGCGGTCGGGACGCTTGCTGTCGCCGAGGGCGAAGACACCGTGCTGCACCAGCCCGAGGGTCACGCACGACTCGCCGTCGTCGCCCCCGCCCTGGTTGCCGCCGCACGCGCGGTTGAACTCGACTCGGGAGAGGTCGAGTTCGTACAGGTTGTGATCGGTCATCGTCTGCACCTTTCGGTATCGCTTCGGGGCGGCATGGAACGGCCCCGCCCCGCCCAGGACCTGGGCGGAAGAATGAGGGGAAGAGGTCGGCCCGGCAGCGCCGGAGGCCGATGCGGTGGTGAGCCGGCCGGCAGGCAAAGGTCCAACGCCCAGGTGGTCCCACCGAACCCGTGCGCGAGAAGTCGGACCGGCCGACTTCCCGCGTCGTGAGGCCCAGACGGATCTGGTGGCTGATGGGTCTTGTTCGACTTGTTCGGCGGCGTGACGGCTCTGCGCGCCACGGCCTTGGCCTCCTCGCCGGAAGCCTGTCGAAGCTTCCACAGCTCTGCCCCGAGTTCGGTAGCCCCCGCCCGGCGTGAATGCCGTTCGGGGGCGGGGGAGTTCAGGGCTGGTCGATGGTGGCGATGGTGATCGGGTGGGCGGTCCAGTCGGTCATCTCGCCGACGTAGAGGGTGGTGCTCCAGGTGTCGTTACGGCTGAGGCAGCGGGCGACGCCCTCGCCGCCGCCGGGTCCGATGCAGATCCGGATGAAGTCCCGGTGGGCCTCACGGATGGGGAGTTCGCGCACCCGCTCCCAGAGGACGGGGAGGGCGTGGTCGACGCTGGGGAAGTCGGTGGGGCGCATGATGCCGGCGATCCCGGCCCGGACGGCGCTCACGCGGCGCCCGCCTCGGGGGAGATGTGGCACCAGACGACCTTCCCGATCCCGCCCTCGCGCGGGCAGCAGCCCCACTGGGTGGCCAACTCCTGCACGAGGAACAGGCCTCGGCCGGTCTCGGAGGAGGTGGAGATGGGGCGGGGCGCGGGCTTCTCGCCGTCGGCGTCGTGCACCTCGATGCGGAGGGTGTCGTCCGGGGAGAGCTGGAAGCGGACGAGGATGTGCCGGTCGCGCGGGGCGCGGCAGTGCTGGATGGCGTTGGTGACCAGCTCGCTGACCAGCAACTCGCCGGTGGGGAGGAGGAGTTCGCCCGAGGGGTGGGGGAGGAGGAAGTCGTGGAGCTTCCGGCGGGCGGTTCGGGCGGACTTTCGGTGCCGGGTGAGCCGGCAGGTCTGCTCGATGGGGGAGGGGAAGACGGCTTCAGGCATGGCGGGGCCACCTCCGGTGGTGCGGGGTGAAGACAGCTGAAGAAGGCATGGGGATGCCCGGTGGTGAGCCCCACCGAAGTAACGCTGTGTGGCGGTACTCACTACGCCAGGTGGCATGCACCTGGATTGGTGCAACCTGCAAGCGAAACAACTGCAACGATGCAGATGTGGTTACGCTGGATTGACGAACCGTCACAAGGCACACTGTGGCCGTTAGGTGAGAGGACTTGCGCATGGCTGATGAATCGAAGCCGACTGTCCGCGCCCGGCGACTCGGCTCGGAACTTCGCCGCCTTCGCGAAGTTGCGGGCAAGGGGACGGAGGACGCGGCTCAGGCCCTCGCTTGTTCCCGCGCCAAGATCAGCCGCATAGAGACCGGGGTTTCGGGCGTTCGTCGGCTGGACCTCGGGATCCTGCTGGATCTGTACGGGGTGGGCGTCAGGGAGCGTGAAGCTCTGGAGAAGTTGTCGCGGGAGAGCAAGAAGCGCGGCTGGTGGCACGACTACGGCGACACCATCCCATCGGCGTATGTCGATGTTCTCGGGTTGGAAGATGATGCTCGCTACATCCGCATGTGGCAGACCATGGTTGTGCCGGGCTTGTTGCAGACGAAGCGCTACGCTCGCGCCCTACTTGAAGCCAACCCTGCTGCCGTCCGACCAGAGCGCATCGACCAGCTGGTCGAGATCCGTATGGAGCGGAAGGAAGTTCTCGCGAAGCCGGATCCGGCCCGATTCTGGGCGATCATCTGGGAGCCTGCGCTCAGGTGTCCGGTGGGAGGGGTGGAGGTTCACAAGGAGCAGTTGGAACATCTCGCGGAGATGGCGCAGCTCCCCAACGTCACCTTGCAAGTGGTGCCGCTGGAGGTCGGTGCTACTGCCGGCGCATGTGGAGCCTTCGTGATGTACGGCTTCTCTGACTCGCCTACTCCCGGAGCGGTCTTCCTGGAAACCCTGACAAGCAGCCATTATCTGGAGCAGCAAGGCGAACTGGATGGCTATGGGTTGGTCTTCGAATACTTGCGATCGGCCGCTCTGAACCCCAAGGAGTCGCTGGATATGATCGCGGCCATCGCGGCGGCGACATGACGATGAGATCAGAAGGGGTGTGAGCGCGTGACTGTGCCGGACAGTGCCACTCAGGGGTGGCGCAAGAGCAGCTATAGCGCCCAGGCGAACGAGTGCGTGGAGACCCGGCTGTTGATGGTGGGCGGGATGGCTGTTCGGGACTCGAAGGACTCAAGTGGGCCAGCTCTGGCGTTCACTGCCGATGCCTGGGCCGCGTTCGTTCGGGGCGTGAAGGCCGGAGAACTCTCGGATAGGTAGATACGTCTCGATCGCTTGAATGTGGCTGGGCTAGCGTCACTGGTCTGTGGAGGCGAGACGTGATCGCGGTGGGTCTCGGAGGCATCGTGTGGCGTAAGTCGTCGTACTCGGGCGCGCAGAGCGATTGCGTAGAAGTGGCCGAGGTCGTAGCCGTCCCTGAAGGTGAGTGGCGCAAGAGCAGTTACAGCGGGCAGGGCGGGAACTGTCTTGAGGCCCAGACCCGGTCGGCGGCAATGGCGGTCCGGGACTCGAAGGAGCCGGGTGGGCCGGCGCTGGTCTTCGCGGCCGATGCTTGGGCGTCCTTCCTCGCCGGGGTCAAGTCCGGGGAGTTTCCGACCGACTGAAACAACAGTGGTGCCCCGCACGGGCTGCGGCCGTGCGGGGCACCACTGTCGTATCCGACCTCTTAGAAGTCGTCGTCGAAGGCGACCGAGCCCTCGACGGCCACCTGGTACGCCGACACGCGACGCTCGAAGAAGTTGGTCAGCTCCTGGACGTTCTGGAGCTCCATGAAGCCGAACGGGTTGGCCGAGCCGTACCGGATCGGCAGGCCCAGGCGGGCCAGGCGCTGGTCGGCCACAGCCTGGAGGTACTCGCGCATCGAGGCGGTGTTCATGCCGGGCAGGCCGTCACCGCACAGGTCCTGGGCGAACTGGAGCTCGGCCTCGACGGCCTCCTCCAGCATCTCCGTGACCTGCTTGGCCATCTCGTCGTCGAAGAGGTCGGGCTCCTCCTCGCGCACGGTGTCGACGACCGACATCGCGAAGTCCATGTGCATGGACTCGTCGCGGAACACCCAGTTGGTGCCGGTGGCCAGGCCGTGCAGCAGACCGCGCGACCGGAACCAGTACACGTACGCGAACGCGCCGTAGAAGAACAGGCCTTCGACACACGCCGCGAAGCAGATCAGGTTCAGGAGGAAAGCGCGGCGGTCCTCCTTCGTCTGCAGCGAGTCGATGTGGTCGACCGCGTTCATGTACTTGAAGCAGAACTGGGCCTTCTGGCGGATGGAGGGGATGTTCTCCACCGCGGCGAAGGCCGCGTTGCGGTCCTCCGGGTCGGGCAGGTAGGTGTCCAGCAGCGTCAGGTAGAACTGGACGTGCACGGCCTCCTCGAACAGCTGCCGGCTCAGGTACAGCCGCGCCTCCGGGGAGTTGATGTGCTTGTAGAGGCTCAGCACCACGTTGTTGGAGACGATCGAGTCACCCGTGGCGAAGAACGCGACCAGCCGGCCGATCAGGTGGCGCTCGCCCTCACTGAGCTTCGCCAGGTCGGCGACGTCGGAGTGCAGGTCCACCTCCTCGACGGTCCAGGTGTTCTTGATCGCGTCGCGGTACCGGTCGTAGAACGACGGGTAGCGCATCGGGCGCAGGGTCAGCTCGAAGCCGGGGTCGAGCAGCATCTTGCGGTCTTCAGGGGTGCTCACTGGCAGGCCTCGCAGGACTCGGGGTTCTCCAGGGAGCAGGCGATGGCGGCTTCCTGCTCCGGGGTGAGGGAGGGGGTGTTCACGGGCACCGGCGCGGCGGCGCGGGCGGCACCCGGCGCGGCCTGGGCGATGCGGGTGGCCGGGCGCGAACGCAGGTAGTAGGTGGTCTTCAGACCGACCTTCCACGCGTAGGCGTACATCGAGCTGAGCTTGCCGATGGTCGGCGCCGCCATGAACAGGTTCAGGGACTGGCTCTGGTCCAGGTACGGCATGCGGGCGGCGGCCAGGTCGATCAGCGCGCGCTGCGGCAGCTCCCAGGCCGTCCGGTACAGCGAACGCACCTCGGCCGGCAGCCAGTTCAGCTCCTGGACCGAGCCGTTGGCGTCGCGCAGCGCGTCGCGGGTCTGCTGGTCCCAGACGCCGAGCTCCTTGAGCTCGCGCACCAGGTACGGGTTGACCTGGAGGAACTCGCCGGACAGCGTCTCGCGCTTGAACAGGTTGGACACCTGCGGCTCGATGCACTCGTACACGCCGGCGATGGACGCGATGGTCGCGGTCGGCGCGATGGCCAGCAGCAGCGAGTTGCGCAGGCCGGTCTCGGCGATCCGGGCGCGCAGCGCCGTCCAGCGGTCGGCCCACTGCGGGGCGGCCGTCGGGAAGTGGTCGATGTGCAGCTCGCCGCGGGCGGCGCGGGTCTCGCCGTACGCCTCGTGGCGGCCGAGCTGCTCGGCCAGGTCGGCGGAGCGCTCGTACGCGGTGAGCATGATGCGCTCGGCGATCAGCGTGGACAGCTGCTTCGCCTCGGCGGAGTCGAAGTCGAGCCGCAGCTTGAAGAAGACGTCCTGGAGGCCCATCACGCCCAGGCCGACCGGCCGCCAGCGGGAGTTGGACGTCCCGGCCTCGGTGGTCGGGTAGAAGTTGATGTCCACCACGCGGTCGAGGAAGGTGACGGCGGTGCGCACGGTGGCGTCCAGCCGCTCCCAGTCCATGGCGCCGAGCAGGTCGTCGGCGCAGGCCCCGGCGGCCACGTGGGCGCCGAGGTTGACCGAGCCCAGGTTGCAGACGGCGGTCTCGGAGTCGTCCGTGACCTCCAGGATCTCCGTGCACAGGTTGGAGGAGTGCACGGTGCGGCCCGGCAGAGCGGTCTGGTTGGCGGCGCGGTTGGAGGCGTCCTTGAAGGTCATCCAGCCGTTGCCGGTCTGCGCGAGGGTGCGCATCATGCGGGCGTACAGGGTCTGCGCCGGGATGGTGCGGACGGCCTTGCCGGCCAGCTCGGCCTTGCGGTACGCCTCGTCGAAGTCGGCGCCCCACAGGTCGACCAGCTCCGGCACGTCGGCCGGGGAGAACAGCGACCAGTCCTCGTTGGCGTTGACCCGGCGCATGAACTCGTCCGGGATCCAGTGCGCCAGGTTGAGGTTGTGGGTGCGGCGCGCCTCCTCGCCGGTGTTGTCGCGGAGCTCCAGGAACTCCTCGATGTCGGCGTGCCAGGTCTCCAGGTAGACGCACGCCGCGCCCTTGCGGCGGCCGCCCTGGTTGACGGCGGCGACGGAGGAGTCGAGGGTGCGCAGGAACGGCACGATGCCGTTGGACTTGCCGTTGGTGCCGCGGATCAGGCTGCCGCGCGAGCGGATGCGCGAGTAGGACAGGCCGATGCCGCCGGCGTGCTTGGACAGCCGGGCGATCTGCGCGTAGCGGTTGTAGATCGAGTCCAGGTTGTCCAGCGGGGAGTCGAGCAGGTAGCAGCTCGACATCTGCGGGTGGCGGGTGCCGGAGTTGAAGAGCGTCGGCGAGGAGGTCAGGTACTCCAGGCGGCTCATCAGGCCGTACAGCTCGGCCACCTCGCGCACCGACTGCTCGCTGTCGCCGACCGCCAGGCCACAGGCGACGCGGAGCAGGAAGTGCTGCGGGGTCTCGATCACCTTGCGGGTGATCGGGTGGCGCAGCAGGTAGCGGGACTGCACGGTGCGCAGGCCGAAGTACTCGAAGCGGTCGTCGCCCGCGGCGTCGATCAGCCCGTTAAGGGCGGCGGCGTGCTTGGCGACGAAGGCCGCGGTGGTGTCGCCGATCAGGCCCTCGGCGTGGCCGACGGCGATCGAGGCGGAGAAGGACACCGAGCCCTGGCTGGTCGCCTCGTCGACGATCTCCAGCGCGAGCAGGCGGGCGGCCAGCTTCGAGTACTGGGGGTCCTCGGCGATCATCGACGCGGCGGCGTCCACGGCCAGCCCGCGCAGCTCGGCGAAGTCCGAGCCGGCGTGGCGGCCGCGCAGCGCGGCGGCGGCGACATGGCCGGGGTCCACCTCGGTGAGGTCGGTGCTGCGGTCGGTGAGCAGCCGCAGCAGGGCGCCGCCGGGGTCGGAGACCGTCGGGTCGGTGAAGGCGGTACCGGAGCCCTGGGCGGGCAGGGTGGCTGAGGCGGCGATGGTCAAGGCGCTCTCTCCTGGCGGCGATCGGCGGCGGTGATCGGGGGTACCGGGCCGATCTGGGCAGGGGAGCACGGCGCGAACGCAGACGGCGTCGCGCGACGGTTACTCCCCGGCCCGCCCGCGAGGCCCGGAGGGGTACTGCTGGTGCCGGCGCGGCCTCTGCGGGAGGGCCGTGGCGCACGCTGTCCGGCAGGTAATCGGACTCGCGGGACGGCTGCTGGAGCCGCCCGCACACCGCTGCGGGGCAGTCCCGGATTCGCACCGGGTTCCCCTGCATCGACAGCAGGAGTGAGCATACATGTAGTGCCGCCAGACTGCGGCGGCACCATATGTTGTGCCTGTCGTGTCGCAGATGTGCGTGGGCCGGGCGGCCGGTCAGTGCTTGAGATAGACCTTGTACGTACTCGAATCGCCGGTCGGCGACGTGAACTGGGCGACCAGCCGGTAGTGCCCGGCGGCGGTCAGGGCCTCGCTCAGGGCCCGGTCGGTGGCCCTCGGCGCGGTGCTGTCGAGGACGACCATCGTGAACCAGCCGTCCCGGATCGCGGCCGCGCTGCCGTCGTCGCCGTGATGCTGGACCCCGGCCCCGTCGCGGTACTCCGTACCGGTGCGCGCGGAGACCCACTGCTCGGGCTTGGAGACGCTGCCGAGGTAGTACTCGGCGAGTCCGTCGACCTCGGTGAGGTAGCGGCCCTGGGGCTGCGTGTGGGCCCGCAGGACGGCCAGCAGACGGCCGGAGTCGGGCCCGTTCTGGTAGCGCAGGGCGGACTGCTCCAGGCCGAGGGCGAGCAGGGCGACCCACACCAGGATGCCGAGCTGGGGATGGCGGAAGTGGGCACCGACCAGCCGGGTCAGGCCGACCCCGGCGAGCGGGGCGGCGAGCAGCATGCCGTAGCCGAGGTGGCGGAACAGCGCGCCGGAGGTGCCGGTCCACAGGTGGGCGGCGGGGATCAGCAGGGCGGTGACGGTCAGGGTGGCCCCGAGCAGGGCGCGCCGGCTCCGGGAGGTGGGGAGGGCGTCCTTCTCCGGCGCGTCGTGCTCGTTCATCTGCTCGCGGCGCGCGTAGGCGATGGTGCCGGCCACCGCGAGGACGGTGAACAGACCGGCCCACTGGAGCGTGCCGAGCAGGATCGAGCCGGCAGAGCCGGGGGCGTTGCCGTGCGAGGGCGACCACCCGGCGACCTTGCCCAGGGTGCCGAACGGGAGCAGCAGGACGAGGGTGCCGAGGGCCGCCAGCAGCGCGCGCACGGCGGCCGGCCCGGCCCGGTGGTACGGCCGGGCGCAGGCGAAGGCGAGGGCGACCAGCGCGGGGACGGCGAAGGCCGCGGAGTAGGCCACGGCGCAGGCCAGTGCCGTGGGTGGGGCGGCGAGCAGGGCCAGGGCCGGGTGGCGGCGGGCGGTGAACACCGTGGTCCAGGCCGCGAGGGCGACCAGTAGTACGGCGAGGGACTCGGGCGCGGCGTAGAAGCCGACCACGACGGTGGACTGGAGGACGGCGTACACGGCTATGGCGCAGATGGCGACCCGCTCGTTGAACAGGCGCCTGGTCAGCGAGTACAGCAGCACCGTGGTGAGCAGCGCGAAGCCGAGGCTGAGCAGCCGGGTGCCCCAGATGCCGTTGGCGTCGGCGGCGGCGCCGGCCAGCGGCGGGTAGAGCCAGGGCGAGCCGTGCACCCGGTCGACGAGGTCGGTGGTGACCGGGGTGCCGTGCAGCAGGTGGGCCAGCTGCTGGCGCCCGGAGACCATGGCGGCGGCCTCGTCGGGGTGCGCGGCGGCCAGCAGGCGCAGCGAGAGCGCGGCCTGGACGGTCAGGACGGCGCCCAGCAGGCCGCGGGCGATCCAGCGGCGGCGGGGGCTGGGGCCCGGGTCCCAGCCGATCGCGGGGACCCGCGGGATGGTGTACGGGGCCAGCTCGACGCCGTCGGGGTTGTCCACCGCCACGGCCGTGCGGGGCCCGGCGGGGTCGGGGTCCGGTTCGGCGGTCGGACCGTGGGCGGGGCGGTCCTGGGCGGAGCGGCCGTGCGGGACGGGAGGGAAGTCGGATTCAGTGCTCATCAGGGGTTCCGGATGTCGAAGCCGTAACGGGGGTCGGACACGCGCTGCTTGAACGCGGCGAGGGTGTCCGGGACGGCCTCGACCCGCCAGTCCGCCCGCTTGACGATGTTGAACCAGACGAAGCCGACGATGTCGTCGTGCGCCTCCAGCCCGGAGAACAGCTGGTCGATGTCCGCGTGCTGGCGCTTGCCCTGCTCGGAGGCGGTCTCGCTGATGAAGAAGGGCTTGTTGGAGAAGGTGCGGATCTCGGCCATGGTCGGCCCGTAGAGGGCGTCGAAGGTCTTCGGCCCGGTGCGGGTGAAGTAGCCGGTCATGCCGGCCCAGTCGACGTAGGTGTCGCCGGGGTAGTACGGCGCCAGGCGGGTGTTGGGTGCGGGGTCGGTGATGTTGGGACTCCAGACCCAGATCACGTTGGTGGCGCCGGCCTGGTCGAAGAGGTCGTGGACGTGGCGCCAGGCGGCCACGAAGTCCTGGGGGGTGGCGGCCTGACGGCCCCACGGGTACCAGTCGCCGTTCATCTCGTGGGCGATGCTGATGGCGATCGGCAGGTTGAGCTTGGCGACGGCCTTGGCGACGCCGCGCACGTAGTCGTCGGTGTCGCCGGCCGCGATCGAGGCGAGCGAGCGGTCGTGCGGCTCCCAGGCCATGAAGGGCAGTGCCCCGGCCTCGTGGATCCGGCGCACGCCGGCGGTGTCGAAGCCGCCCTTCCAGTGGGCGTAGTACTCCAGGACGTTGGGCTGCTTGCCGATCGCGGAACTGTAGCCGGGCAGCGCGTCCATCGTGGCGGGGACGTCGGGCAGGGCGGCGCCGAGGTACTTGTGGCTCGGCTTGAGCAGCGGCGTGACGTCGTACGGGACGCCGGACGGCAGGGCCTTGGGCTGGGCGGGCACCGCCGGTGCGGCGCCGCCGGGGGTCGCGCCGGGAGCGGTGGGGGCGGCCTGGGCCAGGTCCTTCTGCATCGCGAAGCCGGGATCCTCGGGGCCGCACGCGGTGACGAGCAGCAGGCCGGCGGCGGTCAGCAGCGGGAGCGCCATCCGGCGACGGAGCCGGCCGGCCCGCCGGAGGTGGGCGGTCATGGCGATCACTCTGCTTCCGTGGGGCGTGGCTGGACGAGGACCCGGCCCACGATGGTGGCGTAGAAGAGGCCGGAGGCGAGGACGAGGGCGAAGTTCAGCGGTCCCATGGTGAGCATCCGCCAGATGCTCAGCAGCACCCAGAGCAGGGCCGTTCCGCCGCCCCAGGCGATGACGCCGATCCAGAACCGACGGGTCTTGTTCCTCTTGGCGCCGCTGGAGCCGGTCGGCTGCCAGGCCATCCGGTTGCGGCGCACGATGTCCCAGATGGCGAAGACGTGCGCCCAGCCGTACATCATGCGGGCGGCCCAGGCCTCCAGCCGGTAGGGGTTGCGGTGCCAGAGCGGGAAGATGATCGTCGCGTAGAGCAGGCCGGGCAGCACCAGCGCGGTGTTCTCCCAGCGGATCAGGTCGGGGCGGGCGAGCAGCAGGACGATCGGTATGAGGGGTGAGACGACGGTGAACAGCGCCGTGTGGATGTAGTAGAAGAAGCCGGACAGGTAGCAGGCCCGGGTGACCGGCCGCAGTTTGGTCTGCCAGAACTTCTTGCTGCCGAGCAGGCTCATCGAGCCGGTGCACCAGCGGTACTGCTGGTTGAAGAAGCCGCCCACGTTGTCCGGGCAGACGCCGGTGGCCAGCGCGACGGGAATGTACTGGAGGTCCCAGCCGAGGCGGCGCAGGTCGAAGCCGGTGTGCACGTCCTCGGAGTGGCCGATCAGCGTGGTGCCGCCGTTCTCCTCCAGTGCCGCGCGCCGGTAGATCGCGCAACTGCCCACGCAGATGGCGCCGTCGTTGCGCTGCCGGGAGACCTGGACGGTCCGGTAGAACAGCTCCTGGACGGCCCCGGCGCCGCGCTCGATCCAGTTCTGCGAGTCGAGGATGCGGAAGAACTGCGGGGACTGGACGATGCCGAGGCGCGGGTTGGCCTCCATGTAGGGGAGCATCTCGTTCAGCAGGTCCGGTCGGGGCGCGAAGTCGGCGTCCAGGATGAGGACGTAGTCGCTGTCGGAGTTGCGGAAGCCGAACTGGAGGTTGCCGGCCTTCTTGAACCAGCCGAGCCTGTCGCGGGTGCCGTACACGAACTCGAAGTCGACGGCCATCTGCGCGAGCTGCGGGCTGTTGCTGTCGTCGAGGACGTACGGGGTGACCTCGCCCGGGTACTGGTCGCGCAGCCGGGCGACGTGCGTCCAGGTGTTGTGCAGCACCTCGATCGGCTCGCCGGCGACGGGCAGGAAGATGTCGACGGTCGGATAGCGCTCGGGCTGCCAGGACTTGACCAGGGCCCGGTGGGCGGAGAGGTCGAAGGTCTCGTTGAAGCCGTGCACCCAACGGGAGATCAGGTAGTAGACGATGGTGAAGGCGAGCGGCGGAACGAAGAAGAGGAACCACGGCGTCGCGCTCAGCAGCCCGATCTCGCTGGCCACCATGCAGGCGAAGCTGATGAGGGAGAAGCAGGTCAGCACCCACAGGTTGGTGCGGGCGTAGAGGTACTTCTCGGTGTTGTCCGGGGGTTGGGGGAGCAGGCCCCACCGGTTGCGGGCGGCCGGGTCGCGCCGGCTGCGGCGTCGTGAGACCGGCGGTTGACCGCCTCCCGCGAGTCGCGCGCTCTCGGTGACAGTCACGTGCTCTACTCCCCCGAAGCCGTACTGAGTCTGAACCGTCCCCGCCCGGCGGCCGTTGTCGCTCGGGCACCAGGGGACGCCAGGATCGTACGGGACCGATCGCACGGAGTTCGCTCCCCCCTCTTCCGTCAGCCACCAGGAACCGATATCGAGTTCCGATCGTGATGTGAACGAGGGTGCGGCCGGAGCGCTTGTGTACGGTTGTCCGCTCGACGGGCGAGGACGGTTCGGGGAAGAGTGATGATCATCGAGGACGGCACGGCCGGGCGCTTGGCGCGGGGCCTGCGGGCGGTCACCGCGTTCGGTGCGGTCGCCGCGATGCTGGCCGGGTGCAGCGGCGAGGTCGGGGCGGTGGAGCCGCCGGCCGCCACGACGGTGGCGTCCGGGCCGGGTCTCTGCTCGACCGCGCAGGAGCCGTTCCCCAAGCTGGCGTTGGACGGCGGCGCCAAGGTCCTCGAACCGAACCCGTGGAACACCGCCGGCACCGTCTGTGTGGACCCGGTCGGGGACAGCGGGTTCACGCTGTCCCGGACCGACGACTTCGTTCCGAAGAACCCGCTCGCCCCGGGCGCCTACCCCAACGTCTCCACGGCCCCGGGCGCGAGCGGACTGCCGGTGCCGGTCAGCGCACTCGGCGACGCCACCGCCGACTGGGACGCCAACGGCCGGGTGAGCGGCTCCTTCAACCTCTCCTTCGACCTCTGGTACGGCTCCAGCCCGGACAACTGCCTCCCGGGGGAGAGCGCCGAGGTGATGATCTGGCTGGACGCCACCGACAACGTGCGGCCCGCCGGTGACAAGGTGGCGGACGCCCTGCCCTTCGGCGACGCCGGCTACCACGTCTACCAGGCGCCGATCACCGGCCCGCACAGCGTGATCAGCTACGTCCGCACGGCACCCACCCACACCACCCGCGGCCTCAACCTGCGGTTGTTCACCGCCGACGCGATGGCCCGCGGGTACGTCCCCAAGGGCTCCTACCTGTGCCGGGTGCAGGCGGGCTTCGAGGTCTGGAGCGGCGGGACCGGCCTGCGCAGCAACTCCTTCGCCTTCCACAACCGGGTCGGCCTGCCGGCCGGCGAGGTCCCGGCGGGCGCTCCGGGGATCTGCCTGCGGCACGGCGGCGGCGGGATCGCCGGAACGCCGGTGACCGTCGGATCCTGCGGCGACCAGGCCGTCTCGACCGGGTGGACGGTGGGCAACGACGGTTCGCTGCGCGGCGGAGCAGCCTGCCTGGCGCCGGCCGCCGACCGCTCCTCGGTGACGCTGGCCGAGTGCACCGGCGGCCCTGCGCAGCGCTGGGTCACCGCCCCCGGGCAGCGGTTGAAGCACCAGGACACCGGGCTGTGCCTGGGCACCGCAGGCGGGGCGCTCGCGGACGGTACGGCGGTGCTCCTGAGGCCGTGCGCGGACACCGTCTCGCAGCGCTGGAAGCTGCCGTACAACGGAACTGCGTGAGCCGGCGTCGCGCGCGGGAAACCGCAGCCGCATTGACGTTTCGTCCGCGCACCCCCCATGGGCGTGGCGGGGTGGATGCCCTAGCATTCGGGCCATGAGCGATCGACCGGTACCGAGTGGCGAGCCGGGCCAGCCCCCCACGCCACCGCAGCAGGCACCGGCCGGGGGGGCCGCTCCGGCCACCGGTGTGCCACCGCAGTCCCCGAGCGGAGCCTTCGGCCCCGCGTCCGGCTACGGGCCTTCGCCCGCTGCGCCCGTGCAGCCCCAGCAGATGACGCCGTATCCGGCCGCGCAGCCGGTGCCGCCGGTGCCGCATCCGGGCGGGGGACCCGCCCCGCTGGTGCCGGGGCCGGTGCAGCCGGCTCCGGTGGCGGCGCAGCAGGCACAGCCCGTCCAGCAGCACCCCGTACAGCCGCAGCCGGTTCCGCCGCAGGTGCCGATGCCGCAGCCCGGCCCGCCCGTCGGTCAGCAGCCCTTCCCGCCGGGCGCGCAGCCGGCCCAGCCCGTGGCGCACTGGCAGCAGCAGGGCGGCTTCCAGCCGCCGGTTCCGCCGTCCGGCACGCCGGTCTCCCAGTCCGCCACACCGGACTGGGAGGCGCTGGCCGAGCAGAACGAGCAGTCCGCCAAGCGCGGCCGCCGGCGCAAGCTGATCGGCGTGGTGACCGCCGTGGTCGTGGTGGCCGCCGCCGGTGGCGGTGGGTACTGGTACTACCAGCACGGCCAGGAGAAGAAGCCGGTGGCCCAGGGCACCGGCCAGCCGAGCCCGACGGTCTCCGGTCCGTCCAGTATGACGAGCGCGCCGCCGGTCAAGGGCATCGACAGCCCGCCGACCGTCGGCTCGCTGCCCGCCAAGAAGGGCTCGGCCGCGCTCAACCTGGGCGCCGACGCCAAGCAGGGGACGATGACCGGCTTCTCCGGGCAGGTCCTCAAACTGCCCAGCGGCCAGGACTCGTTCGCCTCGACGTCCACCCCGGTCGTCGACGTGAGCAAGAGCTTCACCGTCTCCGCGCGGGTGCTGGTCGACGTGCCCAACGGCAACCGCAGCGCGGTCAGCCAGGGCGACGGCCAGTACTACTCGTACTCGCTGGGCCGGGCCAACAACAACGGGCACGACCAGTGGTACTTCAAGGTCCAGGTGCCGGGCGGCGGTTCGGCGGTCGCCTGGTCCAAGGGCGATGCCACGGTCAACCAGTGGGTGCTGCTGACCGGCGTGTACGACGACCCGTCCGGTCAGATCACCCTGTACGTCAACGGCGCTCCGCAGTCCTCGGCCAAGTCGGCCGGGGTGCCGCCGAGCGGCGGCAACACCCTTCAGGTCGGCCGGCTGAGCTCCAACTCGCAGTGGGCCGACCCTTGGCACGGCGCAGTCGCCGACATCCAGGTGTGGGACCAGGTGCTGCCCGAGGCCGACGTCGTCAAGATCGTGGCCGGTCCGAGCTCGCCTCCGTCCGTCGCGCCGACCGGTGCCTGGCTCGGCGGCTGAGCCCGTCGGGGCGGGTTCCGCGGGCCGGTGAGGACGACCCGCAGGACCCGCCGCAGGGCCGACCGGCCCTCGTGAACGTCCGGCCGCCGCCCCCGGCAGTGTGGGGCGGCGGCCGAAGCGCGCCCCGGGGCGTGGGCTCCAGGGCCCGTCCGGATGCGAAGTCCCAGATGAGGAGCAGTACTGATGAGCGCGGACGGCCGCTGGATCCGGCCCGAGTCCACCCGCAAGCCCGTCCTCGGCGGGGCCAGGCCGGCTGGAGTGGCCCTCGGCGAGCGCGACCGGGCGGCCACCGGGACGGCGCAG
>NZ_JAHSQD010001120.1 GCF_020103755.1 Streptomyces sp. LS1784
GGCGGGCCCGGCGCGAACGGCTCCCCGACCCCGGTGACGGCCTCCGCCCCGCGCAAGCTGTCCGGCCGGCGCCGCCGGGAGACCGTCGCGGTGCTGATCTTCGGCGGCGCCCCGATCTTCGAGAGCTCCATCCCGCTCTCCGTCTTCGGCGTGGACCGCCAGGACGCCGGGGTACCCCGCTACCGCCTGCTGGTCTGCGCCGGGGAGGAGGGCCCGCTGGCCACCACCGGCGGCCTGACCCTCTCCGCGCCGTACGGCCTGGAGGCTCTCGCCCGGGCCGGCACGATCGTCGTACCGGCCTGGCGCTCGATCTCCCAGCCCCCGCCGGTCGAGGCGATCACCGCCCTGCGGAAGGCCCATCACGAGGGCGCCCGGATCATCGGGCTCTGCACCGGCGCCTTCGTGCTGGCCGCCGCCGGTCTGCTCGACGGCCGCCCGGCGACCACCCACTGGATGTACGCGCCGACACTGGCCAAGCGCTACCCGCGGGTCCACGTCGATCCGCGCGAGCTGTTCGTCGACGACGGCGACGTGCTCACCTCGGCCGGTACCGCCGCCGGCATCGACCTGTGCCTGCACGTGGTGCGCAGCGACCACGGCGCCGAAGCGGCCAACGCTCTGGCCCGCCGTCTGGTGGTGCCGAGCCGCCGCGGCGGCGGAGGACAGGCCCAGTACATCGATCAGTCTTTACCGGAGGAGATCGGCAACGACCCGCTGGCCGAGGTGGTCACCTGGGCGCTGGAGAACCTCAACCAGCAGTTCGACGTCGAGGTGCTGGCGGCTCGCGCGTACATGAGCCGGCGCACCTTCGACCGGCGGTTCCGCACGCTCACCGGCAGCGCTCCGTTGCAGTGGCTGATCACCCAGCGGGTGCTTCAGGCACAGCGGCTGCTGGAGACCTCGGAACTGTCGGTGGACGATGTCGCGCGCCGTTGCGGGTTCCGTTCGCCGGTGGCGCTGCGCGGGCACTTCCGCCGCCAGCTCGGAGTCTCCCCGGCCGCGTACCGGACCAGCTACCGGGCCCGCCGGCCCGGCCAGCAGCCGCCCGCGCCGGCTGGAGGGCTCGGCGACCTGCGGCTGT
>NZ_JAHSQD010001121.1 GCF_020103755.1 Streptomyces sp. LS1784
GGACAGCGCCGGGTCCTCGGGGTGCTGCGGGGCGGCGGCCGCGGCCTCGCCCGGGGCGACCGCCCCGCCGGCCACGCCGACCACGCCGAAGCGCTGCTCGGCGACCAGGATCAGCTGGTCCAGGATCTTGCGGATGTTGGCGGCGCTCTCCGCCCCCTGGAACAGCGGCACCAGCTGGCCGGCCACCACGGCCATCACGGCCGGAATGCCCTGGATGCCGAACTGCTGGGAGAGCAGCGGGTTGGCGTCCACGTCGATCTTGGCGAGCACGAAGCGGCCGGCGTACTCCTCGACCAGGCCCTCCAGGACCGGGCTCAGCTGCTTGCAGGGCCCGCACCACTCGGCCCAGAAGTCGATGACGACCGGCACCTCGGTGGAGCGCTGGACGACCTCGGTCTCGAAGGTGTCCTCGGTGACGTCGATGACGAGCTGGTAGGCGGACTGGGCGGGGGCGGCTCCGGCCGACTCGGCGGCGGCCGCCTGACGGGCCCGCTCGGCCCGGGCCTGCTCGGCCTTCTGGGCGGCTTCGCCGGCCGCCTTCACTGCGGCGAGGTCGACCGCACCGCGCAGGGCGGAGCTGTTGAGACGCGAATTCCGTGGCTGCATGGCACCATCCTCCCCCGTCCGCGCTGCTCGCGGGCACCAACCTCCGGAAAGTCGCCCCGCGCGGGCCGCGCGGTGCGGGTTCCCGGGCGCCGCGCCCCTCCCCCGGTAGCCTGGACCGTTCGGCGCGGATCCCCACCCGCGCCCGCGCCGCTCCCGTCCCACGGGATGCGGCGCCTGGTTGTCACTGCTTTCGCTACGAGTCGTAGCGTAACTGGAGCCGGTGCCCCGCCCGCAAGCCCAACCGGCGGTTCGGCGACGTGACCTGCCCCACTTTCCCGGACCGCCCCGCTCCCCGATCGGGCGAACAGTCGCTACCGTTACCAGCCCCACCCAAGTTACTTACCAGTACAGCGCAAGGAGGCCCGGTGCCGGCCGCCCAGCCCCCAGCGAGCCCGGAACGCACGGACCCGGCGTGCCCCGACCCGGCCGGCGCGGCCCCACAACCCGCGGGCGCGGCCCCGGAACCC
>NZ_JAHSQD010001122.1 GCF_020103755.1 Streptomyces sp. LS1784
CCGGGTGCGGCCGGGGGGCCGGGGTCCGGGCCCGCGCCCCAGCTGCTGCGCAGCCGGTCGGCGGCGGCCGAGGCCGAGCGGTCGGCCTGCACGTTGGTCCACCACAGCGAGTAGGCCACGAACAGGCCGAGCACCAGGCCCAGCGTGATCAGCAACTCGCCGAAGACCCCGAGCGCGGCCAGCGCCCGGCTCCGTCCCCGCCCGGCCCGCGGCTCGGGCGGCGGGAAGGCCTCCTGCGCCGGTTCGGCCGACTGCGCGGTCTCGTCCTGCATCTGCGGTGCTCCCCCTCCGGGCCGGGCGGCCGGGCGGCTATCCGCCCGTGATCGCGGCCGGCTTGCCCTGGGCACGCGGCCGTTCCTCGATCATCTTGCCAAAGACGATGAGACGGAACTTGGAGGTGAACTCCGGCGTACAGGTGGTCAACGTGATGTAGCGGCCGGGACCGGCGTACCCGGCGCCGTTCGGCACCGGCTTGATCACGCTCACGTTGTTGGGGGAGGTCTCCGGGATGCCCCCGGTGACCTCGTAGGTGTAGTAGCCGGCGGCGGTCTCCACCACGATCTTGTCGCCCTTGCCGAGCTGGTTGATGTACCGGAACGGCTCGCCGTGGGTGTTGCGGTGGGCGGCCAGCGCGAAGTTGCCCGCCTTGTCGCCCGGCATCCCGGTGCCGGTGTAGTGGCCGACCAGGCCGTTGTCGAGCACCGCCGACTTGGAGGTGCCCTCGGCGATCGGGAACTTCAACCCCAGCTTGGGCAGGTAGATGATGGCGAAGCCCTTGCCGGGCTCGAACACCTCGGGCTTGTTCGGGTCCGGGGCCGGCCGGCCCGGCTGTGCGGGCGGGGCAGCCGCGTTGAACTGCTGCTCCAGCTGGTTGCGGGCCCCGTCGGCGGCCTCGTCGGCCTGCACGTTGGTCCACCAGAGCTGGTACGCAACGAAGAGCAGCATCACCAGGCCGAGCGTGATGCACAGCTCGCCGACGCCCCGGGCGGCCACCACGAGCACGGACTCCCTGGGGCGCACCCGCCCGGCGGCGCGGCCGCCCGCCCGGCGCCGGCCGCTGCCCGAAC